>JAZUQF010000432.1:0-2359 GCA_045605545.1 Lysinibacillus sp.
TGCTGTATCTGCATCTGCTTCATTCCAAGGCTTCCCCGCCTCCTTTGTCATCAGTGCAGAGAATTCATGCTTGCGGCGGCGAATGATGGCCGCTGCCTTGAACAGAACGTCCGCACGGATTTCAGGCTTCACCTTCTTCCACGTTTTGAACGCCTTTTCAGCCGCCTGCATCGCCTGCTCTGCCAGCTCCCGGTCCGCCTTCGATACGCGTCCGATCAGCTGCTTTTTGTCGGCCGGATTATAGGACTCGATTTTTTCTTCCGTCGTAATACGCTGTCCACCAATGATCAATGGGAAGTCTCCGCCAAGCTCCGCTTCCACCTTTTTCAATGCATCCAAATAGTCCTGCTTATTTTTCTCGACCGAAAAATCCGTAAATGGCTCATGTTTGTATGGAATCATACGTATCCTCCTTGTAACTGGAAAGTATGCAAAATTACTTTGCATATACCAGATTTATATACTTACATTCTGCAATACTCGATTGCTTAAAGCAACATTTTTTTACATAATTCTAAAAAATAGGTTTTTAACATGTTAGAATGGACTGGAGCAAATGAAGGAGCGGGATTGTTTTATGGATAAAGAAGAATTGATTGAATTATATAGATTCATGGGGGAGCAAATCGATACTGGAATATGCGCCATCGACGAGTCAGGCCAGATCCTCTTCTACAATAAAAAAATGCGCGAGATGAACGGACTCTCTGAAATTGAGGAGCAGCAGCGCCTTGCATCCGAACTGCTCGATGTCGACCTGGAGCAGGACCTTCTGCATCAGGTCATCTCTACAAGGGAACCTGTCCTCCGCGTGAAGCATACCTTTTGGAATCACAACGGCGAGGAGATTTCGACAATCAGCGACTACCGTCCGTTCATCACAAAAAGCGGAAAGTGCATCGCCGTCCAGTTTGCGCGCGACATCACACAGCAGGAATTTCTAATGGACCGTCCGCTGAGCCGCTACGGTGCGCCCCTGACGTTCGATATCATTACGGCTGTTTCACGCTCGATGAAGCAGGTCATCCAGCAGGCGAAAATCGCCGCTATGGGCCGGATTCCCGTCATGCTGATTGGTGAGTCCGGTACGGGTAAAGATATGATTGCAGAGGGCATCCATCATGAATTGCAGGAGCCGAACGAGCGCTTCATCCCATTGATCTGCCGCCGCAATGAAGAGCCGTTAATCCGGCAGATTGAAAAATACATCGCCGGAAACCACAACCAGACGTTCTTTGCAGAGCGCATCGAATATCTGTCGATGGATGCACAGGAGCGCATCACGGAGCTGCTGACTGCCCATGCAGACCGCAACCATGTGTTCATCGCGAGCATCGGCACCGACCCCATCGACCTGATCCAGCAGGGCCGGCTCTCGAAGAACCTGTACTACCTGTTTTCGAACCTGACCATCCAGGTACCGGCCCTCCGCGAGCGGCGCGAGGATATCATGCCGTTCGTCGAGGACTATTTCACACGCCGGCGCATGAATTTCGGTATAAATGTAAAAGGGCTCGCCCCGAAAGTGCAGGAGCTTTTCATGAGCTATGATTGGCCCGGGAACCTGAAGGAGCTTGAGGTCCTGCTCGACGACATCAGCAGCCTTCTCACAACCGAGGAATATGTGGAGATGCACATGCTCCCTGCCTACTTCAAGTGGAAGACGAAGCAGCAGACACTGCTGGAGGACGGCGATACAGGCATGTTCGCCTTCCGCAAAAAGCAGGACCTGCGCCCTCTTGATGAATATATGCGCGAAGTCGAGGATTACTACATTACAAGGGCGCTCGAGCTGCATGACGGCAACATCTCACAGACCGCACGCACGCTCGGCATGCACCGCCAAAGTCTCCAATACCGCCTCAGAAAAAAATAAACCCTCCAGCCCGGCCATCGTCGCCGGGCTTTTTATGCAATATTTTTTTGCCCCCTCCCCTTGACAACAGCATATCAATGAGGACCAAATAAGTTTTTTCGACCTGAAACCCCTTACAAATACTCGTTTTCTAGTTAGAAAGCGCAATGATTCTAAAAAATGTGATTTCCTTTTTCATTTTTTTGTCATATACTCACTTCTAGATTTACATTTTCTTGTATATGGAGGAAGAAAAATGGCGTTGAAGGACTTTTTTATTTACTTATCAGAGAATAGAACGCTGAATCACGCAGCACAGCGCTACGGTCTGCGACTAGGGGCGCAAACTGTCGTTGCAGGGACAAATTTAGACGAGGCAATTGAGAGTATCAAGGAGCTGAACCGGCACGGCATTTCCTGTACGGTCGATAATTTAGGAGAATTCGTTTTTGAGAAGGAAGCGGCTACCGCAGCAAAAGAGCAGATTCTTGAGGTGATCGAGCG
>JAZUQF010000433.1:0-6356 GCA_045605545.1 Lysinibacillus sp.
CAGGATTTGCTCAAGCTCTTCATCCGAATAGCAGTATTCCACATGCTTCCCTTGCTTTACTTGATAAAGCGGCGGCTTCGCTGCATAGACATAGCCGGCCTCGATCAATGGCCGCATGAAGCGGAAGAAGAATGTCAGCAATAGCACGCGGATATGCGCACCATCCACGTCTGCATCGGTCATGATGATGATTTTATGGTAGCGCGCTTTATTCAAATCGAATTCCTCGCCGATGCCTGTACCGAACGCAGTGATCATCGCACGGATCTCCGCATTCGATAGAATCCGGTCAAGGCGCGCCTTTTCGACGTTCAGAATCTTCCCTCGTAAAGGAAGAATCGCCTGGAAGTGACGGTCGCGCCCTGATTTTGCGGAACCACCGGCAGAGTCACCCTCTACAATATAGATTTCGCATTCTTCAGGGTTTGTTGAAGAACAGTCTGCCAGCTTCCCTGGAAGGCTGGAGACCTCCAGCGCCGATTTGCGGCGTGTGAATTCACGCGCCTTTTTGGCGGCCACACGCGCACGGGCAGCCATTGTGCCCTTTTCAACAATTTGGCGGGCGACTGAAGGGTTTTCAAGCAGGAAGCGTTCAAATCCTTCGGCAAACAGCTGATTTGTAATCTGGCTGACTTCCGAGTTGCCGAGCTTCGTCTTCGTCTGCCCCTCAAATTGCGGGTCTGGATGTTTTACCGATACGATTGCTGTCAATCCTTCACGGACATCCTCCCCTGTCAGATTCGCATCATTCTCTTTAATCAGGTTCGCTTTGCGGGCGTAGTCATTAATGACACGCGTCAAAGCCGTTTTAAAGCCGGATTCATGCGTTCCGCCCTCGTACGTATTGATGTTATTGGCGAATGACATGATCGTCGAACTGAAGCCTGAATTGTACTGCATCGCAATTTCGATGGAAATGCCATCTTTCTCGCCAAACACATCGATTGGTTCGTGGATCGGCTCTTTGTTGGCGTTCAAGTGCTCCACATAGGAACGGATGCCGCCCTCATAGTGGAATACATTCTCACGCACTTCCTCTTCCCGCTCATCACGGATGATGATGCGGATGCCGCGGTTCAGATATGCAAGCTCCCGGCAGCGCGTCGCTAGAATATCATATTCGTATTCCGTCGTTTCACGGAAGATTTCGGCGTCCGCCTTGAAGCGCGTCGTTGTCCCTGTCTCATCGGAGTCCCCGATGACCTGCAGGGGCTGGATTGTTTGCCCGCGTTCAAACTTAATCGAGTGAATATGTCCATCACGCTTTACATATACTTCTGTAGCAATGGAGAGTGCGTTCACTACAGAGGCGCCTACACCGTGGAGGCCACCTGATACCTTGTAGCCGCCGCCGCCGAATTTACCACCCGCATGCAGGACCGTCATGATGACTTCCACAGCAGGCAGCCCCATCTTTTCCTGAATGCTTACTGGAATCCCGCGTCCGTTGTCCTCTACACGGATCCAGTTATCCGGCTCGATCGCCACGGTAATATCCGTACAGAATCCAGCCAGCGCCTCATCGATACTATTATCGACGATCTCCCATACAAGATGGTGCAACCCTTTTGAAGATGTAGAACCAATATACATCCCCGGACGTTTTCGGACCGCCTCCAAGCCTTCTAAAACCTGTATTTGATCAGCATCGTAATTCTGCTGCACTTTATTTTCCTCTAAAGCCACCTTGTTCACCTACTCTTTCGTAACCTCAGTATGCATCTATATGACAGGCATTCTGCCCCCAAAAAAAATATTATTCGATAGCCCCTTGTTTCACGTGGAACATCTTCGCGCTCCGGATGGTTTCATGGTGTATCCCATCCACGCTCGTCGTCGTAACGAATGTCTGGACTGCCCCCTGTATCGTATTCAGCAGATGTGACTGCCGGTAGTCATCCAATTCAGACAAGACATCGTCCAACAGCAAGATGGGCGCCTCCTTCGTCTCCTGCTTGATCAGTTCAATCTCCGCAAGCTTCAGCGACAGGGCGGTTGTCCGCTGCTGGCCCTGTGAGCCATATACCTGTACATCATAGCCATTCACAAAGAACTGCAGATCGTCACGATGCGGCCCGACGAGGGTGACACCTCGCTCTATTTCCCTCTGTCTGGCATCGGCCAGCTTTCCTTCAAGATGGGTGGCCATCTCTGCTGCCGTCCAGTCCGGTTCCATGCCGCTTACGGCCCGGTATTTGATGACGAGTTCCTCTTTTCCTTGTGAGATGCCTGCATGGATAGGCTCGGCCCATGCCTGCAGCAGCTCCATGAACTCATATCGCTTCCGTATGATTTTGACTGCCGCCTGGATGTACTGCTCCGTGTACACATCGAGCATCATATCATTTGCCAGGGCAGCCCTCCCCTGATTCGCCTTCAAATAATGGTTCCGCTGCTTCAGGACCTTCTGGAAGGTCAACAGGTCATGTAGGTAGACCGGTGATATCTGGCCGATCTCCATGTCGATGAACCGGCGTCTGATCTGCGGGCTCCCCTTTACGACATTCAAATCTTCCGGGGCGAACATGACCACATTCATTTGGCCGACATACTCACTGAGACGGGATTGTTCCAAGTGATTTACTTTCCCTTTTTTCCCCTTTTTGGATACGGTCAATTCAATGGGGACGGGGCCGTACCGCTTTTGCACAACACCTTCTATTTTACCATAGTCTTGCTCCCAACGTATCAATTCTTTATCGTTGGATGTACGGTGGGATTTCGCCATTGCCAATACATAGATTGATTCCATGACGTTTGTTTTGCCTTGCGCATTTTCTCCAATGAACACATTTATTTTAGGAGAAAATTCCAATTCAAGGCGTTCATAATTGCGGTAGTTCGTCAGTTGCAGACGTTCAATGTTCATTATTCAGCCTCAGTCTCTCCTACAATCCGGAAACGGCCGACCCCCGGGATATTCACTACGTCCCCATTCCGCAGTTTGCGTCCGCGGCGGTCGTCAACCTCTCCATTTACATAGACGTCGTTTTCAGACAAAAACCATTTGGCCATGCCTCCCGAACTGATTGCATCCGTCATTTTCAGCAGCTGGCCCAGCGTTACAAACTCTGTATCAATTACGATGTCCTTCAAATCATTTCATCCTCCGATTAGCAAGTTTCATCCTTCTATCATACCAAAAAAGTAGATGAGAAGTAAAAAAAGAGCCGCTTCAAATCGTATTTGAAACAACTCTTTGGCCTAGCTGAAAAAAATGCCCCATTTCAGAGGCATGCTGTGCTTCCTAATATGTGCGGACAGGAAGGATCAACTGAAGGATGGAATCATCATGAATGGAACGTAGGATGAATGGACGCATCGCTCCCGTGAACTGGATGATGACATCTTGTCCATCGATTGCCTTCAGTGCCTCCATCATATATTTTGCACTGAATGAAATCTTGAGCGCATCCCCTTCTAGCTCCTGCACCTGAATCTGCTCCTGGACTTTACCGATTTCAGGTGAATTGGATGAAATCTCAATCGTGTTGTTTTCCAACGTCTCGAAACGGACGACATTATTGCGATCCTCACGCGCCAATAACGAGGCACGGTCAATTGCCTGTAATAATGATTTTCCATCGAGTGTAATATTCGTTTGATAGCTGTCGGGAATCAAACGGGATGTATCAGGATAGTTCCCTTCCAGCAGGCGGGAGAAGAACAGCATATTATTCGCTTTAAACAGCACCTGCTGATGCGTCATAACGATTTGTACAGGGTTTGTAGAATCTTCTAGAATCTTATTCAGCTCGTTCAAACTCTTCCCTGGAATGACTACACTGGATACCCCTTGAGGTAGCTCCTCCAATTTCGTCTTTCTTCTTGCTAAACGGTGGCTGTCAGTCGCTACGCATATTAATTCATCATCTTGAATATTCCAATTTACACCCGTTAGTACAGGTCGGCTTTCTGACGTTGCTACAGCAAATACCGTCTCGCGGATGATGGACTTCAGCAAGTCTGCCGGAATGGTAAATTGCTGCTCTGCAGATACTTCCGGCAATAGAGGATATTCAACAGCATCCTGGCCGATTAGATGGAATTCCGACTTTCCTGAGCGAATATACGTGGCAAAACCGTTCGTCACTTCGATTTCCACATCATTTGTCGGAAGTTTGCGGACGATTTCATTGAACATGCGAGCCTGTAGAACAATAGAGCCCGTCGTTGTGACTGTCATGATTTGTTCCCCGTTTTCTTCAGCGGGAATGAAGGTCTGGATTGTAATATCCTGATCGCTGCCAGTTAAGCTGAGGCCTTCATTGGATACATCGATTTTAATCCCTGTCAAAATCGGGATAGTAGTCTTGGAGCTAACTGCCTTCATTACATCATTCAGGCCGGCCAACAAGTGGTCGCGCATTATTTCAAATTTCATCTTCTTACCTCACTTATATAATTATTTATTTTTTTAAAAGATTAATAGATATAGTAATAGGGGCTGTGGATTTGTGGATAACTACCCTTCCGCCGCATAAAATCAGTCTATCCACATGTAGATAGACTGTGTATAACTTTGTTGAATAATACCTCACTTATCCACAGCTTATTTGCCGAGCATATTGCGAATCTGCTTGATATCCTGCTGCAATATCTGATCGTTCTTCAGCAAGGAGTTGATCTTTTCATGTGCATGGATGACCGTTGTATGGTCGCGGCCTCCAAATTCTTCCCCTATTTTAGGAAGCGAGAAGTCGGTAAGCTCGCGTGATAGGTACATGGCGACCTGGCGGGGGAACGCGATGGATTTCGTCCGCTTTTTCGCTGAAAAATCCTCAAGGCGGATATTGTAGTGCTCCCCGACGGCATTTTGAATATCTAAAATGGAAACCATGCGCGGCTTTGCATTCGGCATGATATCCTTCAACGCAGCTGCAGCCAGCTCAGGTGTAACCTCTTCATTGACAAGGGAAGAGTAGGCGACGACCCGGATGAGTGCGCCCTCCAATTCCCGGATGTTCGTATCGATTTGATTGGCGATGTAGAGCATTACTTCATTCGGAATATCCAGATCGTCTGCCTTCGCCTTCTTCCGCAAGATTGCAATCCTCGTCTCCAAATCCGGCGGGGCGATGTCCGTGATGAGCCCCCACTCGAAGCGTGAACGCAGGCGGTCCTCCAATGTAGGGATTTCTTTAGGTGGACGGTCGCTGGAAATCACAATCTGCTTCGACTCTTCATGGAGCGTATTAAATGTATGGAAAAACTCCTCTTGAGTCGACTCTTTTCCGGCTAAAAATTGAATGTCATCAATTAAAAGTACGTCGACGTTCCGGTATTTATTACGAAAATCAATCGCTTTATTATCCCTGATGGAATTGATGAATTCATTTGTAAATTTTTCCGATGATAAATACACCACTTTTGCATTCGGATTATGTTCAAGAACATAATGGCCGATTGCATGCATCAAGTGGGTTTTCCCCAATCCTACTCCCCCATAGATGAAGAATGGATTATAGGCTTTTGCCGGCGCCTCGGCCACAGCCAGTGAAGCTGCATGGGCGAAGCGGTTGCCCGAGCCAATGACAAATGTATCAAATGTATATTTCGGGTTGAGCATTCCTGGTGAAATATCATGCTGATCTGAGGCCCTGGCTTGAATTTTCGGTGCTGGCAATTCGAAATCGTCCGCATCCTGGTCTTTTTGAACAACAAATTTAATGAACAAGTCTTCGCCTGTAAGTTCGGTCAAAATGCCGGTGATCAAATGGACGTAATGGCTCTCCAGCCAATCTCGGGCAAATGAATTCGGCGCGGCGATGGTCACGTTTGTCCCTTTATGTGAAAGGAGCTTTGTGGACTTTAACCAAGTTTCGAAGCTTGGTTTTGATATTTTTTGTTCAACTTTTGCCAGGACGTTATTCCATAACTGCTCTAAATGTTCCAAGCTATTTTCGTCCCTTCATAACAATATTCTCAAAAAAAATAGATGCTATTTATTTTTATCTATCTTTCTGTTATATTCACATAGTCACAGCTTGTGGATAAAATCTATTCAAATGATGTGAAAAAATCTGTCCACAGATTATTAACATTTGTGGATAAAATATTTCCCAAATACAGTAGTCCACAAGGAAAACATTTTTATCGTATCAAAAAAGGTTAGGTTTTTCAATACTTTAACTAACTTATCCACACAACGCCTGTTTATTCGTTTTCAGATTATCCACAAGGTATTAGTTTGTGAAAAAGGTGTAGATAAGAGATGTGGATAATTCTTTTGGAAGAAAAAAATATCCACACCAACTCTTTATAAAAAGGAATATGTTTGTGGATAAAGATAAATTCCATTCTTTTGGACAATGATAGACTTTTTATATTAAGCGTTGAGAAAATAATTGCTTTTT
>JAZUQF010000434.1:0-5470 GCA_045605545.1 Lysinibacillus sp.
ATCGTCTCTGTACCTTGCGTACAGTCGAATTCCACTACAAGCTCATCGCCCGTGTTGATTTCCTCAATCGCCTGTTTCGCCTCTACTAATGGGAATGGACAAACCATGCCCATTACTTCTAATTTTTTTTGCATATTCAATCTCTCCTTCAATCCATTAAACTGTCACTGCTTCTGCACGAGCAGCCTGCGCTTTTTTTCTTGGACGTACAAATACAAAATAGGAAGCCGTCCATGTACCTAAAATCATGAATCCAAGTGAAATCCATCCGGACCACGTCATCATTGCCGTCATGACAAGACCGTTCCCGATTGAACAGCCCCCTGCCAGACTGGCGCCGAAGCCCATCATCAAACCGCCTGAAAAACTGTTGATGCCCGTTTTTACATCCGGCATGCGGAAGCGGAACTCTCCGGACATCTTTGCTGCAAACAACGAGCCCAGGAAGATGCCCAGTACGAGGAAGACACCCCAGTTGATGAAGCTCAAATCGCCTGTTACAAAGAACTGCAGGATATTCGCGGAAGGCGTTGTAATGCCCAGACCGCCCATGCGCCCTGTCGCCACTGATAATGGCCATGCCATTGTAGCAATCAGACCGATTACCGCAGCCGTGACGAACGGATTCCAGCGTTTTTCAAAAAGAATATGGGCCAAACCCGACTTCTTCGGCTTCAAGGAAGGAATCTTCACTTTCGGCTTTTTCAGCTCGCGGTAGACGATGAAGGCCACAACCGCCACTAAAATCGACACCAGCACCCATGGGCTAACCCCGAATGTCGCCGCCATCGAGTTGTTCCCGATCTCATAGGATTTGAGACCGGCATCAACCGGCGCCAATGGGCCCGTCCGCATCATCGCAGCAACCAGCATGTAGCCGGCAAGCGCAATCCAGCTGCCGATCAAGCCTTCTCCGGCACGGTACCACGTGCCTGTCGCACAGCCCCCGGCAAAGATGATGCCGATGCCGAAGATAAATGAACCCGCAATGACTGCGAGCAATGAAATCGCACCTGTCGTAAATTCAAATACCCCTAGGCTGATCAATGTATATACACCGACGCTTTGAACCGCGATTGCAATCAAAAGCGCATAGAACATGCGATTATCCTTTGCAATATACATGTCGCGGAATCCGCCTGTTAAGCAGAAGCGACCCCGCTGCATAACAAACCCCAATAAAGCGCCACATAACAAACCTGTTAAAAGACCAAATGACATTGCCATGTAACCCCCAATTATTCCTTAGTAAATTTATATGATTATAATATATTAAGAAAATGTTTTTATCAAATTATTTGTTTACCCATGAACTTACTAGGTTTATGTCCTCAAAAGAAGCTGTCTGGATAGGCATCCAAGACAGCTTTCTTCAATCAGGCAAACAGGAATATCGATACCCTGCCGAACAGGTGAAAAGGTGCAGCGTCTGCCCAAAAAGTCCAGACGCCTCTCCTATCCACGGGCAGTCCCCTACAGGTTCACATCATAGTCCATCCCGAAATACTTTGGAATCATCGTTTCATAGACTTGCCCATCGATTTCATGGCGGAGCCGCTTCACTTCGATATGGAAGTAGTCGAGGATGTTCTGCTCCGTCATGATTTCCGATACAGGCCCGGTAATGACGGGCTGGTCCTTGGCCACCATGAGCACCTTGTCCCCGAAGTAGAAGGCGTGGTTGGCGTAGTGGGTATTGATGACACAGGCCAGGCCCTTTTCCTTCACCAGCCTTTTAATCGTCTGCAGGATGATTTTCTGTTTGTGTATATCCAAGTGGGATTCAGGCTCGTCCAGCACGAGAATCTTCGGCTCGGCCACCAGTGTACGGGCGATCAGGGCCAGCTGCAGCTCGCCGCCGCTCACCGCCGTGCACGATTGTTCCGCCAAATGGGCAATCCCCACCAGTTCAAGCGCTTCTAGTGCCAGCCTGCGGTCCTCCTTGGATGGCTGCTGGAAGGCGCCGATATAGACGGCACGCCCCAGCGTCACCAGGTCGATAATCGAATAGCTGAACGTCATTCTAGAAGCCTGTGGCACATAGCCGATGATTTTCCACAATTCCTTGTCCGGCATTTCGGAAATGGGCCTGCCGTCCAGCATCGTTTCACCCTTTTTCCATTTCTGCAGACCCATCATGCATTTCAGCATCGTCGTCTTTCCGGCCCCGTTCGGACCTAGGATGGACAGAATTTCGCCGGGATGCAAGGTAAAATTGATATCATTATTGTACAAAAATTTCGTTTCATCATTGCGGTGTTTCTTTTTGTAATAGTAGTTCCCATCCTTCACCTGCAGAATCATCCCCAGCCACCTCCTGTCTTACGTAGCAGATACGCAAAGAATGGTGCGCCGATGATCGCCGTCAGGATCGACAAGGGAATTTCGGCCGATGTCAGGCTGCGGGCCAGATTATCAATCAGCAAAAGGTACATGGCTCCGATTGAAATGGAGGCCGGCAGTACGTACTGGTTGTTGCTACCGACGATCATGCGCGCGATATGCGGGATGATCAGGCCGACCCAGCCGATGATGCCTGCAATCGCCACCGAGGAGGCGGTAATCAAGGTAGCTCCGATGATGACCAGCCACTTCAGCTTCGTGACGGAAATCCCCAGTGAACGTGCTTCCTCTTCCGAAAGCGACAGAATGTTCAAGCGCCAGCGCAATGTGTAGAGGATGATGATGCCGATTAAAATCAGCGGTCCGGCAATCATCAGGTCCCGGTAGCTCGCCGTACCGAGGCTTCCCATCAGCCAGTATGTAATGGATGGCAGCTTTTCTTCCGGGTCCGCCATGAACTTCACGAGGGAAATGAGCGCCTCGAACAGCGCACTCGTCACCACCCCGGCAAGCACGAGCATGAAGACCGGCATTTCCCGCTTGAATCCCCCGATTAAAAATGTAAAGCCAATCGCCAGCATCCCCATTATTAGCGCAAAGAGTTGTGTATAAATGTTATTACCAAAAAGCAGAATGCCAATGGACGCACCAAAGCCAGCCCCTGCTGCCACGCCTAGAATGTCGGGACTGACTAATGGGTTGGCGAACATCCCCTGGAACGAGGCGCCGGCAATCGAAAGCCCGGCGCCGATCAGCATCGCCAGGATGATACGGGGAAGCCGCACGTTCATGACGACGGTCTCCTGCGTATTCGTCCAAGTTTGTTCAATCGGCAATACTTGTGATAATAGAATTTTTATTTGTACGAGGAAATCGACCTGGTAGCGGCCGACACCAATCGATATGAGCGCTAATATGAGTGGCAATGTCCAAAGCAATACTTTGATCAACTTCGACTTCATGAATAAGCCACCTTCTAGTTAAATTTATCCTGCATGCGCAGGAACGGGTTCACCCGTTAATATTTCGCCGCTTCGGATGAAGGGTTCAGAATCTGCTCCACCTGCTCGTCCGATAGGTCATAGGAATAGTAGCGGCTGTAGTAATCCTTGATTTCTTCCCCGATATCATATGTAAACTGCTCCGGATACAGCTTTTGCGCCATCCATTTCAGCATGAGAGGGCCGTCCCCGCTCGGCGGATACCAGCGATAGATTCCGAGCGGCATTTTGTATACCTTCTTATCGGCCACCGCCTTCACTTCGCTCCAGTCCTGGCCTTGGAAGACATTGTCGTACAGGTCCTCCGGCTGCGTCTCCGTAAAGTTCGTGATGAAGATCATATCCGGATTCATTTCATAAATCTGCTCCATATTGACCGCCTTGATGCCATCGATGCCTGCTTCCGCCGCCACATCGATGCCGCCTGTCGCATTCAGCCAGCGATTGCCGTGCATGTTCGTGCCTGCGACCGAGATTTCTCCTTCACCATGGTATTGGAGCACCATGACGCGTGGTTTGTCGGCGTCTTCGATTCCTGCCGCCTGTAGCGTATCATCAATCATTTTCTGATTGGCCAGCGCTTCGGCCTCGATCTGGTCCGGACGATCCGTCACACCGGTAATCTCACCCGTCAGCTTTACCCAGCGCTTGAACGTATCAAGTGGATCCAGGGAATCAGTCGTCGGATCCAAAGCGACCGTCGTTACGCCCGTTTCCTGAAGCTTCTGGACCGTCTTCTCGTCGCTTGCAATCTCGAAGTACAAATCCGGCTCCAGGTTCAATACTTCCTCGACGTTCACCTCGCCGTTCTGTACGAACCCTGTCGATACATCCATGATGGAAGGCGAAATGTCCTTCAATACGGAATGGGCGGCGGCATTGTAGGAATTCGGGTGGATGCCGACGATTTCCTCCGTCGAGTTCGTCGCGACGAACCACGTGGAGAAGTAAGGCAGGATGCTGCCCATCACGATGCGGTCCGTGCCTGTGATTTCCACTTCCCTGTCCAATTCATCGATGATCATCTTCGATTCCGCCGTCATCTCCAGGTCCTTGCTTCCCGCGGATTCTTCCCCTTCATTGCCGCATGCGGCCAACAGCAGTGCAGTCAATGCTGCAGATATTGCATATTTGCTCTTCATCCTTTTTCAACCTCGCTTACATTATTTAAAACTCCACACAATTGAGAATGATTTTCATTAACCTTCTCAATTTATATCAAATCATCCATTCAGTCAACAATTTATCTTAAAATTCCATTAAAAAATACTATTTATTTGATTGAAAATAATTATCGTTATCAAAAAGGTCGATTTTTTAATAGATTTACTATATATTTTATCCTGCTACGGAAGCACAGAAAATGAAACGGAGGCCTTCCCGATGACAGATATTCTATTTTTGGATCCCGGCCATGCGTTCGGACTTGAAAATCGCACAAGTCCGTTCATGACGGAAAACTTTACAATCATTGACCAGTACGCTTTTGCAGAGATGGATCTATCCTGCTTCAAGGCGATTGTGGTCCATGATTTCATCGATCAGATTTTTATGGAGAAGCATAAAGAGAAGATTGCCGGCTTTTTAAATGAAGGCAAGATTGTTGTATGGGGAGGACATCTGGCCACGCCTTGGCTGCCCGGCTGCCCGCTCTTCACACCGGCAAAAATCAAGCAGCATTCAGACTATCGCATCTCCATCGCGAAAGAACATCCCATCTTTGCAGGTGTAAACCCTGATGACATGACCTACAACAAAGGTGTAGCCGGCTTCTTCTCGCGCGGCTCCCATACACCGGTCCCTGCAGAAGCGGAAGTCCTGCTATTGCTGGCCGGGGAAATACCGATTACATACATCGACAGGAAGACGACGAAGGGCACGATATTCGTCCATGCAGGCCGCGATTTGTTCGCGCAGCGCATGCAGGAGAAGCCGACGGACCGGACCAGGGAGCAGCTGCTCCAGTGGATCCACGAAGAATACGCACGCCTACAGGAGGATGGGAATCATGCGTAAAATTGCAGTTGTGTTCAGCGGGCATGCCCCGCATATGCGGACTTTCAATGAGCCGAAATACAAGCAGTATATCGAGGAGCTCATCTACTTCCCGGATTTTGCGGAGGCGG
>JAZUQF010000435.1:0-19750 GCA_045605545.1 Lysinibacillus sp.
GACTGCCCATTCCATTACGGGCGGACGCTTTCCGCGGGCGAGGCCAAGCCTCCTCGTCGCTTTGCTCCTGCGGGGTCTCGGCTGTCTCGCTGTTCCCGCTGGAGTCGCCGCCCTTCATTTCATGTGCTTTTTACTCTGATAAGAATAAGGTAGATTGTTGAGATAAAAAAGGTGACAACTCATATTCATTACCTCTAGGTGGATGGGATATCCAAATGAATCGTTCCTGCCTACATGAATTATTGTAAGCTACCATAAATGAAAGAAGCCAAACAGCGTTAGACAATTTTCTTATGAATATCTGAGTAGTTACCACACCTGTTCGCCTCCATCACTTTTTTTTACAGTGAGTACCCACAATATGAGAGGGAACCGAAAGACGGCCCCCCTCTCATTTCCGCTTGCCCACAAAACACAATACATATTTTTGGTTACTATGATAAAATATAGAATAATATTTCGCTATTTACGTATGAGGGGAAATCCATGTTTCTTAAGAAAAAAGGATTTAAAAAGAACATAACGCTCCGCTTGAAAATGTTTATTTTTTCGTTTTTCATTGTGTTGTTTTCTGTTTTCACGAGCGGCTTTATCATGCTGCATAATATCTCTGATGCTTTTGAAATGGAATTTGGATCGCGGGCTATGGCGATTGCCCGGACTGTTGCACAGCATGGGGAAATCCAACAGACGGTCGGGACACCAGAAGGGCTGCAGACCATCCAGCCGATTGCCGAGCGTATACGTCTCGCTACAGCAGTGGATTATATTGTCGTCTTCAGCATGGACGGCATCCGCTACTCCCACCCTTCCGAGGCCAAGGTGGGCTCCGTCTATGAAGGCATCGATCAGACAGAGGCCCTCTCCCAGCATGAATATCTATCCAAGGCATATGGTGTACAGGGCTACTCCATCCGGGCGTTCGTACCAGTGATGAATGTGGATGGCACGCGTCAGGTCGGCGTCGTAAATGTAGGCATTCTGTCTCCGAAATGGTACCACCTGATCCTACAGTATCGATTTGATATTGCCGTATCTGTGCTATGCGGATTATTCATCGGACTTGTAGGGTCGATTCTCGTAGCAAATCATTTAAAGCGACAGACGTTGAATCTGGAACCCTATGAGATTGCCCGTATAGTGGAAGAACGTTCGAACATGATGCAGGCAATGGATGTCGGGATACTGGCGACGGACGAACATGATAATATCACGTTCATCAATCGGCTTGGCAGACAGTATACGCACTTCTTCGGTACATCCATTACGTTAAAGGAGTTATTTAAAAACACATGGATTGCCGAGGAGAAGCTGATAAGGCAGGAGAGCTACCGTCCCCTCTTCCTTCATGACCAGGTATATTTAGTCAGGACCTTTCCCATCCATGTACACGAGCGGCTAGTCGGCCACCTTCTCATGATGACCAACCAGCGGGAGGCGCAAAGCTTGGCTGAAGAACTGACCGGCATCAAGGTGCTTGTCGATTCCTTGCGTGCCCAACAGCACGAATATATGAACCGTTTGCACAGCATTGCCGGCCTGATTCAGTTGAATCGCCAAGAAGAAGCGCTCAGCCTCATCATTGATGAAATAACCGATGAGGAGGAGCTCATCCAGACTCTCCGGGATAAAATTTTCGATTATTCCATTCAAGGGCTTCTTCTCGGGAAGCATTCCCGTGCCAAGGAACTCGGAGTTTCGTTAACGATTGATGATACGTCCTCGCTGACGGATTTTAAAAATGGCCTATCCAGCGGTGATCTTGTCACCATCATCGGCAACCTTCTTGATAATGCGATGGAGGCCTGCCTCGAACAGGAAATACGTGATGTACATTTGACGCTGCAGGGAGACAAGCATTTTCTATTCATAGAAGTACAGGACAGCGGCTGTGGAATCCGAGGCAACCCACAAAAGATTTTCGAATACGGATTCAGCACGAAGATAAATGAAGGACGGGGAATCGGCCTTGCCCTCATTAAACAGCTCGTCGAAGCAAACAAAGGAGTTATCCTGATTGATTCAGTGATGGATATGGGTACAACAATGACGATTAAAATGGGGGTGGAATAAAATATGACGAAACTTTCTGTATTAATTGTTGAGGACGACCCCATGGTATTGGATATAAACAAGAACTTTTTAAGTAAAGTGCAGGGGTTTGTATTTGCAGGGGAAGCGTCCACCGGAAAAGAAGCCTATGAAAAGATTATCCGAGTAAAGCCGGACTTGATTCTACTAGATATGTTTTTGCCGGACATGTCAGGCATGGAGTTGTTTCTTCGTCTCCGTAAGGAAAGGATTCCTGCCGACATCATTATGATTACGGCCGCACGTGATGCACCGACCGTCCAGGAGGCTGTCCGCCTGGGGGCTTTTGACTACTTGATTAAGCCATTCCGTTTCGAACGCTTCCAACGTGCTCTGCACGATTATCTGCAGCTAGTCAGGCAACAGCCTGCAAGCGGTATATACGCCCAGCAGGAAATCGATACTATATTCGGCCACAAGGAAGACGAAGCTACGCTACCAAAGGGGCTTAATGATATGACGATGAAGCAGATTCTTGAGGGCCTGATGGAAATCGACGGCCCCGTCACTTCCGAACAGTTGGCGCAGAGCGTCGGGATGGCTCGGGTAACCGTCCGCAAGTACCTTGATTTCCTTGCAACCACGGAAAAAGTGACAATCGATTTGAAGTACGGTACAGTCGGTCGTCCAACAAAATATTATTCCATAAAATAACGGTCCAAAACGCCTGTCTATCCAATAGATCAGGCGCTTTTTGTTTTACAACAGATATATCAATATAGCTTACTGTTATATATCAAAAAGACCAAAATGTCCATTAACGACATAATATTGTTTATTTCTACATTTCCCTTAAAATTCAATTAATCTCTATTACTAATCTGAGGTGTCAAATTGAAAAGGAATATTTTATCCTCCTATCGCCTTCTGTTGCTTTTGCTTCTTTTGGTCTTATCGGCATGCCAGGCGAACGATTCCTATCCGACAGATTATGAACAGCTTAGTGAAGAAGAACGGCTTGTCATCCGTTTTTCGCATGTCGTCGGAGAAGATACGCCAAAAGGGATGGCGGCGAGGAAGTTTGCCGAACTGGTAAAGGAGCGCAGCGACGGTTATATAGAAGTCCAGGTCTTTTCAAACGGGACGCTTTATAAAGATAACGAGGAGTTGGATGCCCTGACACGCGGGGATATCCAGATGATTGCCCCTGCTACATCTAAATTGACGCATCTTGTGCCCGAAATTTCCGTGCTCGATCTGCCCTACGCTTTCCGGACATTGGATGAAGTGCATGACTATCTTCAAAGCGGGGTCGGCAAAGAGCTGGCAAGTAAACTCGAGGCCCACAACCTGTATTCTCTGGGAATATGGGACAGCGGGTTCAAACAACTGAGCAACAATATCCGTGCAATCTATACCCTGTCTGACCTGGAAGGGATGAACATGCGGATTATGCCTAGTGACGTTCTACATAAGCAGTTTGAAATAGTTGGTGCCAATTCAAAAAAGACAGACTTCAATACCGTCTTTACGGAATTAAAGAATGGGAGCGTCGATGGGCAGGAAAATACACTGTCCAATATATAGAGTAAGAACCTCTATTCCCTGCAGAACTATCTAACGATTTCCAATCACGGCTACCTCGGCTATCTGGTCTTGTTCAATCATGACTTTTGGCAAGAGTTGTCGCCTGATGTGCAGCAGATTTTAGAAAGCGCTTTACAGGAAGTACAGCAATGGCAGTGGGATTTGGTAAACGAGCTGAATATGAAGAAGCTGGAAGAAATCAGACAATGCGAATGTGTAGATATTTATACACTTCCCGAAGAAGAAAGGTACAGGTGGGAAAAGGCATTCGAGCCCGTATACCAGTATTACAGAGTACGTTATCCCATCCGCTTCATCCAAGCTTTGCCCAGATTCTCATAAGGTATTTGGTTATAAAGAGCCTATCGTTCTTTTAACATAATAATAGAAATTTAGGGGGTTTCACATGAAGAAATGGTTACTGTTGTCCATGCTCAGCATCATGGTTTTGGTATTGGCGGCATGCGGAGGAGATGATTCAGAGTCTTCCGGTTCAAGTGAAGATTATACTACTGACAAACCTTTGGTAATTAAGTTTTCCCACGTTACATCGATTGAATCCGTAAAAGGAAAAGCAGCTGACGAGTTTGCCCGTCTAGTGGATGAAAAGACAGAAGGACGTGTAAAGGTAGAGGTTTATCCTTCTTCCCAGTTATACGGTGATAACGACGAACTGGATGCATTAGTGTCCGGGAACGTTCACATGATTGCTCCTTCTGTTACAAAGATGGTAAAAATCGACCCGCGCTGGCAATATGTCGACATGCCATTCCTTTTCGAGGATGACGAGCATGTCCAGGCTTTCTTCAAATCCGAAGTGGCTCAGACAATTTTAAATTCTGATCAATTGGCTTCCAATGACATCATGGGCATTTCCTTCTGGGGGAACGGCTTCAAGCATTTCTCCAACAACAAGCGTCCGCTTGTGAATGTCGAGGATTTCAAGGGTCTTAAATTCCGTGCACAGGCTGGAAAAGTGCTGGAATCACAATTCCACGCGCTGGATGCAGGTTCAGCCACAATCGCATTTGGTGAAACATATGCAGCATTACAGCAAGGCACTGTAGATGGCCAAGAAAATACATTCAATAACTTTGATACCCAAAAGTATCAGGAAGTGCAAAAGTATCTTTCCACTACAGCACACGGTCGTCTTGACTATGCCATCTTCGTAAACAAAACATTCTGGGATTCCATTCCGGAGGATTTACGTTCTTCAGTTGAAGAAGCATTGACGGAAGCGACTGATTTAGCAAATGAACTGGCTGCCGAAGAAAATGCCAAGTCGTTCGAAAACATCAAAAACTCCGGCACTGTAGAGGTCCATGACATGACGCAAGAAGAGCGTGACGCATTAAAAGAAGCTCTACAACCAGTCTACGAAGAGTTCTCGGACGTCATCACACCCGAGCTGATCGAAGGCATTGAAGCATTAAAAAAGTAATCCACTAGGTGCCGGCTATATGCCGGCACTTACTCTATCTAAAAAAGAAAGGATGTGCATCATGGCCACGCTCAAAAAAGTTTGGGAGTATGCTGAAGAGATTTTCTCGGGTACATTTTTCGTCGTCGGGGTTTCACTGATTTTTTACGGGGTTGTCATGCGCTACGGTTTTAACGAGCCTAAAGCATGGGTGGAGGAAGTAGCCCGTTATACAATTATTTGGGGAGTATTTGGAGGCTTCGGCATGGCGTTGAAGCATAACCAGCATATCCAGGTCGACATTCTATATGACCGCTTGAATGATCAAATGAAGTTCATCATGAATATCGTTTCAACCGCTTTATGCATCTTCTTTTGTGCTATGTACACCTACTATGGCTACACCCTTGTGGAAGCACGCTTCAGCTCCGGCATGGTATCGCTTGACGTCGGCATTCCAATGTGGGTCGTCTATCTGATTCTGCCAATTTCCGGTGTACTGTTCCTGCTACGTTTCATCGAAAGATTGATCCATATCCTGCGGAGGAAGGAGGGGGACTATGCTAATCCTCTTAATTAGCTTCTTTATTCTACTCTTTTTACGTGTACCTGTAGCAATCAGCCTGGCACTTTCTACGATGTTCGTGCTGTTCCAGTCGGACTTCAATATGAATATGATGCCGCAACGTATGTTTACAGCACTTGACTCGTTTCCAATGATGGCGATTCCCGGCTTTGTATTGGCCGGTATCATCATGGCCCGCGGTGGCATTTCTCGTTACTTGATCGATGCTTTACGCTCTTGGGTAGGACATCTGCCGGGAGGGCTTGCTGTCGTGACAATCCTGGCATGTGCAATTTTTGCGGCGATTTCCGGTTCTTCCCCTGCGACTGCCGCCGCCATCGGTTCCATCATGATTCCAGCAATGATGGCTGCAGGCTATGACAAGCGATATTCCATGGGGCTTGTAGCTGCCGGTGGGACATTGGGCATCCTGATTCCACCTAGCATCCCATTAATCATGTATGGAATCACGTCCGAGCAATCCATTGGAGACCTTTTCATGGCAGGTCTTATCCCTGGGTTGGCTTTGACTGGGATTTTAGTTGTCGCTGCCATTTTTTACGCAAAACGCAACGGCTTCAAGGGCGATCAGCCTGCAACAATGGCCGAACGTGGACAAAAGTCATTAAAGGCCATCTGGGGGGCTTTATTGCCTTTCATCATTTTAGGTTCCATCTATTCAGGGATTGTAACGCCGACAGAATCCGCCGTCATTGCGGTCGTTTACGGTCTTATCGTTTCAGCATTCATTTATCGTGAACTAAAGTTGAAAGACCTGCGCCCTATTATTGTAGAATCCATCAACATCACAGCAATGATTTTCTTAATTGTAGCAGCAGCCTCTTTATTCGGCCTATTCCTGACGAATGCACAAGTGCCTCAGATGGTCGGCAGTTGGATTTCCGAATCGGATATGAATAAATGGATATTCATCATCATTGTCAACATCCTGTTCTTCATCATGGGCATGTTCTTGGAAGCGGTATCAATCATCCTTATTACCCTTCCAATCCTATTGCCAATCCTTTATCATTTTGATATCAACCTGATTCACTTCGCCATCATCATGACAATCAACATGGAGCTTGGCATGATCACCCCCCCGGTTGGCCTGAATCTCTTTGTCGTAAGCGGTATTGCGAAGGAAAAGCTGGGCGAAGTCGTACGGGGAGTCATTCCATTCATCGTACTGATGATCGGCTTCCTGGTAATTGTTGTCCTATGGCCGCAATTGTCATTGTGGCTGCCTGAATTCATGAAAAAATAACACACGACAAGGAGGGAGAATATATCTATGAAGGGCTATACACCGAGTAATCGCGCCTATTGGATGATTGTGCTGAGCCTGGGACTGGCCTCAATGTTCATTTTTATGGTCATGTATTCGGTACAGCCCCTCCTTCCTTTATATACGGAAGAATTCGATGTTTCGGTTTCTTCGGCTAGCCTGACGATGTCCCTGCCGACCATCTCACTGATTGCCGGATTGATTATATTGGGATTCCTTTCTGACCGGCATGGGCGCGTCTTGTTCATCAAACTATCCATTTTTCTTTCTCTCGTTACTTTTCTTTGCATACCGTTTGCCCATTCTTTTCCCATGATTGCGGCGATACGGTTCGTACAGGGATTTATGCTTGCAGGCGTCCCTGCCGCCGCACTTGCCTATATTGCAGAGGAGGTCGATGCGAAGCATAGCGCGCTGGCAACTGCCTTTTATATTTCTAGCAATGCCCTTGGCGGCATGATTGGGCGTGTCGTCACGGCCTATATCGCGGAGTACCAGTCCTGGCAGCATGCATTCTTTTATTTAAGCGCCTTTGGATTGGCTATTCTGCTGTTCGTCTCTATTTACCTGCCGAAATCGAGGAACTTTGCGCCGGGTCAGCGTACGCTGAAAAATGATTTTCATGGATTCTATCAGCACATGAAAAATCCGATGCTGCTTCTTATGTTCGGGCTCGGCATCACCTTGCAGATGTCGTTTACAGGTATGTGGACTTATCTGCCGTTCCATTTGACAGGACCGCCTTACGCCATGTCACTGGAATCCATTTCCGCCCTTTATTTTGCCTATGGGTTGGGGATTATCGGCGCACCGACGGCCAGCTATCTATCCAGCCGTCTTTCTTTGCACTTTCTCCGCAATGCGGCAATCGGCATTTTACTGGTGGGACTTGCCCTGACGATGAGCCATTCCCTCATCGGAATCGTCATCGGGCTCGGCATCACATGCTTCGGCTTCTTTACCGCCCATTCCTTGACGGCAAGCACCGTTTCATCCACTGCACAGACACAAAAGGGACTTGCCTCCAGCTTATATCTCGTCTCCTATTATGTCGGCGTAGCATCAGGCAGCACGCTTCTCAGTCCCATCTGGTCATCGCTCCACTGGAACGGGCTCGTCACCTTTACGATTGCCGTCCCCCTCCTCTACACACTATTCCTGCATTTTTCCATGAAAAAAAGAGCAGTACGATAAGCTGAAAACTTATCGTGCTGCTCTTCCATTTCTATCAGGTATTTCTGCCAAAGACCTGACTCCTTCATGAGCCAGTGCCCAGCCTATAGCTCTTTTTCCCTGCGCATCCGCTCATCGCGTTCAGCCAAAGCCCGCTCCTCCAGCTTTTTCGCCTCGGCGGCCTGCTTTGCCGAGTTTTTTCGCAGCCATTTAAACAATAAAAAAACGACTAGGAATAATAAAAGCATTTCGATAGCGGCTGGAATATAAGTAGACTTGTCTTCCGGAAAATATAAGAATCCTCCCCAATTGAGGATTAATTTTTCCATCATCTCACACTTCTTTCGTTATTATTCAAAAACAGTGATCGATTCAATTTTAACATCTTCTTTTGGTTTGTCACGCATATCACGGTCAACTTTCGCAATATTGTCAACAACTTCCATACCTTCGACTACTTGTCCGAATACAGTATGCTTGCCGTCTAACCAAGGCGTACCGCCGTTCTTCTTATAAAGGTCCACTTGTTCCTTTTCCCAGCCACGCACTTCCATCTGCTTCAGCATCGATACCTCTACTTGCGGCGCCTGTACGATGAAGAATTGGGAGCCGTTCGTGCCTGGGCCTGCATTTGCCATTGATAGGGCACCACGGATGTTCAATAGTTCCGGTACGCACTCGTCTTCAAATGTGCCTCCCCAGATTGATTGGCCGCCCATGCCTGTACCAGTTGGGTCTCCCCCTTGGATCATGAAGTTCGGAATGACACGGTGGAAGATGATGCCGTCATAGTAGCCTGATTTGGCATGACCTAAAAAGTTTTCCACCGTCTTTGGTGCCTGTTCAGGGAACAATTTAATTTTGATTGACCCCATTGTCGTTTTCATTTCTACCAGCACTTCGCCAGCATTTAATTCCTTTGTTAATTGTGGAAGCATTATTTGTCTCTCCTTTAAATGGTTCTTGGTGTTTCTTTCCTCGGTTTAGTGTATCACACCTTGTCATTTTTTTCTGCTTAGCCAACCACTATTTCGGCCCAGATTTTCATGATCGCCCTCAGCATATGCAGGAGGAAGGAAAAACCAGTGTTATGTGGCATGTACAAAGGGTATTTATGGTGAAGGAATGGAAATTCAAACAAATCAATTTCCTTCGTCTAGCGAAATAAGTTATACTAAATGGAAATTTCCAGAATAGATAGAAAGTAGAGATGCTATGCAAACCAATAGACATAACTTCATCATTATCTTTATATCCAACTTCATCGTAGCTGCTTCTGCGACAATGATCATGCCCTTTTTATCACTTTATATAGAAACGATGGGCGATTTCACCGAGAGCTATATCCAGAAATGGGCGGGCCTCATCTTTGCGGCCACGTTCGTCACGGCGTTCCTCATGTCTCCCATTTGGGGGCGTATTGCGGATAGGTACGGCTATAAGCCCATCTTGATCATCAATGGCTTCGGTATCGCCCTCAGCATCTTCCTGATGGGCTATGTCCAGAATGTAGAGCAGTTCTTACTGCTCCGCCTGTTCATGGGCGTGGTGACCGGCTTCATCCCGACGTCAATTGCCTTCATCAGCAAGCATACCCCGAAGGAAGTGGCCGGTAAAACACTCGGCACACTGCAGATGGGCAGTGTCGGCGGTACGCTTTTCGGTCCGGTCATCGGCGGTGCATTGGCTGATGCCGTGGGTTTCAGTTATACATTCATCCTCACCGCCAGCGCAATTGCCATTGCTGCGTTCCTGATCATCTTCAGCGTCCATGAACCGAAGATGGAGCGCAAAGTAAAGTCCGCCGTCTACTCACGAAAGAACGTCATCTGGGCGATTTTCCATCACAGACTCATCCTCAATGTGATGATGGTGACGATGTTGATTCAAATCGGAAATTTCAGCATACAGCCCCTCCTATCGCTGTATGTATCCCAGCTGACGGCGGCTGAAGAGGTCGTGCTGCTCGCGGGTATTACATTTAGTGCTACAGGGCTCGGAAACATTCTATTTGCCCGCTTCTGGGGGAAACTGAGCGATCGTGTCGGTTATGAAAGTGTATTGAAATACCTGCTGATTGCTTGTGTCGTGTTCATCATTCCCCAGGCATTCGTCACTGCCTTGTGGCAATTGATGCTGCTTCGCCTCCTCTTCGGCATGGTGGTCGGTGGTCTGATTCCCGTCACCTCGGCCCTGATTCGCCGTGAAGCACCAATCGATGCACAGGGGGAGATCATGGGCTACAATCAAAGCTTCCGCTTCCTCGGCAATATTATCGGCCCTGTACTGGGGGGCCTCATCAGTGGGGTATGGGGCATTTCGTCCGTCTTCTACTCTACAGGAATGCTCTTTTTCATCGCGTTTGTCATCATCGTCTTTCTTCAGAAAATGCCGCAGCAGCATATGGATGACCTTCTGAAAAATCACATATAACAGCAAGGTAATATATGGTATCCTTGCTGTATGTGAAAATTTGGAGGAAAACCCATGAAACAGACTTTCGGATATTTCCTGATTCTTTGCTCCATCCTCCTGCTGTTGGTTGTCGGAAGCGGTGTCTGGAAGGAAGTGGCCGCTGTCAAGGTGCATGAAGAAAAAATGGAGGCCTCCATCCATCTTCCACAGATCCAGCAACAGCTTCCTGTAACGCTGCTAGACGGGAATGGCCAGGTGTTCAGCGAGGAATATGTGGAATGGCGGGAACCTCTCTCCTACGATGAATTCCCGAAAATCGTCAAGGACATTTTCATCTATAGTGAAGATGCAGCCTTCTTTCATCATATCGGCTTTGATGTAAGCGCCATTGCGAGGGCGGTCATGGCCAATTCAGTAGGGCAGTCCATCCAGCAGGGCGGCAGTACGATCACCCAGCAGCTTGTACGCATGCGCTACCTGTCCGAGGAGAAGACATACGAGCGCAAGCTGATGGAGCTGTTCTATGCCTATGAGCTTGAACAGTTGTATGACAAGGAAGAGATTCTGCAGATGTATTTGAATGAAATGTATTTCGGCCATCAGGTGTACGGCATCGCAAGTGCGGCAACCTACTATTTCGGCCGGCCGCTCGGCGAATTGTCCATTGCGGAAATCGCCTTCATTTCGGCCATCCCGAACAACCCGGGCCTGTATGATCCCCTCAGGAACTTCGATGGGACGAAAAGGCGGCAGGAACGGCTGCTGGATACGCTCGCTCAGAACGAGGCCATTTCCCTAGAAGATGCCGCTTCATTCAAGCAGCAGCCCATTGAACTTCATATTAAAAA
The DNA here is from genome assembly GCA_045605545.1 of Lysinibacillus sp. GTDB lineage: Bacteria > Bacillota > Bacilli > Bacillales_A > Planococcaceae > Lysinibacillus_B. The sequence continues at coordinate 11,331 of JAZUQF010000435.1, forward strand.
GAAAATACAGCACCACCCCTCCTACAGTACATATGCCCTGCAGGAGCTGCGCTGGCTCGTCTCCGAATCCGAAGGGTACCAGGAACGCCTGGACAAATCAAAAAATCCCGAAGAACGCAGCGCTGTCCTGCTGGAGCTGGACGCTGCCGTCGACAATTTGCTTGCCGGAGGAATCAAAATATACACGGCGCTCCAGCCCCAAAAGCAGAAGGCTGATGAAGCGGCTGTAAATGATATCCTATCCCCATATGGAATAGAGGCTAGTGCGGTCGTGATTGATAATCACACGCGGGAAATCGTCAGTATGTTCGCAGGCAGAAACTATGAAAAGCTGAACCTGCACCGTGCCTTCCAGACACCGCGCCAGCCGGGCTCCTCCTTCAAGCCGTTAATCGACTATGCACCGGCCATGGAGCTGCTGGGCTATACCCCCGCTTCGACAATCAGTGGCGCTCCCTATTGCATCGGCGGCTTCTGCCCGCAGAACTACGGGGGAGGCATCTATGGGAACGTCTCCATTTCCACCGCCTTCAGCCGGAGCTATAATACAAGCGCCATCCGCCTGCTGCACAAGGTCGGTCTCGAACAGGCCTTCAGCTATCTCGAGCGTTTCAGTTTCCGCTCGCTCGTCGATGAGGACCGCAATTTTTCATCAGGGCTCGGCGGGTTGACCTATGGTGTCACGTCGCTTGAAATGGCCGATGCCTACACAAGCTTCATCGATGGCAGTTACGTGCCTGCGCGGGCTATCCGCAAAGTCACCGATTTAGACGGGAATGTACTGTACGAATGGCCGCATGAGCGCGATGTCGTCTGGTCGACAAAAACGGTGCGTCATATGCGCACCCTCTTGACGGATGTCGTCCGGAAGGGAACAGGCACGGGGCTTTCTACAAGCACATCCTACATCGGCGCCAAAACAGGAACGACGAATGACTTCAAGGATTATTGGGTGGCCGGGCTGACGGAGAACTACACGACCGCCATCTGGATTGGACATGATAAACCGCGCAATATGCAGTCGCTTGAAAAATACAAAATCCATTTCAGCATCTTCAATGCCATCATGGACTAGAAAAGGCTCCGTACGGGATACATGCAATGAGGAATTGCAGTACCCTGAGAAAACCCGGGATGTCGCTATTCTTCGTGAAAACATTTGATTCATAGCCATACAAAATGCAAGGGAACTCACAACAGCGGTGAGTTCCCTTTTTTAAGTACAGCATATTTTCAGGAGCTTCCTTCTTTCATCCCCTCTTGAAGGTTGGCCGGCAATTATTATAAGCCATAAATAGAAGCGATAGAGGAATACATTGCATCTCCTACACAAACGGCAGACTCGCCACCATGACATTGTAAAGCTTGATGATTATGTACACAATCGTCGTACCGAACAGTGTCCAGAATAACACTTCAAAAAAGATGAGCCCAATCAGTCCTGCCATATTCATAAAAAAGCTCATCTTGTACACTATATAAATGAAATAAACGGCTACGGTCAAGGTGAATATGGCAATCAATAAGGAAGCGGACTGGATGCCGAACGCCGACAGCATGGCCCCTGCGAAGAAGATGACATAGCCTCCGCGTGCCGCGCTCATCGTCTCCCCCTTGTAATCCTTCGAAAAGAACAGCATCCCCAACTCGTGCACGGTCTCTCCAATCAGCTTGAGTGCCGAAAAAAGCATAAAAAAGGCGAGGGAAAATAAAATTAATAAAAACACCTTCAATTCCATGTCCGATAAAAACTCCCGCATCCCTGCGTATACGCCGATTCCTTGCAAAAGTTCCATCGATTCCGTAACGGCATAGATGCCGAACGTCAAGCTGAAGAGCAAAACCGTAAAAAGCGGTAGATAACCATACAAATATGGATTTTTCATAAAAATTTTTACCCCATTTTCCTATATTCCTTCATATTTAATAATACTGAATAAACCCCGTCCATATCAACTACAGGAAGACTTTGCAGGTATGCATTACTATAAAATTTAAGTTATAATTATACTGTCAAGAAAATTTTCTTTGAAAGGAGGCGTGGTAATGCAAGTGCTTGCCATATTCATTCCGATTATTGCAGCTGTGCTGTTACCTTTACTATTCAAGAAAGTACGGGCTATACATACAGGATGGTTTGTATTGCTAGTACCACTTGCTCTTCTCGGCTATTATCTTCCATTCGTCAAGCAGACGGCTGATGGAGGCGTTGCCGTATCGACCTTCGATTGGATTCCTTCCCTGGACATTTCGTTCACATCCCATCTTGATGGACTGAGTGTACTCTTTTCCATTCTGATAACGGGAATCGGCTCGCTGGTCGTTCTATACTCCATCTTCTATTTGGATAAAACGAAGGAGCAGCTGCACAACTTTTATATTTACTTATTAATGTTTATGACGGCGATGCTCGGTGTCGTGCAATCCGACCATGTCATTACCCTTTACCTATTTTGGGAGCTGACATCCATCTCCTCATTCTTATTGATTGGCTATTGGTTCAATCGAGACAAGTCGCGTTTTGGCGCGTTGAAATCAATGGTGATTACAGTTGCAGGTGGACTCATGATGCTCGGCGGTTTTGTCCTGCTGTCTTTGATGGGTGGTTCCTTCTCCATCCGCGAGCTGATTGCCCAGGCTCCTGAAATCGCTACGCATGAACATTTTGTACTGGCGCTTGTATTAATTTTGCTGGGGGCCTTTACAAAATCCGCACAGTTTCCATTCTACATCTGGCTTCCGGATGCAATGGAGGCGCCTACACCTGTATCGGCCTACCTTCACTCGGCTACGATGGTAAAGGCTGGAATTTATCTGGTGGCCCGCCTTACACCGATTTTCGCCCTTTCGGAAGTATGGGTGTGGCTGGTCGCAGGAATCGGGCTTCTCACATTGTTCTGGGGTTCCCTATTCGCTTCTAAACAGACGGATTTAAAAGGAATCTTGGCCTTCTCGACGGTGAGTCAGCTTGGGCTCATCATGTCGCTGCTAGGTGTAGCGGCAATGGCCTTCCATGTAGAGGATGCCGCGAGTACAATTTTTAAATATGCAGGGTTTGCGGCAATCTTCCATCTGATCAACCATGCAACGTTTAAAGGAAGCCTCTTCATGGTCGCCGGGATTGTAGACCATGAGACGGGAACACGTGATATCCGTAAATTGGGCGGACTGATGAGCCTTATGCCAATCAGCTTTACCGTCGCATTGATCGGCAGCTTTTCCATGGCCGGTCTTCCGCCATTCAATGGATTCCTAAGTAAGGAAATGTTCCTGACGGCGATGCTTTCGGTGAAGGAATTCGGATTATTCAACTTTGAAACATTCGGCGTATTATTCCCGATTATCGCCTGGGTCGCCAGTGTATTTACATTTGTCTACAGCTTCTACTTTGTATTTAGAACATTTACCGGCAAGCTGCAGGCAGAGAAGCTGCCTAAAAAGCCGCACGAAGCGCCAATCGGCATGCTAGTATCTCCTGTAATTCTCGCCAGCCTTGTCGTGGTGATTTTCTTCATTCCGAATCTGGTGGGAGATTTATTTGTGAAACCTGCTGTTGCGGCGATTCAGCCATTTTTATATACCTCGCCAGATCAAGTGGACATCACTGTACATGCTTGGCATGACTTCAACACCGAGTTCTGGATGACGGTCGGCATCGTTGCAGTCGGTCTGCTGTTATTCGTGTTGCTTCCAAAATGGCAGAAAATCTATCGTGTCATTCCGGGCTGGCTGTCGTTGAACAGATTGTACGACTTCGCGATGAATACGGTTCTGGACACGATGATGGAGCGTTTCTCAAGTCTTTATATGACCGGTTCAATCCGGAAATACTTGACGTACATGTTCGCCGCCATCTTCAGCATCGTCATCGGGACGTTGTTCATCAAGGATGCATTTGCCATGTCCTTTGAAAACGTTTCCCCGATTAAGGTTTATGATGTGATACTAATCATCGTGCTGGTAATCGGCACACTCACAACCCTGTTTGCGAAGTCACGGATTACATCCATCATCGGGCTTGGTGCAGTCGGCTATACAGTCGCCCTGTTTTTCGTCATCTTCAATGCGCCGGACCTTGCGCTGACGCAGCTGGTCATTGAAACGATTTCCGTGGCGCTATTCCTGATGGCCTTCTACCACCTGCCGAAACTCGGACGTGTCGAAGAACGGATGCGCTTCCAGGTAGGCCGCGCCATTATAGCAGTCGGCGTCGGTGCGATGGTGACATTATTGGCGTTATCTTCACATTCACAAAAATTGGTCGAGTCCATTTCCGACTACTATAAGGAGACGGTGTATTCCCTTGCCGGCGGCGGCAATATCGTCAACGTCATCCTGGTGGACTACCGCGGATTCGATACATTATTTGAAATCACCGTGCTCGGCATTGCCGGCATGGGCATCTACGCGATGATCAAGCTACGTTTGAGCAGAAAGGAGAAAACGAATGAGAACAAATAACTTAATACTGCAATTCACTTCAAAGCTCGTGTTCTTCATGATTTTCTTCTTTGCTGTCCATATTTTCTTTGCAGGGCACTATACACCGGGAGGCGGCTTTGTAGGGGGGCTCTTGATGGCCAGTGCCATCGTCCTTCTTGTCATCGCCTATGACTTGAAGACCGTGCAGATGATTCTGCCGGTAAATTATATGTATATGACGGCATGTGGATTGATATTGGCCCTGGGGACGGCGGCATACCCGATGTTTGTCGGCAAGCCGTTCTTCACCCATTCCTTCGATTACTTCCACCTGCCGTTGATTGGCAAGACGTCGCTCCATACGGCGGCATTGTTCGACCTTGGTGTATTTCTCGTTGTTGTCGGTGTGACAATGACCATTATTCAAACGATAGGAGAGGATGAATAATGGAAATTGTAATGGCTTTTGTATGCGGTTTCCTATTCATGGCCGCCATCTATTTAATTTTATCTCGTTCCCTGCTGCGGATCATCATCGGGACCGGCCTATTGAGCCATGGTGCGCATCTGCTCATCTTAACGATGGGCGGACTCGGTGGTGAGAGTCCCCCAGTACTTGGGGAAGGTGTGACGGACTTTGCCGATCCTCTGCCACAGGCGCTGATTTTAACGGCGATCGTTATTTCATTTGGGGTGACGGCGTTCTTCCTCGTACTCGCCTACCGTACCTATCAAGAACTCGGCACGGACGATACGACTAAGATGAAAGGAAGTGACGATGATGATTAACTTCCTGTTAATCCCCATTCTGATTCCATTCTTTATGGGCATGGTGCTGATGTTCCTGCACAAGAACATCCGGCTGCAGCGCATTCTTTCCTTGCTGACACTTTTTTCCGCTGCATTCGTGGCGTTCCTTGTGATGGTGAAGGTGGAGAATGACGGCATCCAATCCGTGACATTCGGCAACTGGCCGGTCCCTTACGGCATTACGATGGTAGCTGACGGCATGTCCTCGCTGCTTGTATTTACGACTTTGGTCCTCGGATTCTTCATCGTCTGGTACGGTTTTGAATCCATTGGCCGCGAACGGGAAAAGTTCTTCTACTACCCTGGCATCATGTTCATCCTGACAGGGGTGACGGGCGCCTTTACAACGGGGGATATCTTCAACTTGTTCGTATTCTTCGAGGTCCTGTTGATGTCCTCCTACCTGCTCATCGTGTTGGGCGGCGAGAAGGGACAGCTTCGGGAATCGATCAAATATATTTTGGTCAATGTCATTTCATCCGCCTTATTCGTCATTACAGTGGCGTATCTCTATTCCGTTGTCGGGACATTGAGCATGGCGGATATTTCAGTGAAGATTGCTGAAATCAATCAGCCCGGCATCATTACGACGATTGCCGTACTATTCTTGCTTGTCTTCGGATTAAAGGCGGCGATTTTCCCGCTTTACTTCTGGCTGCCAAGCGCATATGGTGCAGCACCCATTCCGGTTCTTGCATTATTCGGAGCATTGCTCACAAAGGTCGGCGTCTACGCAATCATGCGTACATACACGCTGTTCTTCGTACACGACCTTTCCTATACACATGAGCTATTGCTGATTTTATCCGTACTGACGATTGTAGCCGGATGCATCGGTGCACTTGCTACGTTCAACGTCAAGCAGATCATCATCTACAACATCGTCATAGCGGTCGGGGTTATTTTATTCGGCGTCGCACAAATGAACGAAGCCGGACTGGAAGGCGCCCTGTTCTATCTTGTACATGACATGATCATCAAGGCTGCGCTGTTCATGCTCGTCGGCCTGGTCATCTACGTCGCCGGCACATCGGACTTGCGGAAAATGGGCGGCTTGATGAAAACGTATCCCGGACTGGGCTGGTTCTACCTGATTGCTGCATTCGGACTGGCTGGAATCCCGCCGCTAAGCGGATTCGTGGGCAAGCTGCTGATTGTCCAGGGCGGATTCGAAGCGGGCAACATTTGGAGCAGCATCTTTATATTGGCCTCCAGTCTAGTAGTACTGCTGTCGGTCATGCGCATTTTCATTTATGCTTTTTGGGGAGAAAGTGGACAGCTTGTTCCCGTGGAAAAGCATCGCTACCGCCGCATGTTCTTCCCGACGGCACTAGTCGTCATCATCTCGATCGCCTATGGTATCGGCTCAGAATGGATTGTTCCATTTATGGACAATGCGGGGAAAATCCTTATCGACCCTAGCATATATGTAGATGCAGTCATGAAAGGAGGAAAATAGATTGGCCTTTCAAATCCTGCTTAATTTCTTCTTGGCGCTCCTTTGGATGTTTTTATCCGGCAACTTTAGTGCCAATGGATTCCTGATTGGTTTCATTCTCGGTGCTCTTGCACTGTTTATGATGCGCCGTTTCTTCACCGGCCGCCTCTACCTTGAGAGGGTGTGGTCGGTCATTAAATTGGCCGTTCTGTTTATAAAGGAGCTTGTCCTTGCCAACATTGCCGTACTGAAGGTGGTACTGAAGCCCAAACTGGAGATGCAGCCCGCATTCTTCAAATATGAGACGGCCTTGACACAGGAGTGGGAACTGACCCTCCTTTCCAGCCTGATTACCCTGACACCGGGGACGGTTGTGGTGCATATTTCCGATGACAATAAATTTTTATATATTCATGCCATCGATGCGGCTGATATCGATGAGACTGTTGCATCAATCCGTGATTCATTCGAAAAAGCCATCTTGGAGGTGAGCCGTGCATGACATATTTTATTTGGGGCTCAATCGTCCTCATTACACTTTCGATGATTGTGATCATCTATCGTCTGGTGAAAGGGCCTGACGCCTCGGACCGCGTCATTTCCCTTGATACAATCGGTGTCTGCCTCATTTCTCTCGTAGGCCTGTTTTCCATCATGGCAGGGACTAGCTTCTTCCTGGAAATCATTCTACTTCTGGCGATTTTATCATTCATCGGTACTGTCGCTTTCTCTAAATTCATAGAGAAAGGAGACATCATCGAACGTGACAATTCTCGCTAATGTATTGATTGTTTTCTTCATTGCAGTCGGTGTGCTGTTCATTGTCGTTACAGCAATCGGGCTATTCCGCCTGCCTGATCTCTATACACGGGCACATGCAGCGTCCAAAAGCGCCACACTTGGCGTCATGTGTATTTTGATCGGGGTATTCCTGCACTTCTGGCTCGTGGAAGATCATTTTAATGCCCGCATCCTACTGGGCATACTCTTCATCTTCATCACCGGACCTGTGGGAGGGCATATCATGAGCCGTTCCTCGTACATTGCCGGTGTAAAGCCGTGGGAAGGTACGACTCATGATGATTTGAAAGAAGAGATCGACCGAATGAAAAAAGAGCAAGGCATCAAATAAAAAAGCGAAAATCCACTCTAAAGGTGGATTTTCGCTTTTTTTAATACGGTCTATACGGTGGGTATGGATATCGGTATGGGTACTGGTATGGATACCCGTAATATGGATATGGCCGATAATTAGGAACAAGCACACTTCCAAGCGCCCCTCCCAAAAAGCCACCTAAGAATGGACCGCCAAAATAGCCGAAGCCCGGTCCTGGACCACCGTACCGGCCGCCATACCCTCTTCCACCATAGAATCTTGCCATAAAAATCTCCTCCTCTACTGTAGAGTATGAGGAATGAGTCTTTGTACATTGGTATTTGCCTAAAAGCCTGGGTGATAAAATCAAAATGCCTGATTGGGCTGCCCTCCCATGTATAAAAGAAAGCCGGCATCCTCTTCATTAAATCGAGAAGAGGACGCACCCCTCAAGGCAGCTGCTCTTCCATCGATCACTCTTCAAAAAGAAGCGCCGCCTGGTCGATGATTTTGATTTTCCCCCGTTCATATGTAATGTAGCCTTCTGTCCGCCAACGGTTTAAAAAACCCGTCACCTTCTGCCGGCTGCACCCCAATATATAGGATACTTCCTCATGCGTCAGTGGAATTTCGACCGTCAATCCGTCCTCCCGC
>JAZUQF010000436.1:0-16422 GCA_045605545.1 Lysinibacillus sp.
TTTTGACAATAAACTGTGATATCTCGAATGTTGCAGTTTATTTTTTTATGCTATACTAGTTCAGATAAACAACAGTTAGGAGAGATCCACCTTATGAGTAAAGTATACGTTTTTGATCATCCATTAATCCAACACAAGCTGACTTATATCCGTGATAAAAGCACTGGCACAAAAGAATTCCGTGAATTGGTCGATGAAGTGGCTACGCTGATGGCTTTTGAAATTACGCGGGACCTGCCCCTCGAAGAAATCGAAATTGAGACACCGGTGACGACTGCGAAAACGAAAGTACTGTCCGGGAAGAAGATTGCGATTGTACCGATTCTACGTGCAGGCATCGGCATGGTTGACGGCGTACTGAAGCTGATTCCAGCAGCGAAGGTGGGGCACATCGGTCTATACCGTGATCCAGAAACGTTGCAGCCGGTAGAGTACTACGCGAAGCTTCCTGCTGATGTTGAAGAACGTGATTTTATCATCGTTGACCCGATGTTGGCAACAGGTGGTTCCGCTGTTGAAGCGATCAATTCTTTGAAGAAGCGCGGTGCGAAGAACATCAAGTTCATGTGTCTGATTGCTGCTCCGGAGGGTGTAAAAGCAATCCAGGAGGCGCATGAGGATGTAGACATCTACATTGCCGCTTTAGATGAAAAGTTAAACGACCATGGATATATCGTACCGGGCCTTGGGGATGCCGGCGACCGTCTATTCGGAACAAAATAAGCAGTCCCGACGTCTTTTATGTGGACGAAAGGGAATGGTGGGCGAGGGGTCAATCGACTGATTGCAGATGTCCTGCGCCCACCTTTATAATCAGTAAGGAACATAATTTAGAAGAGGGATGTTGCAGATGCGGCATCCCGTTTCTCATAAGAGAGGTTGAGACTAGATGACGAAGAAGTTCAAAGTGATGACGATTTTCGGTACGCGCCCAGAAGCGATTAAGATGGCGCCGCTTGTTCTGGAGCTCCAAAAGTACCCGGACAAGATCGACTCGATCGTCACGGTGACAGCACAGCATCGCCAAATGCTGGATCAAGTATTGGAGACATTCAACATTACACCCGACTACGATCTGAACATCATGAAGGATCGCCAGACATTGGTGGATGTAGCGACGAATGCGCTGCAGGGACTTGACGGTGTAATGAAGGAAGCGAAGCCCGATATCGTACTGGTGCATGGCGATACAGCGACGACTTTCATCGGCAGTCTGGCTGCTTTCTATAATCAGATTGCAATCGGCCATGTGGAGGCTGGACTTCGTACCGGCCAGAAATACTCACCGTACCCGGAAGAAATGAACAGACAGCTGACGGGCGTCATGGCGGACCTGCACTTTGCCCCTACGGAAGTATCGAGGGAAAACCTGCTGAAGGAAAACAAGCCGGCAGAAGCAATCTTTGTGACAGGCAACACGGCAATCGATGCGCTGAAGACGACAGTAAGCGAGGAGTACAGCCATCCGGTGCTGGAGAAAATCGGTGAAGACCGTCTGATTCTGCTGACGGCCCATCGTCGTGAAAATCTTGGTGAACCGATGCGCAATATGTTCCGCGCAATCAACCGCCTGCTGAAGGAGCATGAGGATGTGCAGGTCGTCTATCCTGTACATATGAACCCTGCCGTTCGTGAGGTGGCGAACGATGTCCTGGGCGACAATCCGCGCGTTCATCTGATTGAACCGCTCGAAGTATTCGACTTCCACAACTTCGCTGCGCGCTCATTCATGATTTTGACGGATTCAGGCGGCGTGCAAGAGGAGGCGCCTTCCCTAGGAAAGCCGGTTCTTGTCCTGCGTGATACAACGGAGCGTCCAGAAGGGATAGCGGCCGGTACATTGAAGCTCGCAGGGACGGATGAGGAGACGATCTATGCCCTGGCGAAGGAGCTGCTCACGGATGAAGCGGCCTACCAGGAAATGGCTCACGCTTCCAATCCTTATGGCGATGGCCATGCTTCCAAACGAATTGTAGAAGCGTTGATTAGTTTTTTGAATAAAAACGAATAATTAAATGAAAAAAAATCAAAATACATTATCTCCATTTAAATGGAGATAAAAAAAGTATGAACTAGCTAAAAAAGGTATAGGCGAAAAAATTAAAAATCCAATTGTGAATTTTTATACACAAATTTGTCAACAATTTGACAAGGGATGCGTTGGAGAGAAGTTTTTCCACTTAACCAATTGACATCAAATAACCCCTATTGTATGCTTACAAAGGGTAAGAATGATAAGGGTTTCGCACTGTCAAAAGGCGTTGAAACACTTGTTATATCAAGTTTCTACTAGGTTGACAGTTGAAACCAAAAATTGTCAATTTGCAACGTTTTATGCGTCTGAATCATTGTCCATTAAAGCGGATTTGCTGACAAGGAAGGACGGCGGCACGGAGGGACATGCCCCAAAGTGACGACTTTTCTCTCTTAAAGGCGAGGAAGCTTGTAGTGCATTCGCTACGATTTCATTTCACTTGATGGTCATGCACGATTCCTTACTCGAAAAAAAGGTTCAGGAGATTAATTACCAATGCTAGATTTGCATCTCATTTTCGCTATGCAGAAGAAAGCGTTATTTTTTTTGCTTGCTCTATGCGCTTTAGGATGGGGATTCACATCCTATCAGACAATCTTCGCCGGAATAGCTGTGGGGGCCTTCTTTGGTACGTATAACTTTTGGATCTTGCTTCGACGGATGGAAAAGTTTGACCGTTCCATTAGTGAAGGGACGAAAGCGCCATCAATAGGGACGGCCCTCCGGTTCGGCTCTGGTGTTGCAGCAGTCGCAATTGCAATTTCGTTGCCACAATATTTTCACTTAATTAGCACGGTCATTGGGCTAATGATGCCGTACATCTTCCTCGTCATCGAGCGGATTGTACATCATGTTAAAAACCATTAGAGTGCACTGGAAAGAGAGGTGAATGCAGAAATGAATCATAAAAGTCCTGAATGGACGCTAGACCTAGGCTTTGTAGAACTGATCTTCAACTTATCTACAGTCATGATGCTATTAGTGACAGCGATCATCGTGTTCTTGATTGCTTTTATCTCGACACGTCGATTAGCGCTCAAGCCAACAGGCATGCAAAACTTCATGGAGTGGGTTATGGACTTCGTGAAGAACATCATTAAAGGCAACATGGACTGGAAAACAGGTGGTCGATTCCACGTTCTAGGTATCACGCTTATCATGTTCATAGCAGTAGCAAACTTACTTGGTCTTCCGTTTGCAATCATTTATGATGATTACTTATGGTGGAAGTCGCCAACAGCCGACCCAACAGTTACAATGACATTGGCGGCGATGGTTCTTGTATTGACGCACTACTATGGTGTGAAGCTACAAGGTACTGGTGAATATGCAAAAGGTTTCTTCCGTCCTATGTCATTCATGTTCCCATTAAAGATCATCGAGGAGTTCGCGAATACGCTGACACTTGGTCTACGTCTTTACGGTAACATTTATGCGGGTGAGATCCTGCTTGCGTTGATCGCAGGCTTGGCAACATCCAGCGCATTAGGTGCTGTCGGTGCAATCGTACCAATGATGGCATGGCAAGGGTTCTCGATTTTCATCGGGTTTATCCAAGCCTTCATTTTCACTATGTTAACGATGGTTTACATGGCGCACAAAGTGAGTCACGACCATTAATTATAAATTCCCGTGTTAATGGCACGGTAATTTGAAGTAACTAAAAAACACAATTTCCAAGGAGGATATTTTAAAATGGGTTTATTAGCAGCAGCAATCGCAATTGGTTTAGGTGCACTTGGTGCAGGTATCGGTAACGGTTTAATCGTTTCAAAAACAGTTGAAGGGATCGCTCGCCAACCAGAAGCTCGCGGCGTTCTTCAAACTACAATGTTCATCGGGGTTGCATTAGTTGAGGCCCTTCCTATCATCGCGGTAGTAGTAGCGTTCATCGTAATGAACCGATAGTCATTAGACTAGAGGAAAAATGGCGAAGCAAACCTTCGCCATTCATTTTGTTGATGTGGAGCAAAAACTCTGCTCATGTACTTAGTAGTATTTAACACTGAAAGCAACGGTTTAAACATTATAGATTTTTGAATATATACAGGCTCTTGAAGGGAGTGAAACAATCGTGGTATTTGTAGATAACCTAGTACTTGGTGCTGGTGCAACAGGCCTTAACACTGGTGATATTCTAGCAACAGTCATCATTTTCGGACTATTGTTGGTTCTTCTTAAAAAGTTCGCTTGGGGTCCATTAATGGGCATCATGCAAGAACGTGAGGAGCTGGTTGCAAGTGAAATCGACGCAGCTGAAAAGGCTCGCAAAGAAACGCATGCATTATTGGAGGAGCAAAAAGCTCTTTTAAAAGAAGCTCGTACGGAAGCGCAATCAATTATTGAAGGTGCGAAGAAACAAGCTGACGCAAATCGTGAAGAAATCGTATCTGCAGCTCGCGCTGAAGCGGCTCGTTTGAAGGAGTCTGCTGTACGTGATATCGAAGCTGAGAAAGAAAAGGCAATCGCTGCTGTGCGTGAAGAAGTGGTTTCACTATCAGTTCTTGCTGCATCGAAAGTTCTTGGAAAAGAAATTTCCGAGGCTGACAACAGCGCATTGATTAAAGAAACGATTGCGAAGGCAGGCGAAGCGAAATGAGTCAAGTAGCTAAGCGTTATGCTGAAGCATTGTTCCAAGTGGCCCAAAGCCAAAACGCCCTTGCTGAAGTAAGTGCGGATTTGAAGGAGCTGGCAAAGGCTTTTGAAACGACTCCAGAGTTGGTTTCATTGCTCCAGGCTCCAAAAATCTCCTCTGAAAAGAAAAAGGCAATGGTTTCAACTATCCTTTCCAACGCTCATCAGGCGGTCGTAAATACGCTTCATTTATTAATTGATAAAAAGCGCATCAACGAAGTATCCCTGGTAGCGGAAGAATTCCAAGCTTTAGCGGCAGCCGCTCAGGGTGCTGCAGTAGCAACTGTATTTTCAACTCGTACTTTAACTGACGCAGAGCGTGCGGAAATTTCGGCAGCATTCGCAAAGTTGGTAGGAATGGAAAAACTAGAAATTACAAACGTAATCGAGCCATCGCTTCTAGGTGGCATTCGTGTACAGATCGGCAACTACATTTATGACAGCACGGTAGCATCCAAGCTAGAGAGTCTAAAACGTACGTTAGTTGGTTAAATTTTAAGAAATGTGAGAGGTGAACATACATGGGCATCAAAGCTGAAGAAATCAGCAGTCTGATTAAGCAGCAGATTGAGAATTACCAATCTGAATTACAAGTTAGCGAAGTTGGTACGGTTATCACAGTTGGTGACGGTATCGCTCGTGCTCATGGCCTCGACAACGCCATGGCTGGAGAGCTTTTAGAGTTCTCAAACGGTGTTATGGGTATGGCACAAAACTTAGAAGAAGGTAACATTGGTATCGTTATTCTAGGGGACTACCTAGGCATCAAAGAAGGCGATGAAGTTCGTCGTACAGGTCGTATCATGGAAGTACCAGTTGGTGAAGAACTAATTGGCCGTGTTGTAAACCCACTTGGTCAGCCAGTGGACGGTCTTGGACCAATCAACACAACAAAAACTCGTCCGATCGAAAGCCCAGCTTTCGGCGTAATGGCACGTAAATCAGTACATGAGCCATTACAAACAGGTATCAAGGCGATCGACGCGCTTGTACCAATCGGCCGTGGTCAACGTGAGTTAATCATCGGTGACCGTCAAGTAGGTAAAACATCCGTAGCAATCGATACAATCTTGAACCAAAAAGGCGAAAACATGATTTGTATCTACGTTGCAATCGGTCAAAAAGAGTCTACAGTACGTACTGTAGTAGAAACTTTACGTAAAAACGGCGCATTAGACTATACAATCGTTGTTACAGCATCTGCATCTCAACCAGCTCCAATGCTATACCTAGCTCCTTTCGCTGGTGTATCTATGGCTGAAGAGTTCATGCTGCAAGGTAAACACGTTTTAGTAGTATATGATGATCTATCTAAGCAAGCATCCGCTTACCGTGAGCTTTCATTATTGCTACGCCGTCCTCCAGGTCGTGAAGCTTACCCTGGTGACGTATTCTACTTGCACAGCCGTCTTCTAGAGCGTGCTGCGAAGTTGAACGAAACTTACCAAAACGGTTCAATCACAGCATTACCATTCGTAGAAACACAAGCAGGGGACATCTCGGCTTACATTCCTACGAACGTAATCTCAATTACAGATGGTCAGATCTTCTTACAAGCTGACCTATTCAACGCAGGTGTACGTCCAGCAATCAACGCCGGTTTATCAGTATCACGTGTAGGTGGTTCTGCACAAATCAAAGCGATGAAAAAAGTAGCTGGTACACTACGTCTTGACCTTGCTGCGTTCCGTGAATTAGAGTCATTCGCTCAATTCGGTTCTGACCTGGATAAAGCGACTCTAGCGAAATTAGAGCGCGGTAAACGTACAGTAGAGGTTCTTAAACAAGAGCTGAACAAACCACTTAAAGTAGAAAAGCAAGTTGTCATCCTTTACGCGTTAACTCGTGGATTCCTGGATGATATCCCAGTAGAGGACATCACTCGCTTCGAAAACGAACTACTTAGCTGGTTAGATTCAAACCACACTGGCGTTTTAGACCACATCCGTACTACGAAAGACCTTCCAGCTGACGCTGACCTTGCAGAAGCAATCAACGCGTTCAAAAAGACTTTCGCTAAATCTGAATAATCTTTAAAAGATATTAACGCCTGACTACATCCGACAAGCGCTGGAGGCCCCTGACAAGTGTGCTTGCACACGTCGGAAGGGGACGAAGCGACTCGAGGATGTGGCGTTAATATCTGGATATCTAAATATCTAAAGATAAAAGACCAGTAAGGATCTGAAAAAACAAAAGGTGGTGAAATACCAGTGGTAAACTTACGCGAAATTAAAGGTCGTATCAATTCTACAAAGAGTACACAAAAAACGACGAAAGCCATGCAGATGGTTTCATCCTCCAAATTACGTCGTGCAGAAGCCAATGCTAAGGCTTACGTTCCTTACATGGAAAAAATCCAGGACGTAGTAGGCGCTATCGCAGCAGGTACGAACGACAGCGGTCATCCGATGTTGACAGCCCGTCCTGTAAAGAAGACAGCTTACTTAGTAATCGGTTCTGACCGTGGTTTGGCAGGTGCATACAACTCAAGTATCCTCCGCCAGCTTCAGCGCACAATCAACGAGCGTCACAAGTCAAAGGATGAGTACGTCATTTTTGCAGTAGGCCGCGTTGTACGTGACTACTTTGTAAAACGTGATCATAATGTAATCAGCAGTGTAGTGGCTCTTCCTGACCAGCCGACATTTGCCGATATTAAAGAAATCGCTCGTGAGGCTGTTGGTATGTTCATCGATGGCGCATATGATGAACTTTATATGTACTATAACCACTTCGAAAGTGCTATTTCTCAAGTAGTGACGGAGAAAAAGGTTCTTCCATTGACAGATATCGCACCTTCCACTAGCAATGCTGCATATGAATTCGAGCCATCTGGCGAAGCGATTCTGGAAGTACTTCTTCCACAATATGCAGAAAGCTTGATCTACGGTGCGCTACTCGACGGAAAAGCGAGTGAACATGCTTCTCGTATGACGGCAATGCGTAATGCAACAGATAATGCTTCGGACTTGATTGCCGGCTTATCTCTTCAATACAACCGTGCGCGTCAAGCAGCGATTACGCAAGAAATTACAGAAATCGTTGGTGGAGCTGCTGCCTTAGAATAGGCGCACTCTACCGACGTCGTATAAGAATACGATAGGAGGGTACACAGTAATGAATAAAGGACAAGTTCTTCAAGTAATGGGTCCGGTTGTAGACGTAAAGTTCGAAAACGGCCAATTACCAGCAATCTATAACGCATTGACAGTTATGATTGAACGTCCAAATGAAGCGCCTACTTCTTTAACTCTAGAAGTTGCGATTCACTTAGGTGACGACTCTGTTCGTACGATTGCCATGTCATCTACTGATGGCTTACAACGTGGAGCGGAAGTTACAAATACAGGAGCGCCAATCTCAGTACCGGTTGGTCAAGCTACATTAGGTCGTGTATTCAACGTACTTGGTGAAGTAATTGACTTAGGGGAAGAGGTTCCGGCATCAGTTCGCCGTGATTCAATCCACCGCGAAGCTCCAACATTCGATCAATTATCAACTTCAGTTGAAATCCTTGAAACAGGTATCAAAGTAGTAGACTTGCTTGCTCCTTACATCAAAGGTGGTAAGATCGGTCTATTCGGTGGTGCCGGTGTAGGTAAAACTGTATTAATCCAAGAATTAATCAACAACATCGCCCAAGAGCACAGCGGTCTTTCTGTATTCGCTGGTGTAGGTGAGCGTACTCGTGAAGGTAATGACCTTTACCACGAGATGACTGACTCAGGCGTTATCAAGCAAACAGCGATGGTATTCGGTCAAATGAACGAGCCACCTGGTGCACGTATGCGTGTTGCCTTGACTGGTTTGACAATGGCGGAATACTTCCGTGATGAAGAAGGCCAAGACGTACTTCTATTCATCGACAACATCTTCCGTTTCACACAAGCAGGTTCCGAGGTTTCTGCCCTATTAGGTCGTATGCCTTCTGCGGTAGGTTACCAGCCGACACTTGCTACGGAAATGGGTAAATTACAAGAGCGTATCACATCTACAACAAAAGGTTCTGTAACTTCGATCCAAGCGATCTACGTACCAGCCGATGACTATACTGACCCGGCTCCGGCTACAACGTTCGCCCACTTGGACGCAACAACTAACCTTGAGCGTAAATTATCTGAAATGGGTATCTATCCTGCGGTTGACCCATTGGCTTCGACTTCTCGTGCATTATCACCTGAAATCGTTGGCGAAGAGCACTACGAGGTAGCTACTAGTGTTAAACGTACAATCCAACGTTACCGTGAATTGCAAGATATCATCGCCATCCTTGGTATGGACGAGTTATCTGACGAAGATAAGCAAACAGTAGAACGTGCTCGTCGTATTCAATTCTTCTTATCTCAAAACTTCCACGTTGCGGAACAATTCACTGGCCAAAAAGGTTCATACGTAGCTGTTAAAGATACAGTGCGTTCATTCAAGGAAATCCTTGAAGGTAAATATGACCACCTTCCAGAAGATGCATTCCGTCTAGTGGGAAGCATTGAAGAAGTAGTCGAAAAAGCGAAAAGCATGGGCGTAGAGGTCTAATACTAACGGCTAGGAGGAAAACATATGAAGACAGTAACAGTCAATATTGTCACTCCCGACGGCCCGGTATACGATGCTGAAGTAACAATGGTTATCGCCAAAACAACTTCAGGTGAAATTGGTGTCCTTCCAGGCCATATCCCAATGGTCGCTCCACTCGCAATTGGTGCGGTGAAGCTGAATAAAGAAGGCGGCCAAACTGAACTTGTAGCTGTGAGTGGTGGTTTTATTGAAGTGCGTCCAGACAAGATTTCGATTTTAGCTTCTTCAGCAGAAGTTGCAGATACAATCGACCTTGCCCGTGCAAAAGCAGCGCTTGCGCGTGCTGAGCAACGTCTTCAACAAAAACAGGATAACGTTGATTTCAAACGTGCTGAACTAGCTTTAAAACGCGCGATCAATCGTATCCATGTTCAAGAGGGTAAATTCTAATTCAAACGAAGAAGCGGGCAGAGTGCTATTTCTGTCCGCTTTTTTTTCATATGATAGGAGGGTGCAGGATGGACCTGTATTCACAAATGGGCCAACAAGCCATCATCGGAATCGCCTCCCATATATTTTTCGTCGGCGTCTCCTTTTATGCATTGCAGGCGCTTCGCCTCGAACAAATCTTCAAGAAGGGGAGGACGTTTCAAATCCAGGTGCTGTATATTTTGCTGAGCATCGCAATTGGATCGACCGTTTCCGATTTTTTCATTTCCTTCTCCAGCTGGTCGCAACAGCTACCGTATTTATTCCAATAGCCGGAATTGTGTATGTTGGAGGAGGAAACAGGGGCTTGTTTCCTCCCCCAATGCCTACAATTGCCCAGAAAATCCGCAAAAGATGTTTCCAAATTAGTAGGTAGAGGGTAGGAAAGTAAAGGATATCGATTTTTTATATTAGATGGAATTCACGATATTAACATGTGTTGAGTATTATAAAAATGTAGCGTATTTCGTGCAAATACAGTAAAATAGTGATTTGGGCGCTTGTATTAGTAAGTCTAGCAAGTTAACATGAATTTTGTTTGTATAAATAAGGACTATTAAACTTTTTTTAATAAATTGTGGTTTACAGTTTCGTACAATTGTATTCGGAGGGACGAATTGTGGATAAAATTATTGTAACGGGTGGCCGGACGTTAAAAGGGAAAGTGAAGGCAGAAGGCGCGAAAAATGCCGTTTTACCCATCTTGGCAGCCTCATTATTGGCTTCAAATAAAATAAATATCATAAGAGATGTGCCGAACCTGGCAGACGTAAAAACAATCGGTGAAGTACTTAGAAGCTTAAATGCTAAAGTGGTGTATGACGCGGCGAACAATGAAATGGTGATCGATGCTTCGGGGACGCTTTCCAGTGAAGCGCAGTTCGAATTTGTCAGCAAGATGCGCGCTTCCATCTTAGTCATGGGGCCATTACTTGCGCGCAACGGCTTTGCGCGTGTCGCACTTCCAGGTGGATGTGCAATCGGATCCCGTCCGATCGAATTGCATTTGAAAGGATTCGAGGCGATGGGAGCGGAGATTTCGTTCGGTCATGGATATGTTGAAGCAAGCGTGAAAGATCGCTTACGGGGAGCAAAGATCTACCTGGACTTCCCGAGTGTCGGTGCAACGGAAAACATCATGTCCGCCGCAGCGTTGGCTGAGGGGACGACAATCATTGAAAATGCGGCGAAAGAGCCGGAAATTGTAGACTTGGCAAACTTCATCAATGGAATGGGCGGACGTGTAGTCGGTGCAGGTACGGATACAATCCGTATCGAAGGCGTGAAGGCGCTGTCAGGTACGACCCACTACATCATCCCGGACCGTATCGAGGCGGGTACATTCATGGTCGCTGCCGCCATCACACGTGGGGATGTCATCATCGAAAATGCAGTGCCGGAGCATATGACTGCATTAATCGCCAAAATGCGTGAAATGGGTGTCGAAATCACGGAGGAAGAGGAAGGACTGCGTGTGCGCGCAAACGGTCCATTAAAAGCGGTGGACATCAAAACAATGCCTCATCCAGGATTCCCTACAGACATGCAATCCCAACTGATGGCCTTGATGCTGACGGCTGAAGGCACGAGCATCATTACGGAAACAGTGTTTGAGAACCGCTTCATGCACGTGGAGGAATTCCGCCGCATGAATGCAGTCGCGAAAATTGAAGGACGTTCTGTTTTCATTGAAGGCAAAGCAGAGATGCAGGGTGCCGAAGTAGCAGCGACAGACCTGCGCGCTGCCGCATCGCTCATCCTGGCTGGTCTTGTAGCGGAAGGCGTGACGCGTGTGACGAAGCTGCACCATCTGGACCGCGGCTATGTAAACTTCCACGAGAAGCTTGCTGCTCTGGGAGCGGATATCGAACGCGAAACGAATGGTCCGATACCGGTAAAAGACCCGGCAACGGCAGAGGAGCAAGAGGCTTCGAAAAAACAGGCAACTGCCTAATCCTATCGTATGAATGATCCCGTAATTATATGAATCATCATCCGCAAGTACTAGCTGCTTGCGGATTTTTTGCGTCCTATCAAGATAGACGGCCCCTCGCTGGCGGGCTGTCACGGCTATAGACTGGGACTGACCTTGCGAGAAAGGAAGCTAGATTGCAGAGCCGGGGCCTGAACAGACCGGCCCTTGCCATCAGGGCCCCATCCATCAAGAAAATTTTCATCCAATGAGGAATGATTATTTACCTCTTCCTCATAGAATGCGATATGAAAAAGTATATTCTACCTCTCATTATTGTCATCTTGCTTTTTATTATTCCGCTCCAGTTTAGAAAGGAGGCATTGCCGAAGACGGTGAAAGAATGTGAGATTTCGATTTCCATCACGTTCGCCGAATCCAATGAGGCCATGCCGCTGGAGAGCTATCTCGTCGGGGTGCTGGCGGGGGAGATGCCGGCAAGCTTCGAGCTGGAGGCGCTCAAGGCGCAGGCGATTGCCGCCAGGACATATGCCATCCACCAGACGAACTACGGTGCAAACCCCATCCAGCAAACGACCGCCCATCAAGTGTATAAGGAGGAGCTGGACCCGAAGTACGAAAAGAAACTGAAGCAGGCGGTAAAGGAGACGAAGAATCAAATTCTTACTTATAATGGACGGCCGATCACCGCGATGTTCCATGCTGCTTCCAATGGACAGACGGAGACGTCGGAGAATTTCAGTGGGACACAGATCGATTATCTGGTCGCCGTCTCCTCGCCGGAAGAACATACGGATATTGAAACGTTTACGCTTGCGCAGGTCAATCAGGCGCTGCAGGGAAGCTTTACGCTCACGCAAATCGCCCAGGCGAAGATTACCCGCAACAGTACGAACCGGGTGGAGACCATCACCATCGGCAAGCGTTCGTGGAGTGGAAGGGAATTCCGTGAACTGCTGAAGCTGAAGTCCACCGATTTCACCATCACCGCAGACAGCGCCGTCCATATCCGGACGAAGGGATACGGTCATGGTGTGGGGATGAGCCAGCATGGTGCAGAGGCACTGGCGACACAGGGCAAAAGTGCCGAAGAAATCGTCGGGCACTACTATCCGAACACAAAACTCGAACAACTTGCATGTTCCAAGTAATTTTTCCAAATTCTATGGTTTAGAATCTCCAAATAGTGGTCAAACTACCACTCGAGGTGATAAACAATGGGAGAGAACAAACAAACTACTTCTCCAAAAACGTGGGTCGATAAACCTTGGTTCTGGCCGGCAGTCTATGCGGTTATTGCGCTTATTATGATTGCGTTTATTGTACTCTATAACGTCATGTCGACGCCTGAGGACAGCGACACACTGCAACCTGTATCACAGGAAGAAGAAACGGTAATTGAAACAAATGCACGTGAGGAAACAATGAAGTACCCGTTTGATGAAGCGCAGCTGAACAGCGCGAAAATCATCCAGGAATATTATGATGTCACAGCCGATGCGGAAACACGCGAAAAGGCGCTGCTTGTATTCAATCAGGCATATTCCACATCAAGCGGCATCTCGATCGCCATCAACAGCGAGCCATTCCAGGTAGTGGCGGCATTGAGCGGCGAGGTGAAAGAAGTGAAGATGGACGAGTTCACGGGCAACACATTGACGATTGAGCATGAAAACGGCTTTACAACACGCTATTCATCTGTAGGTGACATCCTTGTCCAAGCGGGCGATGCGGTCGCACAGGGAGAGCCGATTGCGACGACAATCGAAAATGAATGGAATCCGACAGCCGGCATCCATCTGCATTTTGAAGTATTGAAGGATGGAGAGAGTATCAACCCTAGGAGCCTGTTGGCCTTCTAACCACTTCTTAGCGGCATTCCATCCGCCGCAGGAAGTAAAAGCCGAATTATCGGGGAGCTGATCAGGAAGTGAAAATCTTTCCGGCCAGCTCTTTTTTCATGGCAAATAGCTCCGACAGAATAGGCTCCTTTCTGCAGTCTTGAAGGAGAATAGTCTCAAAAGACTTTTCGGGTAGCACCTTTTTAGTTCTAACGTCTATTGACATGGCATAAGCTGAACAAACACGCGATTGAAAGGAAGAGAGCGTGCACGAGCATATTCGGCATCGCTGCGTGAAATTGGGGCAGCTGCTAGTAGAGACAGGAGAGACTGTTCGCGCCATCGCTAAAATGACAGGCTATTCGAAGAGTACCGTCCATAAAGATCTGACAGAACGTCTCGAGAAAGTCAACGAGGCATTGTCGGCAGAGGTGAAGCAAGTACTGGCATATCATAAATCAGTCTGGCATCTTCGTGGAGGAGAGGCGACGAGGAAAAAATGGCAGCACAAATACCAGTCCGATTAGCAGATCCAGGTGGACAAAGGAGCGTTTTGACAAGACTGTACCAGTCGTCAAAATGCTTTTTTTATTGACAAATTTCATTCCTTTATTAAGGGTCAAAGGAAATGGTCGATGATAAATATTGGTGTAATTCGTCATTTATTGTGATAGAATATTCAAGATAAATAGATATGTACGTTTACATGTTGGATAAGCTAGGAAGGAGATAAACAAAACATGTTTTCAAAAGATATAGGCATCGATTTAGGTACGGCGAACGTGCTGATCCATGTAAAAGGAAAGGGAATCGTATTGAACGAGCCTTCCGTCGTGGCCATCGATAAAAAGACGAACAAGGTGCTTGCAGTCGGTGAGGAGGCACGTCAGATGGTCGGACGTACACCAGGCAATATCGTGGCAATCCGTCCCCTTAAAGACGGTGTCATCGCCGATTTCGAATCGACGGAGGCCATGCTGAAATACTTCCTGAACAAGCTGAACGTAAAAGGCTTCCTGTCAAAGCCGCGCATTTTAATCTGCTGTCCGACAAACATTACGAGTGTAGAGCAGAAGGCGATCCGGGAAGCGGCGGAAAAATCAGGCGGGAAAAAGGTGTACCTCGAGGAAGAGCCGAAAGTGGCGGCAATCGGTGCCGGCATGGACATCTTCCAGCCGAGCGGCAATATGGTAGTGGATATCGGTGGCGGAACGACCGATGTAGCAGTCCTTTCAATGGGTGATATCGTAACGAGCGAGTCGATCAAAGTGGCGGGTGACGTCTTTGATAATGACATCTTACAGTATATAAAAAAGCAGTACAAGCTACTAATCGGTGAGCGGACGGCGGAAGCAATCAAAATGACGATTGGTACGGTATTCTCGGCTGCGGGCCGGGATGAAGAGATGGATATCCGTGGCCGTGACATGGTGACGGGACTGCCACGTACTGTGAAGGTCAATTCGAAGGAGATCGAGCAGGCGCTGCGCGAGTCGGTGGCGCTCATCATCCAGTCGGCGAAAAATGTGTTGGAGAAGACTCCGCCGGAACTGTCGGCGGACATCATCGACCGCGGCGTCATCCTGACGGGAGGCGGCGCATTGTTGCATGGAATCGACCAGTTGTTGATGGAAGAGTTGAAGGTGCCGGTGTTTATAGCAGAAAATCCAATGGACTGCGTAGCGGTGGGGACAGGCATCATGCTTGACAACATCGACCGTGTCGCAACCAAATTATAAAAATAAACTAGAGGTGAAGCCCCCATGTTCAAAGGGTTCTATACAGTCACAGCAGGCATGACGGCACAGCAGCGCAAGACGGAAATTTTGACGAATAATATGGCGAACGCAAACACGCCGGGATTCAAGGCGGAGCAGTCGACGATCCGCTCATTCCCGGATATGCTGATGTCGGCAGTCACATCAAATGGCATCCCGACTGAAAAGGGGCTGAACACCATGAAGGCAACGCCCATCGGCACATTGAATGCCGGTGTATATCTACAAGAGGCGCTATCTAACTATACCCAAGGCTCATTGATTGAAACGGGCCTTTCGACGGATGTTGCATTAATCGACGGTAATCTTCCGATGGACGAGGAGTCGGGCAAGCCGGGCTCCATCTTCTTCCGCCTACAGCATCCGGACGGCGACGAGGCGTACACGCGCAACGGCAGCTTCACGCTCGATGGACAGGGCAATCTTGTCACGGGCATGGGCTTGTATGTATTGGACAGTGAAGGGGAGAGAATCCAGCTGCAGAGCGATGATTTCAGCATTTCCCCTAATGGAGTTATTTTGGATGAAAACGGGGTAGAGGTAGCACAGCTGGGTGTTTCTTTTGCGGCGAATACGGACGTCCTGATGAAGCAGGACAACGGACTCTTCCGCATGCTGGAGGGAGAGGCGCTTCCGACCGCCTATGACACGGAGGGCGTGACATTCAGCTTCCAGCAGCAGTATCTCGAAGGCTCGAACGTCGATGCGGCACAGTCCATGACGAGCATGCTGTCTGCCTACCGCGCATTTGAAGCGAATCAGAAGGTATTGCAGGCATATGATAAGAGCATGGAAAAAGCAGTAACCGAAATCGGCAGGGTGTAGGGAGGTCCGAAAAGAATGATTCGTACGATGAACACAGCAGCCAATACGATAGGGCAGCTCCAGCAGCAGCTGGACATGATCAGCAACAACATCGCCAACAGCAATACGAACGGCTACAAAACGAAGCAGGCCACTTTCCAGGAGCTGCTGTACCAGCAGCATAACAACGATAGTCTGGACAAGACACTCCGCCAATCACCGGTAGGCGTACGCCAGGGCGTAGGGGCACACATCAGCCACATCCAATCGCATGGGTCACAAGGCTCCATCCGATTGACGGACCGCAGCCTCGATTTCGCATTTACTGCCGAGAACCAATATTTCAATGTGGCCATGGAAGACGGCACGACAGGCTTTACGCGCCAGGGG
>JAZUQF010000437.1:0-1788 GCA_045605545.1 Lysinibacillus sp.
TAGACGGCCCCCAAAGCGGGCTGGTCATAGGCCGTGATGAGCTTCGTGCCGATGCCCCACATATCGACGCGCGCCCCCTGTGCCTTCAAGTTCAGAATCGTGTACTCGTCGAGGTCATTGGAGACGATGATTTTCGCATCCGGGAAGCCGGCTTCATCCAGCATCTTGCGCGACTCCTTCGACAGGAAGGCGATGTCTCCGCTGTCCAGGCGGATGCCGATGAAGTTGATTTTGTCCCCCAGCTCCTTGGCTACCTTGATGGCCGTCGGGACGCCTGATTTTAGTGTGTTATAAGTATCCACCAAAAATACGCAGTCGCGGTGGCGTTTTGCATAGGAATGGAATGCGTCATAGTCGCTCTTGTATGCCTGCACGAGCGCATGGGCATGCGTACCCGCCACGGGAATGTTGAATAGCTTCCCTGCACGGACGTTCGATGTGGACTCGAAGCCGCCGATTACGGCTGCACGAGCGCCCCAAAGCGCAGCGTCCATCTCCTGTGCCCGGCGCGTACCGAACTCCATCGCCACCTCTTCCTTCACCACCTGCTTGATGCGGCTTGCCTTTGTCGCAATGAGCGTCTGGAAATTGACGATGTTCAGCAGGGCCGTCTCGATCAGCTGCGCTTCCACGAGCGGCGCTTCAATACGGACGATTGGTTCATTCGCAAAAACAAGCTCGCCCTCCGCCATGGAATACATGGAGCCGGTGAAGCGGACATCCTTCAAATAGGCCAGAAAGTCTTCCTGATAGCCAAGCTCATCACGTAAGTACGCCAAGTCGGATTCCGTGAAGCGGAAATCCCGCAAGTAATCAAGCATACGCTCGAGCCCCGCAAAAATCGCATAGCCGTTCCCAAACGGCAGCTTGCGGAAGTACAGCTCAAAGACGGCCTTACGGTTATGGATGCCATCCGCCCAATAGCTCTCCGCCATATTGATTTGATAAAGGTCCGTGTGCAGCATTAAGCTGTCATCTTCATATCTCGCTCTCATTAAAATTCCCTTCTTCCGAATCATAATTAGTCATAGTATACACCATTTAGCCGGCGACGAGGCACGCAACATGCTCACCTGCTGAAAATCGGCGGGATTGAATTCCTCTGGCTTCTCATCATCTTCCCTTCCTGCGCCGAGAGAAACACCGCTTCCCTTCCTTCCCCGGGCGTCTGGTGCTCCTCCCTCTCCTTTATATCATTTTTAGATAAAATCCATCGATTTTATATGTTAGTTTTTCTGACATAAAAAATTGATTTTTCTGAATAAACAGCATATTATGTTAAATATCCTAACACAAGGAGTTGTTGAGCATGAAGAAAATCGAAGCAATCATCCGTCCGGAGGTTTTCCCGGCAGTGCGTGAAGGACTGGCGCAGGAAGGCATCGATGGTTTGAGCATCTCCGAAATTGCAGGCGCAGGCCGGCAGGAAGGGCGTACCGGCCTGTTCCGCGGCAACTCCTATTCCATGGAATTCTCGCAAAAGCTGAAGCTTGAAATGGTGGTGGACAATGCCAAGGTGCAGCCAATCGTCGATGTCATCTTACGCGACGCATCCACCGGTGAAATAGGCGACGGCAAAATCTTCATCTATCCGGTGGAGCAGGCCATCCGCATCCGCACGAAGGAAGTCGGCTCTGTCGCCATCGACTAAAAGGAGGGGAAGGATATGACAAATGAAGCATTGGAACTGTCGATCAACCTGGTCTGGGTCATGCTCGGCGCCATACTGGTGTTCTTCATGCACGCAGGGTTCGCCATGGTCGAAGCGGGATTCACCCGCTCCAAAAA
>JAZUQF010000438.1:0-2603 GCA_045605545.1 Lysinibacillus sp.
CTGAAGCGGGCTTGGGAGGAAGAAAAGCTTGCCCTGCAGCAAAAAGCGTATGAGGAAGGGTTTGCACAAGGTTATGAAGAGGGCGTGCAAAAGGCGAACGCCGATATGCAGCACGCTTTTCATATGGCGAATGAAACAATGGCCCATGCGCAGGCCAATGCAGAGAAATACTTGGAGTCCCAGGAATCCGTTATCTTTGAGTTGGGCATGACATCGGCAGAGCGGACGCTCAATACAGTACACGAGCGAGATGAGGAGGCGTTTGTTTCCATTGTGAAAAGAGCGCTGAAGGAAGCACGGGAAATGAAGGAGATTAAAATCTATGTATCTCCTGAATATCATGCTGTGGTTTCAAACAACCGCCAGGAACTGGCCGAGATGTTCCCCCCTGACCTCCCTTTCCTCATTTTTGTCAATGAAGATTTGGTGAATGCAGAAAGTTATATCGAGACGAGCCATGGACGTATCGTCGTCTCTGTTGATACACAACTACATGAACTACGGATCAAGCTTCGGGAAATTTTAGATAGTAAGGAATGATCGCATGAGAGCGGCCCAATTAATCGAACAGATCCCAAATATATCAACCTTGAAAAAGTTTGGTAAAGTGACGCGTGTCGTCGGCCTGATGATAGAATCCCAGGGGCCGGACAGCTCCATGGGGGACGTATGCAAAATCCATGTCAATTCACCGACGAACGGCCACCAGATCATTTTGGCAGAAGTTGTAGGCTTTAAAGATGAAATTGTGGTGCTTATGCCTTATTCTTCCTTAAGGGAGATTTCCATCGGCTGTCTAGTGGAAGGGACGGGCAAGCCGCTCGATGTCAAGGTAGGTCCGGAACTGATCGGCAAGGTGCTTGATTCGATGGGGGAGCCGTATGATGGATATTCCCTGCCAAGAGGGCTCGTATCCGTCCCTACGGAAAAAGAGCCGCCGAACCCAATGACGCGTCCACCGATTACAGAGCGCCTGGAAGTGGGTGTGAAGGCGATTGATGGGATGCTGACGGTCGGGAGCGGACAGCGTGTCGGCATATTTGCCGGTTCAGGGGTAGGCAAGAGTACACTGCTAGGCATGATTGCCCGCAATACGAAGGCTGATCTGAATGTCATCGCCCTTGTCGGGGAGCGCGGGCGAGAGGTGCGGGAATTCATCGAGCGTGATCTGGGCCCCGAAGGTCTAAGCCGCTCGATTGTCGTGGCCGCCACGAGCGACCAGCCGGCCCTCATGCGTATAAAGGCTGCGTTTACGGCAACGGCCATTGCCGAATATTTCAGGGACAGAGGGATGAACGTCATGCTGATGATGGACTCTGTGACACGGGTGGCCATGGCGCAACGGGAAATCGGCCTGGCTGTAGGAGAGCCGCCTGCCACGCGCGGGTATACACCTTCCGTCTTTGCCATTCTGCCGACGCTCCTTGAACGGACGGGGACAAACCTGCACGGGACAATCACCGCCTTCTACACGGTGCTCGTAGACGGGGACGACATGAACGAGCCGATCGCCGACGCGGTACGGGGAATATTGGACGGCCATATCGTGCTGGACCGTACATTGGCGAATAAAGGCCAGTATCCTGCAATCAATGTACTGAAAAGTGTCAGCCGTCTAATGAATCATATTACAGAGCCTGAGCATGTCGCTGCGGCATCAAGGCTCCGTGAGCTGTATTATACGCATTCGAAGTCTGAGGACCTCATCAATATAGGAGCTTATAAAAGAGGCACGTCCAGGGAAATAGACGAAGCGATTCAGTACGAACCGCTCATAACAAACTTTTTGAAGCAAGGCTTTATGGATAAAGTATCGCTGGAGCAGACAGTCACTGAAATAATCTCATTATCGAATGGTGGTTCTAATTAACGATGCAGTATATTTACCGCTTTGAAAATATTCTCAACGTCCGGGAACAGGAAAAAAATGAAACAGAAATTGCTTATAAGGAATCCGTCCGTTCCTTTGAGGAAGTCGCTACAAGGCTTTTTGAATTGCTGAAGAAGAAGGAAACCCTCATCGCTTTTCAGCAGGAACGCCTTGTTACAGGCTCCTCGATTGATGAAATAAGCCATTATGCCCGTTTTCTTGACAGCATGGAGAAGACGATTGACGATGTCCAGAAAAAAGTGGTGCAGGCACGTACGAAGATGAATTGGCATGAACAAAAGCTGTTAGAAAAAAACTTGGAAGTACGTAAATTTGAAAAAATGAGAGAAAGAGATTTCGAAGCCTATAAAGAGGAGCAAAATCGTCTGGAAACGATTCTGTTGGACGAAATTTCTTCCCTCACGTACAACAAGAGGGAAATTAGGTGAGGTCATGGCGAAGAACGACGTCAAAAAAATAGAGGGAATGGAAGAAGAAAGGGACAATCCAGGGTTTTTCCAAAAGCTGTTTTTCTGGTTTCTGATTCCCCTTGTATTTACATTGGCGGTTTTTTTAATCATCGCTACGTTTACAAATACCAATGTATTCGAAATGGTCGACGGGGTGAAAGAGAAGGTTCCTTTCCTTTCTTCAGAAGACGAGGTAGTGGAAAATGCTTCGTTGAATGAAGAGAAGGTCGTCACATTACAGGCTGAAATCCAAGAGAAGGAAG
>JAZUQF010000439.1:0-15654 GCA_045605545.1 Lysinibacillus sp.
TATTTGCTGCGCCAGCTGAACATCCCGGTCTACGGGGGCAAATTGGCGCTGGGGCTACTGCGCAACAAATTGGATGAACATGGCCTGCTCCGGACGACGAAGCTCATCGAAATCAAGGAAGATGATGTCATCAAGTTCCGGAAGACGTCTGTTAGCTTCTTCCGTACGACTCATAGTATTCCGGATGCTTTCGGGATTGTCGTGAAGACACCTCCCGGCAACATCGTGCATACGGGAGACTTTAAGTTTGACTTTACACCTGTAGGAGAGCCGGCCAACTTGACAAAAATGGCCGAAATCGGACGCGACGGTGTATTATGTCTGCTTTCAGATAGTACGAATGCTGAAGTACCGAACTTTACGATGTCTGAACGTAAAGTAGGCGAGAGCATCAATGATATCTTCCGTAAAGTGGACGGACGGGTCATTTTTGCTACATTCGCGTCAAACATCCATCGTCTCCAACAGGTGACAGATGCAGCAGCTGCACACGGCCGTAAAATTGCCGTGTTCGGCCGCTCAATGGATAACGCCATGACAATTGGCCGTGAACTCGGCTATATTACTGCACCAAAGGAGATGTTTGTCGATGCACAAAGCATCAACCGTCTTCCTGCAAATGAAGTCCTGATTCTTTGTACAGGCTCCCAGGGTGAACCGATGGCGGCCTTATCGCGCATCGCCAACGGAACACATCGTCAAATACAAATCCAGCCGGGGGATACGGTCGTATTCTCGTCTTCCCCGATTCCTGGTAACACGATTAGTGTCAATAAAATTATCAATCTACTTTTCCGTGCAGGCGCCGAGGTCATCCATGGCTCGCTGAATAATATCCATACATCAGGACACGGCTCGCAGGAAGAGCAGAAGCTGATGCTTCGCCTGATGAAGCCTAAATTCTTCATGCCGATCCACGGTGAGTACCGGATGCTGAAAATGCATACGCAGCTTGCGGTCGACTGTGATGTACCGCATGAAAACACCTTTGTCATGGAAAACGGTGATGTACTGGCATTAAGTGCGAACGAAGCTCATGTAGCAGGACGCATCCCGTCAGGCGATATTTATATCGATGGTAGTGGAATCGGTGATATCGGCAACATCGTGCTGCGCGACCGCCGCATCCTTTCCGAGGAAGGCCTTGTCATTGTCGTAGTAAGTGTCGACATGGCGAACCAGAAAATCGTCTCCGGCCCTGATATCATCTCCCGTGGCTTTGTCTATATGAGAGAATCAGGTACAATGATCAACGAAGCACAGAAAACATTGGCAAGACATTTGAACAGTACCATTCAAGGGAAATCCACACAATGGACGGAACTGAAAAATGAAATCACCGATGTTTTAGGTCCTTATCTTTTCGAAAAGACAAAGCGTCGTCCAATGATTTTACCAATCATCATGGAAGTGTAATAAAAGCATATTTTGAAGGCCCCTTCCTTAGGAGGGTGGCCTTTTAGATGAAAAAGGGCGGTCTCGATACGAGGCCGCCCTTCAAATTGCAGACAAAGCCGTACATACAGCTTTGTCTTTTTATTTTCCATGTAAATTTTCCTCAGTAAAACCTTTGCGTAGCCCCAAGAACGCCCTCCCTTTAATGAATTGCAGGCAGAAGAGCCCTAAAGGACCTTCTTCATGAAGCGATTGATATCTACATCTGCACCGATGACAATCAGCAGATCTCCTATCAGGATTGGATCTGTCGGCTCAGGTGTAATGATGATTTCTTCACCGCGCTTAATACCCACAATATTAATGCCGTATCTCGCACGGATATCCAAATCTACAAGGGAGCGTCCGGCAAGCCGGGCACTAGCCTTGATTTCCATAATGGAGTGCTCGTCCGACAACTCAAGATAATCAAGTACGTTATTAGATAGAATATTATTGGCGATTCGGATGCCCATATCCCGCTCTGGATGTACGACGACATCTGCACCGATTTTACGCAGTACTTTTTCATGATAATCGTTGTTTGCTTTAGCGGTAATCTGTTGGACGCCCGACTCTTTTAAAATCAATGTAGTCAGGATGCTGGATTGGATATCCTCTCCAATGGCGACGATGACATGTTCGAAATTTCGTAGTCCTAGGGATTTGATGACTGCTTCATCCGTCGTATCCGCTACAACGGCCTGAGTGGCAATATGCGCAAAATTATCCACACGCTCCGGCGATAAATCAATGGCCATTACGTCAGCCCCTTGGGAGATCAGCTCCTTGACAATACCGCCTCCAAAACGCCCCAGCCCGATTACAACAAATTCTTTTCTCATCTCAAACTGCCCCCTGTTCTTTTGTGCTTACAGTGTATCTCAATTCTCCAAAAATAAAAAGACTGCTCCCTATGCAAATTTTCAAGTAGGCGGCCGAACCTTTATTGACGATAAAAAAACAGGTGGAGGAAGTCGGTCCCCCACCTGTCGAGCTAGTATTTGTTATATTACTTCCCGTCCCAGAATAAGTCCGCTACCTTTTGCTTTCTTCAATAATCCTTTGAACACGCTTTTCTAGCATGCGCAAAGCAGTTCCTCCCGCCTGGTAATGACGGAGCCCGCCCTTCCCATCAAATATATAATAAGCCGGTACATACCGATTGTTGAACCGGTCCGTAATGAGGAAGTCATTATCGACGATGAGCGGGTGCATCATCTTATAATAGCTCGCCACAGCCTCCACATTCTGCAGGATCATGTCTTCCTTGGTGCGGGGCATGTGGACGGCGATTACATTCAGGTCTGCTGCATATTTATCAGCCAGGAGATTCAT
The DNA here is from genome assembly GCA_045605545.1 of Lysinibacillus sp. Lineage (GTDB taxonomy): Bacteria > Bacillota > Bacilli > Bacillales_A > Planococcaceae > Lysinibacillus_B. Next base: position 2,773 of record JAZUQF010000439.1, read on the forward strand.
TGTATCCAGGCCGCCTTTGCATAGATTACAGCTAACCGACCAAAAGTGGAAAAGCGTCGGCCTTCCTGCCAGCATTTCCTTCACCATTTCATTATTATTCAACCAATTTGCTCCATCTAACAATGGCATCGAAGCGCCCAGTTTCATACATCTCCTCCTTGCTCCCTGCTATGATATGCAGGCCCGTTCAAAGTGTCGCTCGGCTAGAACGTCCAGCCTGACATGGCCCTTCTGCAGCGGCGCCTGTAGAACATAATCCGGCCGTTCATCGCTACGTTTCCCTCCCTCTCCAACCGCCATTCAGCCGGCTGAAATTCCCATATCCGCAAGCATATTAACCACAAATTTACACAGCTTCCTTTCCCTCCGGAATCCCCTGAAAAAAACTCTTGAAATCACGGGTCAATTCGATATAATAAATATGTTTTGTAAACTTAAAGTTTGGTAATAGTAAACTTCAGTACTGATTGTTTAGAATAACTAAACCTTATTAGGAAGGATGTGCCTAATGCAGATCGGAGCAAAAATCAAAGCTTTGCGATTGAAAAAAGGGTTGACGCAGGAAGAGCTCGGCGAACGGACAGACCTGACAAAGGGCTATATTTCACAACTTGAACGCGACCTGAATTCTCCCTCCATTGAAACCCTGTTCAATATTTTGGAGGTATTAGGCTCTACACCGAGGGACTTTTTCGATGATGCACCGGACGAACAACGTGTTGTATATACCGCTGAGGACCAGACGAGCTTTACCGACCACGAAAAAAAATATTCAGTTGAATGGCTGATTCCGACATCCAATGAAAAGGAAATGGAGCCGGTCATCCTAACGTTGAAAAAAGATGGTGAATTCAAACAGTTTGAACCCTCATTATCGGAAACTTTCATCTATGTTTTAAAGGGGCGTATTCGCGTGGTCATCGGTCAGGAAGAATATATCGCAGGCGAAGGCCACTCAGTTTATTACGAGGCATCTTCCAACCACCAGATTTTTAATGCGCACAATGGGCTGACAAGGGTGCTGCTTGTCGCTACTGAATCTTATTTGTAATGAGGAAATGAGGAGGACAACTGATGGATAACACGATTATTCGTTTTGAAAACGTAACGAAGTCATACAACGACGGGACGGTCGTTTTAAAAAGTGTCAATTTTGAACTAGAAAGAGGAAAGTTCTATACATTATTAGGTCCTTCCGGCTGCGGGAAAACGACGATTCTGCGCATTATTGCCGGTTTCACGGACGCCACGACAGGCGATGTCTACTTCAACGACAAGCGCATCAATGATATACCGGCGAATGAAAGGCAAGTGAATACGGTCTTCCAGGACTATGCCCTGTTCCCGCACTTGAATGTGTTCGAAAACGTCGCATTCGGTCTTCGCATCAAGAAGGTCAAAGAAGCGGAAATCAAGGAACGCGTACTGGAGGCATTAAAATTCGTCAACCTGACGGGCTATGAGTACCGTGAAATTTCTGAAATGTCGGGGGGCCAGCGTCAGCGTGTCGCCATCGCACGTGCCATCGTCAATGATCCGGAAGTCATTCTGCTGGACGAACCGCTGTCTGCACTTGATTTGAAACTGCGAACGGAAATGCAGTACGAGCTTCGCGAATTGCAGCAGCGCCTCGGCAAGACGTTCGTCTTCGTTACACACGACCAGGAAGAAGCGCTTGCCATGAGCGATGAAATCTTCGTCCTGTCCCATGGGGAAATCATGCAGTCCGGTACACCTGTGGATATTTATGACGAGCCGATCAACCGTTTCGTGGCCGATTTCATCGGTGAATCGAATATCGTAACCGGCGTGATGATTGAGGATTATAAAGTGCAGTTTGCCGGCAAGGTGTTCGAATGTGTAGATGGTGGGATGAAGCCGAATGAAAAAATCGACATCGTCATCCGTCCGGAAGACCTGGAGATTACATCGGTCGATAAAGGGAAATTAATCGTGCGTGTGGACACACAGCTATTCCGCGGTGTCCATTATGAGTTGTCGACATACGACAAGGACGGAAACGAGTGGCTCGTCCACTCACTGAAAAAAGCAGAGGTAGGTGCAGAAATTGGCTTGGACTTTGAACCGGAAGCCATCCATGTCATGCGCCTGAACGAAACGGAAGAAGAATTCGATAAACGACTGGAAGCATACGGAGACGATGACCATGCAGAGTAAGAACCGTACAGCGTTATTTCCGTACGTCATCTGGATTGCCCTATTCGTCATTGCACCGATTGCCCTGGTCCTTTATTATTCCATGCTCGACCTTTCTGGAAACTTTACGCTGGAGAACTATAAAAACTTTTTCTCACCTATTTATTTAAAGATGACATTCACAAGCTTCTGGTATGCATTCCTCATCACATTCTTTACACTGCTGATTGCATACCCGACAGCCTATCTGCTGACGAAGACAAAGCATAAGCGTCTGTGGCTCATGCTGATCATCATCCCGTCATGGATCAACCTGCTTCTAAAAACATATGCATTTATCGGGATTTTCGGCCTGTACGGTCCAATCAATGCAGTCATCGAGGCATTCGGCTTTGATCCGCAGCAGATTCTATTTACAGATTTCAGCTTTATTTTCGTATCGGTATATATCTTCATCCCGTTCATGATCATACCGATTTTCAACTCACTGGATAAATTGAACCCGTCCCTTGTATTCGCTGCCCGCGATCTTGGGGCATCGGGCTGGACGACATTCCGACGCGTCGTGTTTCCACTCACAATCGATGGCGTAAAGTCAGGGATCCAGGTGACATTCATCCCTGCCCTATCGCTCTTCATGATTACACGACTGATTGCCGGAAACCAGGTCATTACGCTCGGAACCGCCATTGAACAGCAGTTCCTTGTCTCGCAGAACTGGGGCATGGGCTCTACAATCGCGGTATTCCTGATTGTGTTCATGGTGCTGACGATGATGGTGACGGGCCAGAAGAAGAAGAAAGGAGGCCGTGCATAATGAATAAATTATCGACAGCCTCTAAAACATACTTGGTGCTGGTTTTCATCATCCTGTACGCACCGATTTTCTATTTGATTTTCTATTCATTCAACAGTGGCGGCAATATGAATGACTTCGAATCCTTTACGCTCGAGCATTACCAAGCCGTATTCGAAGATACACGCCTGCTTGTCATCCTCATTAACACGGTGCTCGTCGCCCTGCTGTCCGGCTTGATTGCCACAATCATCGGTACACTCGGTGCAATCGGCATCGTGTCGATGAAGGACAAGAAGATGCGCAATACATTCCTGTCATTGAACAATGTGCTGATTGTTTCCCCGGATGTGGTCATCGGGGCGAGCTTCCTGATTCTATTCACGATGATTGGTGTGAAGCTCGGCTTTACTTCGGTGCTTGTTTCCCATATCGCCTTCAGTGTACCGATTGTCGTACTGATGGTGCTGCCGAAGCTTTTGGAAATGAATACATCCTTGATTGATGCTGCACGCGACCTGGGTGCCACGAAACGAGACGTGCTGATGCGCGTCATCCTTCCGTACATCGCACCTGGCATCTTCGCCGGCTTCTTCATGGCGATTACGTATTCACTTGATGATTTCGCCGTGACATTCTTTGTGACAGGAAACGGCTTCTCCACCCTTTCCGTCGAAATCTATTCGATGGCACGTGCCGGCATTACACTGACGATCAACGCCATTTCCGGCCTGGTCTTCCTTGTGACGGTACTGGTTGTAATCGGCTACTACTTCGTCAATAACCGTGCGAAGACAAGAATGGAGGAACCAAAATGAAGCAACTACTACAGGCGGCAATTTCCATTATCGTGGTCTGTCTTCTTCTATTCTTCGCTTCAAGATCTTTGGAATCTGCGGGGACGAAAGGCAGCGAGGATACACTGACGGTCTATAACTGGGGGGAATACATTGACCCCGAACTGATCGATGCATTCGAAGAAGAGACAGGCATCCATGTGATTTATGAGACATTCGATTCGAACGAAGCGATGTATACGAAGGTGCAGCAGGGCGGTTCGTCCTACGATGTCGCCGTTCCTTCCGAATATATGATTGAAACGATGATAGAGGATGACATGCTGGTCGAGCTCGATCATTCCCTGCTTCCAAATTTAAAGAACATCGACCCTTACTTTTTAGACCTCCCGTTCGATCCGGGCAACAAATATTCCATCCCCTACTTCTGGGGAACTGTGGGCATCGTCTACAACCCTACCATGGTGCCGGATGATTTGACATTCGAATCGTGGGAAGACTTATGGGATGAACGATTGAAGGGCAAAGTATTCCTGGTCGACGGATCCCGGGAAGTGATGGGCATGGGGCTGAACTCGCTCGGCTACTCGCTGAACCTGAAAGATGAGAAGGCACTTCGGGCGGCAACGGACAAATTGGCCGGGCTGACGCCGAACGTCAAGGCGATCATCGGTGACGAAATCACGCCGCTCATGATTAATAACGAGGCGACGGTCGCCCTTACATGGTCAGGCCAGGCAGCCGATATGATGTGGGAAAATGAGGAGCTGGATTTCGCCGTGCCGAAAGAGGGCTCGAACTTATGGTTCGACAACTTCGTCATCCCGAAAACATCGTCAAATGTCGAAGGCGCACATGCGTTCATCAACTTCATGCTGGACGCTGAAAACAACGCGCAGAATGCAGACTATGTCGGCTATTCCACGCCGAATGCAGCCGCATGGGAGCTGATGGATGAGGAAGTGATTGCCGATGAACGCTTCTATCCGGGCATCGAGCTTCGCGACCGTCTGGAGGTCTATGAAAACCTGGGACTCGAATGGCTGGGCAAATATAACGAATATTTCCTTGAATTCAAAATGAATCTCAATTAGCCAACAAGCGCACAGCATCCTGCTGTGCGTATTTTCATTCCATCCCCCGATGCTTCAAAGAGAGACACCTGTAGACAAATTATGTTAGACTATGTGTACTATCATTCAAAAAAATGAAACAGTTCGAGAGAAAGGCGGTGCTCCATGGCCAAATCCACACAAAATGTGGCTCTTTATGTACTAATGTTCAACCTCTTCATTACAATGGGGGGCATCGGCATCATCGTTCCCGTCATGCCTGCCTATCTCGATATCTTCGGGGTGGGCGGACAGGTCCTCGGCTTCCTGATTGCCGGATTTGCACTGGCGCAATTCCTGCTTTCCCCTGTTGCTGGAGATTTATCGGATCGCCACGGGAGAAAGATGTTCATCATTGCGGGCCTTATCGTATATGGTAGTGCCCAGATCTTATTCGGCCTTGCCGACGCAGTATGGGTCCTATTTATCGCCCGCTTCCTTAGCGGTGCGGGAGCTGCGTTCGTCATGCCTCCAATCATGGCCTATGTCGCGGATATCACATCTGTGGAAGATCGCGGGAAAGGCATGGGGATGCTCGGGGCTGCGATGAGCCTCGGCTTCATGATTGGCCCGGGAATCGGGGGTGCCCTGGCAAGCTTCGATCTGCACTCCCCATTTTTTGTCGCCGGCGGCTCTGCCATACTTGCGGCTATATTGTCCGGGGTGATTCTGCCGAACGTTAAGAATGTAGCAGTGGCGGGCGGCGCCGATAGACCCCCACGCGAAAATCTGCTGAAGCAGCTGGCGAGGTCCACGAAAACGTCTTACTTTGTATTTCTGATCATCGTTTTCACGTTCAGCTTCGGCATTTCGAATTTCCAGTCGACACTGTCACTTTACCTGGACCATAAATTCAACTATTCACCAGGAGATATTTCCGTCATTTTAACGGTGGGCGGGTTTGTAGGGGTCATCCTCCAAATGTTCGTCATCGATAAGCTTTTCAAGAAGTATGGGGAGATGAAGGTGATTCTCGTCAATCTTCTATTGGCGGCTGTGACGATGCTGCTGGTGATCTTCATAAGCGGCTTCTTCATCATCCTGGTCGTTGCTACCTTATTCTCCATCGCTACGACATTCATCCGTCCTGCAGTAAATACGCTGATCAGCAAAGTGGCGGGTAGCGAGCAAGGTTTTGCAGCAGGTATGAACAATGCCTATATGAGCCTTGGAAATATGTTTGGTCCGGCCCTGGCAGGCATCCTGTTCGACTGGGACATGAATTCCCCTTATATTTTGGGAACGTTTGTCTTGGCCGGCTGCTTTGTCCTCGCCTATATGTGGAGTTCGAGGAAGGCGCCGCACCTATTGCACGCCTCGCCCTCCAGACAGCCATAAGAAAACGAAAGCGCCACCCCTTCACACACGCAAGATGGTGAAGGATGGCGCTTTTTCATATACAGAGAAATGGGGGCATCCTGATGGGCTCCCCCAATACTTCAAGATTGCTGTGAACAAAATAGGGGCAGTCTGGTAAGTTTCATCTTACCGGACCGCCCCATTTTCTATAAGCTGCGTATAAAGGATTCAACAAACCCTGCATTGAAGGCCAATAAATCCTCATCCGGGTTCATCTTCGACTGATGCAGACCGTAGGAGCAGTTCGCACCGCTCCAAAACATCGCTCCGGGAATTTCTTTTGCGAAATAGCCGAAGTCCTCTCCTGTCATAGCTGCAGGACATAGATAGTCCGTCGCCCCATCATAGTCTTTAGCAAAAGCCAGCAGGCGTTCTGCACATGCAGGGTCATTGTCCACCTCATGGTACATTGCCCCGTAGTCAATGGACACTGTACATTCGAATGCGACTTCTATCCCTGCACAAATCGCCTCAATACGACGTTTCACTTCCTGCATGGACTCGTCGTTCAGTGTGCGAATCGTCCCTTCCATTCTGGCTGATTCCGCTATGACGTTTTGCACCGTACCGGCCGTCATCTTCCCTACCGTAATCACGACGCTGTTCATCGGATCGATATTACGGCTGACGATTGTCTGCAGCTGCAGTAGAAGATTGGCCGCTGCAATCGTCATATCCCGCGTCTTATGAGGATATGCCGCGTGCCCGCCTATTCCCTTCAAGTCGATGAAAAGCTCGGAAGTGTTGGCAAACAGGAGGCCCGGACGAGTCGCAACGGTGCCGACCGGATATTCCGGCGCGACATGCAATGCATAAATTTCATCACATATAAGGTCGGGGCGCTCATCCTTCAGCCATTCCAGCATCGGCTCCGCGCCGCCGGGACCTTCCTCGGCCGGCTGGAAGTACACGATGACATTCTGCACTGGTCGCTCTGCAGCTAAAGCGGAGACCAGTGCGAGCGCAACCGTCATATGGCAGTCATGGCCGCATGCATGCATATGCCCCGCATGTTCGGATGCATACGCCACTCCCGTCTCCTCAGCTACGGGCAGCCCGTCGATATCCGTCCGCCAGCCGATTGTTTTTGTAGGGTTGGTTCCGGCAATGCGGACAACAACCCCGGTACGCCAGACAGTAATAGCCAGATGTTCCTGCGGCAGTCCAGCTAGAAAATCCAAAATATAGGACTGTGTTTTATATTCCTGAAAACCGATTTCCGGGATTCTATGCAAGGCCCGGCGGATGTCAATCAACGATTGCATGAGGTCACCTTCTTAAATGTTTCGTAATGCGTCAATCACTTCTGTCTTCGACTTTGTCTTATCATCCAATTCCTTCAGTACACGTGCCGGTACGCCGCCCACTACTGTATATGGAGCTACATCCTCGATGACGATGGCACCCGCAGCTACGACTGCTCCTTTGCCGACGCGTACACCTTCAAGAACAACCGCATTGGCGCCGATGACCACATCGTCTTCGATGATGACAGGCTGTGCGCTCGGCGGCTCGATTACACCCGCAAGCACTGTGCCTGCACCAATATGGCAGTTCGCACCTACTGTTGCGCGTCCGCCTAGGATTGCTCCCATGTCAATCATGGTTTTCGGACCGATTTCAGCACCAATATTAATGATGGCGCCCATCATGATTACTGCCTGGTCGCCGATCGTCACCTGGTCACGGATGATGGCACCCGGCTCGATTCGTGCATTGACCGGCTTCATGTCCAGTAATGGCACCCCTGAATTTCTTCTATCATTTTCAATTACATAGTCTTCAATCTTTTCGCCATGACCTTCGAGGGCAGCCCCGATTTCGCTCCACTCGCCGAACACGACTGCGCTGTTCCCCTCACCGAATACCTTTGTTCCTTCTCCATATGTCAATGATGCCACGTTGTCACCTTTTACATATACTTTGACAGGTGTCACTTTCTTTGCGTTGGAAATAAACTCGATAATCTGCTGTGCATTCAATTTTTCACTCATTTAACACTAACCCCTCTTTATGTAAGAATATTTAATCTGTTTTGATTGTACTAAAATTTCTGTCAAATATCACGTATTTAATTTTGATATTCATATAAACAGCGCGCTCTGTCCTGTACTACATCGACAAAGGCCTTCACCTGGCGCAGCTCGAAGGACGATTCATAGCCGATCAGCCATGTGTCACGCGTCAACCCCATATCATTTTCCGAATGGAGGGGAATCTTATTGACCTCCTCCGCTCCATTCAACGTAATAGAAGGGAGAATGGCAAAACCAATGCCATTGAGGGCCATCTGCTTGCATGTTTCAATCTGGTCGACGATAATCTGGTGCCTTGGATTTTGGTTGAAATGGCGCTGCCACCATTGCAGGATTTCCTGATAGTAGTCCGAATCGCTTTTGAATTGAATGAAAGGACGATCGGTTGTATGAATATCCTCTAGCGCCCGAATCTCTTTATCGACCAGATACATCATGTCGCGGAATAGATGAATTTTCTTTCCCTTCCAATCCACCTGGCCACGTACGATTCCGACATGCGCTTCCCCTTCATACAGCGCCTTGACAATTTCCGAGCTCCAGCCCGTCATCAGGGAAATTTTCGTATCTGGATATAATGTGACGAAGTCCTTCAGCACTTTCGGCAGCCAATTCTGCCCCACGATGGAGGCGCATGCGATTTTCAGCGTCCCGTGGACCTTGGAATTCAGCGCCTGAATTGTTTCAAATACTTCCTCTCGTCTAGTAATCTGCTCAATTGCATACTGAATGACAAGCTCACCCGCTGGAGTAGGAGTCAATCCCCGCTGCGACCGAAGAAACAGCTGCGTTCCCCATTCCTTCTCTATCGACTGCAGCCTTTGTGAAAGGGCCGGCTGCGTTAAAAATAGCCGCTCTGCCGCTTTCCGCATATTGCGCTCCTCGGCAAGCACCTTGATGATTTCCGCTTCTGTTGCTGTCATTTGCCTACCACCTCTTCATCTAATCATTTACACCCGGACCCCTGCCCGGATTGGTGCCGAATCCACAAAAAGAGGCATGCCCTGTCTGAAGCCCTCCATTTTTGTAAGTGCTAACACCATTAAATAAATAATGTACTTAAATCCTCTACCTTCTGTTCAAAGAAACATAAAATTCATGCTGAAAAAAGTTAAAAATCGACAAAACCCTATATGGATTTTGCCGATATCTGTTTAGCTTTCACTTTGATAAATATATTTCTTCAGTTGCTTTAAAATAACACGACGGGTTAAGATTCCAACAAAAGTTCCTTCCTCATCCACCACACATAGAAAAGCATGGTTGATGACAAGATCAAGCGCGCGCTTGAATGAATCCGTGTTCTTTAAATACACGACTTCCTTTTCCATTATATCGTCCACTTTGATTTCCGGAAGACGATCATATTCAATTCGTTCCAGACCCAAAATCGCTTCTGTAATCATCTTGCTGCTGAGTAGGCCCTTCAGGCGGTATTTGATATCCAATACAGGAATAGATGAGTAGCCGGTACGCGTTAGCACAAGCAATGCATGTTCAGCACTGTTTCCAATTTGCACATGTGCAACCTTCTCGGATGAAATAATGAAATCCTTGATGGGTACATCCAATAACTCTTTGTTGTTTATCGAAAGCATGAAATTCTACTCCTTTACTGCCCAAAATTCGAACAGGATAGTACACTCATCTTCATCATATCACACTTGCTCTTTGAGTGCCTATGCATAGGAGCCCGGGATTTCATAAATATTTCCTTTTACCTGCTTGCAGCTGCATAGAAGAAAATGACGATTCCCATGAATATGCCGACGACGAAATACATCATAATAATAGGGTTCAGCAGAAACGGATGACGGGCAATGGCCGGATCGATTGTATCCCGCTCCGAATCCCGTCTGTCTATATGCTTTGCTACAGCAACTGTCGAGTAGGCAGCGATGCCGCATAGAATGATGATAACGATGATTGCTCCCCACCATAATGCATTCATTGAAACATCCCCTTTCATTTCTTCCTAGTATTTCTATCATGCGGCCGCTTTATGCAATCAGCGGTGCCATAGCATCCCTTATGGCAGAAGGAGATTGGGGAGAAATATACAGCGTTCATACGCGTGACAACTGCTCAGCCTCAATAAAAAACCTCTATTGTTGGACTGCACATCCCATTACGGGCAGACGCTTTCCGCGGGCCAACAGGATGTTGGTCATAAAGGTGCTGTCACACGACGTGGCGTTCTTAGCCTTTATTCCTTTTCCACTACCATTCACTAGCGTGTCATTATTAATGAGCGCTTATCTAGGAAGCATGCTTTCTCTAAACCCCTATTGAGATAATCAACATACGCGGTAGAATATATTAAAACAATTAAAATAGCCCAGCTTTTCAGCAGGGCTATATACTCTATTCTTCCACCGGTTCTCCAATGGCCTCCAGCAGGAAGATTTCCTGGCTGTTGATTTTTTTGTCGCTATTATGGTCCTCTTTATAATGATATTTCCCATTTGAATCCTGAATACGCGCTTTCTGATTGTCCTGAAGCTGAAGCTCCATGATGCGCTGGATGCGCTTCTTGGTATCCTCGGAATAGACCGGGAACAGGATTTCAACCCTTTTGATCATATTGCGCGTCATCATATCGGCCGAGGATAGGAATACCTTGTTTTCCCCATTGTGGTGGAACCAATAGATGCGCGAATGCTCCAAAAAGCGCCCGACAATGGAAGTGACTGTGATATTTTCACTGATTCCGCGAATGCCTGGACGCAGGCAGCAGATTCCGCGGATGATCATTTCCACCTTCACTCCGGCGATGGAGGCCTCATACAGCTTCATCATCAAATCCTTATCCGTCAGAGAGTTCATCTTCAATCGGATAAAGCCGTTGCCATGCTGTTTATGGCAGTGAATCTCCTCATCAATCAGACGGATGAATTCATCCCGTATATCAAACGGGGCTACGACAATATGATGGAATTCCGGCTTCTCTGTATAGCCGCTCAAATAGTTGAAAAAGTTGGTGGCATCAATGCCAAATTCCTTATTGGAAGTGATGATGGCCATATCCGTATACATTTTCGCCGTTGCATCATTATAATTTCCCGTACCCAGGTGAACGAAGCGCTCGATTTTCCCTAGCCGGCGCCGTACAACCAAGGTAATCTTCGAATGCGTCTTGAGATTGTGCATCCCGTAGATGACAAGGCAGCCTGCCTGTTCGAGCTGCTTTGCCCAGTGGACGTTGTTCTCTTCATCGAACCGTGCCTTCAGCTCCACCAGCACAGTTACCTGTTTGCCATTCTCCGCCGCCTGCTTCAACGCCTGGATGATTGGCGAATTTCCACTCACCCGGTACAAGGTCTGCTTGATTGCCAAGACGGATGGATCATTTGCCGCCTCCGCAATGAAGTCGACGATCGGTACAAACGATTCATACGGATGGTGAAAGAACAAATCCTGGATGAGCGCCTTTTCAAAAATATCTTCTTCCGACCCCAAATCCTGCGGCGGCTGTGGAATGAAGCTTTCATATTCGAGATGCTCGCGCCCAATCGAGAGGGCCTTTACAAAGGAAAACATAAAGGTTAGGTCGAGGGGGCCGTCAATCCGGAAAACATCCGATTCGCTGATTTCGAACTCATCGAGCAGATAAGCAAGCACATCCTCGTTCATTTCACCATCCCGCACTTCCAGGCGTGAGCCGACTCCCCACTTCCGTTTTTTCAGCTCTTTTTCAATCTCCGACAGCAGATCCTGCGCGCCTTCCTCATGAATCGTCAAATCCGCGTTGCGCGTCAGACGGAATGCCTGTGATGACTTGACCTTATAGCCATAAAACAAGCGATCTATATGACTAGTAATGACATCCTCCAACAATACGAATATCGCCTCGTCCTTTTTGGAAGGCACTTTAATGAAGCGGTCCAATACAGACGGGACCTGGACGATTGCCACCCTGTCTATGTTCTCCACATCAACACTATTATTCTCCAACCTTACAAGCAGATTTAATGTTTTCCCAAGCAAAGTAGGAAACGGACGGTAGGCATCTACCGCTACCGGGGTGAGGACGGGAAAAATCGTCTCTTCAAAAAGCTCATCGATATACTGCTTTTGCTCCGCCGTCAAACATTTGAAATCCTTGATATAAATGTTCTCTTTTGGAAGGCACTCCCCCACCAAATAGCGGTACACCTCTGTCTGGCGACGTACCAGGGCCTGGGTGCGCTCTGCGATTTTCGCCAGCTGCTCTTTCGGTGTCAGGCCGGATTTATTTTCGGGTTTGTGGTACCCTGCCCTGATCTGGTCTTGGAGGCCTGCGACACGCACCATGAAAAACTCGTCCAGATTCGAACTGAAGATGGCAAGGAACTTCAAGCGTTCCAACAACGGATTATTATCATCTTCCGCCTCCTCGAGAACACGTTCGTTGAATGCCAGCCAGCTGAGCTCCCGGTTGTTGTAATATTGCGGCTTAGCAATTTCCTCCAGAAGCGCTGCCTGTTCAAGGTCGCCAGCCAACTCCCCAAGTCCCGGGTTCAAGTATGCATTTTGCATTTCTTCAAAATTGATCGTCATACTCATTTCCACCTTTCTTCCTTAAAATGAATCAGTACCTCTCGCTTGGATACACGTTCAATATGCTTTTTGGTACGCTCCGCCTC
>JAZUQF010000440.1:0-4238 GCA_045605545.1 Lysinibacillus sp.
GTACCGAAGGAATTATGTTGGTAGGTGCCGTCATGTCAGCAATCATTTTTATTGAAACGCAGAACCTTCTTCTCACGCTGCTGATGACATTGGCCGCCTCTGGAATATTAGGATGCATTCACGCTTTTCTTTGTATCACTCTAAGGACCAACCAAATTGTAAGCGGCCTTGCAATAACATTATTCGGTACCGGTTTGAGTGCATATCTAGGGAAAGCGGTGGCAGGTGTCGCCATTCCTGTATCGGTTCCAAAGCTACAGTGGACCTGGCTGGAGTCTTTGCCTTATATCGGTCAAATCCTTACGAGGCTGGATTTGTTCATTTGGCTAAGCATTCTGTTGTCCATCGTTTTGTATGTCTATATGTACAAAACATCCTGGGGACTGCATTTGAAAGCGGTAGGAGACAATCCATCCACTTCTGATGCGATGGGTGTACCGGTTGCCACCATACGCTATCTGCATGTAATAGGCGGTTCCATGCTTATGGGTGTAGCAGGCTTCTATCTAATTATGGTTTACTCGCCTAACTGGATTGAGGGAATGACCTCCGGCAGAGGCTGGATTGCAATTGCCTTGATCATATTCGCCCGTTGGAACCCTTTATACGCCCTGTTCGGTGCTTACTTCTTCGGAGGGCTGGATTCTTTAGGTTTCCGTATGCAATTGCTAGATCTGAACATACCATCCTACTTCCTTAAGATGATTCCCTATATCGCAACGATTCTTGTGCTTATGTTCATCGGTTGGAAAAACCGAAACAAGCCATCGATAGAGCCCCAATCATTAGGCACTCCTTATTTTAGGGAACAGCGCTTTTAATGCAACTTACCAAAAAGGGGGTGGTTAACAGAATGTAATGGCAAGCTAAATGACAAAAGGGGGAAATTGGATGAAAAAATGGTTGATTGCTGGTTTATTAATGCTTGTATTTGTATTGGGTGCTTGTTCACAGGCTGCACAGGATGCTGAACTAGAGGATGCAAGTGCCTCTGAGAAGAAAAAGGGTGCTGCTGAGGTGGACGGAGAAAAAGTGCCACGAGTGGCCTTTGTCTATATCGGTGTCCCTGCTGACGGCGGCTGGACGAAGACGCATGACGAAGGACGTGAGCTTGTCGATAAAACATTCGGCATTACATCGACGACAGTTGAAAACGTTCCAGAAGGCCCTGATTCAGCCCGTATCATCGAGGAACTCGCACAGAACCATGATATTGTTTTTACAACGAGCTACGGCTATATGGACCCTACCATCAATGTAGCCAAGAAATACCCGGATGTCCTCTTCCTCCATGCAACTGGCTATAAAACGGCAGAAAATGTAGGTACATATCAGGTGAAGGGTTGGGAATCTGGGTACCTCTCCGGCATCGCCGCCGGGTCCATGACGGAAAACGGCAAGATAGGCTATGTTGGGGCATTTCCCATTCCGGAAGTCATCTATACGATCAACGCCTTTACACTAGCAGCACAAACAGCAAAGCCTGATCTGGACGTATCGGTTGTCTGGAGTAATACATGGTTTGACCCGACAGCAGAAAGACAGGCGGCAGAAACGCTACTGGATCAAGGCATCGATGTACTTGCTAATTATCAGGATTCTCCGGCAGGTATACAGGCAGCTGCAGAGCGCGGCGTATGGGGTATGGGAAATGATGCGGATATGAGCGAATACGCATCGGATACCTATATTACAAACCCTGTCATCCATTGGGGAGACCATTATGTCGATGTCGTGCAGAGTTGGATTGACGGCACTTGGAAATCAGCATCCTATCTAGGAGGACTTGCAGAAGGTATGGCGGATATAGCTCCATTCGGAAAAAATGTCCCTGCAGATGTCCAAGCGAAGGTAGAAGAAGTCAGGAAGGCGCTTATGAGCGGTGATACCGAAATCTTTACCGGGCCGATTTATGATAATAAGGGTGAGCTTCGCGTTCCTGAAGGGGAAACATTAACCTCCAAAGACATCTTATCAATGAACTGGCTGGTGAAGGGTGTGACGGGTTCGATACCTGAATAACGCAAGAAAATCCGAGATGTGTATACATACTCGGATTTTTTATATGTAAGAAAAGAACTAGTGTACAGGGGCTTCTATCGCCCCCATAGCACCGTCCAATCAATATTCGACTTTTTCCAGCATAGTGTCCCATAACTCGAACGGCTTCAAATATCCCTCCGGCTGCAAAAGGTTCATTTTAATTAGTCGCTCTGATTTTTCCTTTGCCATCTCGACGTAGATGAAGTTATCATCGAATCCGATCTGCGCAGCATCGTGCTGCGTGGCGGCGTAGAAGACTCTGTTCGGCCTTGCCCAATAGATGGCGCCTAAACACATGGGGCAGGGCTCGCAGGAAGTATAAATATCGCATCCCTCCAGTTGGAAAGTGTCCAGGTTCTTGCAAGCATCTCGGATCGCCATCACTTCCGCGTGGGCAGTCGGATCATTTTTGGTAGTCACCGAGTTTTTCCCGACACCTACAATCACCCCATCCTTCACAACAATGGCACCAAACGGACCGCCATTTTTCGTCTGGGCACTTTCAAGCGCAACTTGTACAGCCTTTTCCATCATTTTTACTTCCATACATTTCCCTCCATTTTCCTCTTTTTATTATTGTAACATCTTAATTTTTGAAAAGAAAGAAAATTAAGTCTATAGTTGATGGAAATAGAGAAATATTAAATAATAGTGCATTCATAAGGGTTTAAAACATTACCTGTTACCTTACAAAGGGATGTAAACTGTATGTCAATTACTATTCTTTAACTATTCTAAAATAACAAAATTCCTTGCTATATCGTTTGTTTTTCATGCTGTTTATATGGCATTCGGTAAAAAATGCCTACTAGAGGGAAATGGCCCTACCATGAATAGGTCAGGTTAGTCATCTAAAGGGATTTCCGACCATTTTGAAGAAGTAAATAAAATGTCATTTAAAAAGAGGTGAAAAAATGGGGGAATCCATTAGGCTGAAGCAAATCGAAGCGGCACATCAGTTTGTAAATAAGCATTTTCCCAATTGCCAGGGTGCCTTGCTGGCGGGAAGTGTCATACGGGGACAGGCAACCGCAACGTCGGATCTGGACATTGTCATTTTTGATACTACTATCAGTTCACCTTATCGGGACTCTTTAGTGGACTTTGGATGGGCAATCGAGGTCTTTGTACATAACCTTACATCCTATAAGCGGTATTTTGAAAGCGACTGTCAGCGTGCCCGCCCGTCACTGCCTAATATGGTAATGGAGGGAGTCATTTTAAAAGACAGTGGGATAGTTAGTCCAATTAAAAAAGAGGCGAAGGAAATCATTGAAAATGGACCGGAAGAATGGTCTACTGAAACAATCCAGACAAAGCGTTACTTCATTACGGATGCGCTCGATGACTTCAAAGGTTCTACTACGAGATTGGAAGAAATCTTCATAGCAAACAGGCTTGCTGAACTGGCGAGTGAATTTGTTCTAAGAACAAACCGTCAATGGATTGGCACATCAAAGTGGACCTTTCGTGCTTTAACAAATTACGACGAACAGTTCGCCAACCAATTCGCAGAAGCCTTTGATGCGTTTTATAGGACAGAGGATAAGAAGCAGGTAATATATTTGGTCGAAAATATCCTGCAGCCTCATGGTGGGCGGTTATTCGATGGCTATTCAGTCGGGAAAAACTGATACTTGGAAAAGGCAATAGAAGACATTATTAAACTCTATAAAGGGAGCGGCATAGGAAAATGACGATACATATAAAGAAATGTACCCTTGAAGATGTACATACGCTTCAAGAAGTTGGCCATGAAACATTTAACGAGACATTCAGGCATCAGAATTCGCCGGAAAACATGGCGGCCTATTTGGAAAAGGCGTTCAGCCTTGAACAGTTGCAAAAAGAACTAGGCAATCGTGCTTCGCTATTTTTTGTGATTTATTTCAACCACGAAATCGCTGGTTATTTAAAGCTCAATATGGATGACGCGCAATCTGAAGAAATGGGGCCCGATTCTCTTGAAATCGAGCGGATTTATATCAAAAGCGCGTTTCAAAAACAGGGACTCGGCAAGTATTTGCTCAATCAGGCTGTAGAAATTGCAGATAAACATAAGAAAAGCAAACTGTGGTTAGGCGTATGGGAAAAGAATGAAAATGCCATCGCTTTCTACGAGCGGCTTGGGTTTGTCCAAACAGGAACCCACTCCTTTTATATGGGGGATGAGGAACAAATCGATTTGATCATGA
>JAZUQF010000441.1:0-2207 GCA_045605545.1 Lysinibacillus sp.
AAGGTGGAAGGAATTGAAGAGGGGTCTGAAGTTTCCATCACGTTCGTGACGAATGAGGCAATCCACGAAATCAATCGGGAATACCGGGACAAGGACCAACCGACGGATGTCATCTCCTTTGCTTTGGAAGAGATGGGGGAAGGTGAAGTCCAAATCATTGGTGAAGGCATTCCACGTGTACTGGGGGATATTATCATCTCGACGGACCGCACCCGTGAACAGGCCGAGGAATACGGGCATTCCTTTGAACGTGAGCTAGGCTTCCTGGCGGTGCATGGGTTCCTTCACCTTCTGGGCTATGACCATATGAACGAGGCTGATGAGAAGGAAATGTTCGGCAAGCAGGATGAAATTCTTGCCTCCTTTGGCCTGCTGCGGGAATAATGAACATCCGCAAGTTTATCAAGTCATTCGGCTATGCGGCAGAGGGCCTCGTGACGGCCATGCGGGAACAGAATATCCGTTTTCATTACATGTGCGCCATCGTTGTCGTAGCCGCGGGGCTGCTGACGGGCCTTTCTGTAACGGAATGGGTCATCCTGGTGCTGACTATGGCAGGGGTAGTCGGGGCGGAACTATTCAACACGGCTATCGAGCGTGTGGTCGATCTTGCATCCCCGGCAATCCATCCGCTTGCGAAGCAGGCAAAGGATATTGCAGCGGCTGCCGTGCTTGTATTTGCCGTCGCGAGTGTTATAATCGGAATGCTGATATTTTTGCCGAAATGGCTATGAAATAATTTGAAAGGGGTTGTTCTTTTATGAAGATGGAACAATTATTAGAAGAATCGAAAATCGCGCGTGAAAAGGCATATGTACCATATTCACAGTTCAAGGTGGGTGCCGCGCTGCTGGGGGAGAACGGTACGGTCTATCATGGATGTAATATCGAAAATGCCGGCTACAGCATGACGAACTGTGCAGAACGGACAGCATTTTTTAAAGCGGTTTCAGAAGGCGTGAAAGAGTTCAAAGCACTGGCCATAGTGGCTGATACGGAAGGCCCATGCTCGCCATGCGGTGCATGCCGCCAAGTGATGGCGGAATTCTGCAGTCAGGATATGCCGGTCTATTTAACGAATTTAAAAGGCGATGTACAACAAACAACAGTGGGTGAGCTATTACCAGGCGCATTCGCACCGGGGGATTTGGATTATGCAGCAAGTAAACGATAATGGCTTTAAATCGGGTTTCATCTCGATTATCGGCCGACCGAACGTTGGGAAATCAACGTTTTTAAACCGTGTCATCGGACAAAAGATCGCTATTATGTCGGACAAACCGCAGACGACACGTAATAAGGTGCAGGGAGTGTTGACGCAAAGCAACTCCCAGATGATTTTCATCGATACACCGGGCATCCACAAGCCGAAGCACAAGCTCGGTGAATTCATGCTGAAGGTGGCGAAAAATACACTGCGTGAAGTCGATGTCATCATGTTCATGGTGAATGCGGAACAGAAGATCGGAAAGGGCGACGAGTTCATCCTGGAACTATTGCAGGGCAATAAAACGCCGGTCTTCCTTGTCATCAATAAGATTGATCAGGTGCATCCAGATGAACTGGTGGACATCATTGCATCCTATAAAGACAAATATCCCTTTGCAGAAATCGTGCCGATTTCTGCGCTTCAGGGGAACAACGTAGAAAACCTTCTTGGCGCGATTGAAAAGTATCTGCCGGAAGGGCCGCAGTATTATCCGGCTGACCAAATAACGGATCACCCGGAGCGCATCATCATTTCTGAGCTGATCCGTGAAAAGGTGCTTCATCTGACACGTGAAGAAATCCCGCACTCGATTGCGGTAGTGATTGATAAAATCAAGCGTGATGAAGAGAATGAGGATAAAATCCGTGTCCAGGCTACCATCATGGTAGAGCGTGATTCCCAAAAGGGCATCGTCATCGGTAAACGGGGAGCCCTTTTGAAGGAAGTCGGCATCCGGGCCCGCAAGGACATCGAAATGCTGCTCGGCTCAAAGGTGTACCTGGAGCTATGGGTAAAGGTACAGAAAGATTGGCGCAACAAGCAGACGCATCTTCGTGATTTCGGCTTCCGTGAGGATGAATATTAATTTTAGCAGTGTAGGGAATTGTATTATACGATTCTACTGAAAGTAAACGAAGATTGGCATGACTGGCCGGCAGGTGGAGCATCAGGGAGATGTTCCACCTGTTTTTTCGTGTATAATGAAAATTAGAAAAGA
>JAZUQF010000442.1:0-1608 GCA_045605545.1 Lysinibacillus sp.
TAGATTCATAATATAGATATGAAATTATTTTTCAGAATATTCTAAAATAAATTGAAATTGAAGTGTTTTATTCATGGGTATTGAAAAGTTTGAAGCATTTTTCGAAGTATTATTCTCAGAAAACTTCCACCAAAATTTTTGCAGCATGATCATAAAAACCTCAATCTATAGTTGAGTTAATTTCATAATTCTACTCCCTTTGATATCAATGGATTTCAAACAATAAAAAAGGACAATTCCTTAAGGTAGGTATAATTCAAGTGATTAAACCAAAATTAGCTAATAGGTGAATGCCCTATGAATATTGTGAAAAAATGAGCCTTTTTGACATTCCAAGAATCAACGAAGCTGGCGAGTTCTTGTCGTTTTGACTCCATTTTCTCATCATCCGACGTACAGCCAGTTTTCAACTGTTTTCTAAAAAGATAATGCATGACGCATCAGGCGAATGTAATTACGGTACCATGATTCAAACCCTGATCATCCGTATTGTCGAACCTATCCTCTTTAGTAAAGCGTTTGGTCCTCAATCCTTATATAAAAAAATCTACTTTTTACCAAACTCTTTTTTGTAAAAACCACAAAATAAAAAGCAAGGGCTTCTTTATGCCTTGCCTGTACTTCTATATGATGTTAGATTGTTTCAGCCTTAGCCTTTTTGCGCCGGGCTGAGTGCTCCTTACTGCCACTGCGCATGGAGAAGCACCTTTTGGAGGACGTCCTACCTTTGAAATGATGGTAATCACCACATCATTGGGGTGGATGATCCCTTCCCCCTTTGCTTCTTCCAATGGCCAAACCTTGTCCCTAACATGTGGAAATTCTATAAAAACGGAGCTTGCGTTATTCCGAGATTATAGCGGTCATGGCCATTCTGACAAAACTCTTTCCTCTCTATCCTCCGTTATGTCCACCTACCACCAAAACAATGGATAATGTCGGTTCTGACGAATGTTGTTCAAAATGACGGCATACACGATAATGACGACCGCCCCCACAATGATTGGAGCAAATAGATAGCTCCAGCTGTATCCGCCAAGCATGATGATTGGGTTGCCCCCTCCTGGTGGATGGATCATCTTTGTCAGCATCATGATAAAAATAGTGCGCGCTACCGCTGCACTAATCGCCAATGGATGCGCACCAAACAGCTCGTAGAACAAAATGCCGATTGTTCCTGAGATGATATGACCGCCGAGGATGTTACGTGGCTGGGAGAACGGCGCGTTCCATGCACCAAAGACAAGCACACAGCTTGCGCCAAGCGATGCGATGAGCCACGGGGTCCCCGTCATGTATGTCAACAGCAGCAATGTCCCGATGCCGATGAATCCCCCAACGGCCGCCGTCAGAGCATCCGCCATGTTCGTTCTGTGGCTGACAGCTAGATGCTGCCCTCTCATCTTCATAAAATATTCCTGCCACCAGCTCGTCCTGACATGCTCATGCTGCTCCAACTTCTCCAAAACATCATCCCTCTCTAAAGATGCATTTATACTAGTTATCTACTAGTATAACAAATTGTCTTTTTTCACAGGAAGTTATTTGCAGTTAATACCTTATTTTTTCAATGGGAGAACGTATAGTTTTTGTGATATGGTCCAGGTT
>JAZUQF010000443.1:0-3622 GCA_045605545.1 Lysinibacillus sp.
ATACGCGGGTGCGGAAATCCTTATTGCACAGGACAACTTTGGCTGCGGCTCATCCCGTGAGCATGCACCATGGGCCATCCTGGACTATGGCTTCCGCGTTGTCATTGCACCGTCATTTGCGGACATTTTCCATAACAACTGCTTCAAAAACGGCATCCTGCCAATCCGTCTGACGGAGGCGGAATGTGACGAGCTGTTGGCAAAAGGCATCGAGCAGGCGCAGGAAATCGAAGTGAACCTGGAAGAACAGACGGTGACGACTGGCTATGGCAAAACGTATAGCTTCAATATCGATCCGTATTATAAAAAGATGCTATTGAATGGCTGGGATGAAATTTCCCTTACATTCCAGTATGAGGACCACATCAAAGCATATGAAGAAAAGCGTTTAGTATTTGAATAAGCATCCGACGTCCCGGTGAAAGCCGGGGCTTTTTTAATGGGAAATGTGTAATGGAGAAGATTTACTTGATTTATATAGTAGATGGCGGCAACTTTTATTATTTCTATAATCAAGAAAAACAGGACTGGATTGTGTATTGCGATTTTTATGGAGGATGATCGAAACAAACGGTACTCGCAAGGCTGTTGAACTATAAAAGTCATTTGTTCCGCGTTTTACAGGAATGTTTTTACTATAAAGATTCACCATTGTGATAAAGACATGTTAAATGCTCAAGATTTACGATATAAGATATAATTGTATAAATTGGGTAAACAGGGGGTTGTCATGTACTTTACTTCAAAAAAGGACGTTCTGTTGGGAATCATTGTCTGGGGAGCGGTTGCTTCATGTTCTCTGCCGTTTTTTCTGGAAGGAAATCTGGTCGCCCTGCTCATAACAGCAATGATTGGAGCGTTATTTGGCAGGGCCTGGTTTAAGACGGGCTATGAGGTGACAGAGGAAGAGCTCATTGTCAAAACGGGCTTTACAAAAGCGGTCATTCCGATTGATTCCATCTACAAGCTGACGAAAACATATAATCCCGCTTCGGCACCAGCCCTGTCCTTCAGCCGCATCGAAGTGCTATATAATAAGGGGATGGGGTTTGCACTCCTATCACCGAAGGACAGGCGGGGTTTCATTGAACTGCTGGTCAGCAAAAATCCGGCAATTACGGTTGACGAAAGGCTGTTGGAAGAGTAGATGTAGAAGATGATGCACAAAGAATGGGGGAGCTGTTTTGGGGAAGAAAAAACACTCGAAGTTGGAAACAGTAAGGTCGAACTACGGGGCATTAGCCACTGCCTTAGCTTGCTTATACAGCGTTATAATCAGCTGGGGCGACAATTGGTTCATGACCTCTTTATTGAGCATGGGTGTATTGGTTTGTGGGACAATCGGATTTTTGGACATTAGACGCGTCTTGAGGCAAAGGCATCGGTCATTCTGAAATGAACGGGCAGGCATAGGATCATCCAGTTGCCATCGAAGAGATACTGTGAGGGAATAGGTGAGGGAGATGAAGCATTCAGGCAGGGTCATTATCAGAAAAGGCGGCCATGTACTGCTGATAAAACGCGTGAAGAAGGGCAGGACATACTATGTGTTCCCTGGCGGAAAAGGAGAGATTGGCGAGACGCCTCGAATGACGGCCATTCGTGAGGCGTTTGAAGAGCTTGGTGTACACGTTGCATTGGGTGAATGCTTCGCTGAGGTCCTTTTCGGCGAGGTGACGCAATTTTATTATCATGCTACCATTACAGGCGGCAGGCTTGGGACCGGGGACGGGGAAGAGTTCGCTACGGGAGAGGGGACATACGAGCTTGTATGGCTGCCACTTTGTGAGCTGGCCAATTTTCCTGTCATCCCGCACGAGGTGACGGAAGAATTGTGTTGGCTGTCCTGCAAGGAAGGGAAATGAAGAAGGGTGGATGTCTCGTTTTTAATCGTTCTGCGCATAGCAGATGATTGGAAGCGGGGCTTTTTTAATCAGACGAAATCAATTTTGTTGTTCTGTAAAATAGGAGCTGTCCAGAAAGTAGGTTCTTTCTGAACAGCTCCCTTTTCTTGCTCATTATCTGCTAAGAAACAATGCTCTTGCGGTGGTTGCATCAAAATGCCGCCATCCTCATGGCAAAGGGGACACCTTGAAATACTTTTCAGGCGTCCCCTTGTGTGTGCTATTAGAATAACTTTGTCAGGATATCATATCCGATCATGCCCACTGCAGCTAGTCCATAGCTTGCAAAGCCTAATGCCGGAGCTAGCACGATAAATGCGCTTGGTCTTTTGAAATCCCTTGCTAAAGGTACTTCCTCGTCTAAGTGTAAATCTTGTCGAATGTTTGTAAAGCTCGTCATACAAATCCCTCCTAAGAAAGTAATGTTCATTCATCCCTAATCCCTTGTGTTATTTTTATTATATGTAATTTGTGACGAAAATTCAACATTTTTATTTTATAAAGTATTTTATGTTGTGTTTTTTCTCTTTCATTCATCATTTTTGATATCGGGTTCACATTTTATTTGAAAAATAAATATTGACAAATTTATTTTTGTCTTAATTGTGAATTTATTTTTGGGTAGGGCGTCCGTGTGTCGAATATAGGAGGAGGCGTCAGTGATTGATGCAAGTCGTTGCAGCAGGCTGCACATATATATAAATGAGATGATTGGAGAGGGGTGGATGCATCAAGGAAGGAGCACAAACAAAAAAGCTTCCTGCGATAGGAAGCTGGAAAGTCGGCAGAAGGTAAGATGCTTCTGCTCATATAGGGTTTTAACGGGGGTCAGACGATAAGGAAGAAGACTTATCCTACAAGGTGGTGCTTTACGATTTCATAGGCCTGGCAAATGTGCTCAAAGTCCTTATCATCGCTTTTGGCAATCATATCGTTGGCGATATCATATAAGTCAAGTTCGTTTGCAGTGACCATATCAATTAATAGAGTGGCCTGCATTTTTTCTACATATTCCAAAATGGAAGTGTTCATTTGTATCATCTCCAATGAGTGGTATTTGTTGAGTCCAATATACAATGAATAGACGTCTGACATCAATGAGTTTTCATTGTAAATAGCATGTTATCTATACATTTTTGACGATAAAATGAACATGGTCGTTTTTCGCTCAAAGAAAGCGTTTTTATCTAGTTGTTATAAAATTTCGATACTTATAGGAAACTCATGCAGGCATCTTAAGCAGGTTGATTGCTATCCAAAAAGGGCTGGCTGTCTTTTGGCCGGCCAGCCTCTTTTGATAACCATCGTACTTGAAAGTAAAGGAAGTGGTTCATAAGTTTTGGGTTCTAAGTCCCGTCAAACGGAGAAGGTAATCAATCATCAGATGGAATAGGGTGTCTGGTAACCCGTTAAAAAGGAAGGCTTCTCATGAAATCATCGATGATGGACCTTGCAATGGAAGTAGAAATATAGGACAAGGCAACAAATGAAACCAAGAAATACACGATGTACGCATAGAAGCCATTGACCGATTTCGGATCCTGGCGTACAGCATCGACCGTTACAAAGGCGCCAATCAGGATGAAAACAAGCAAACTCGCCAGTATGAATAAGAGCAGGGCCGATTTCTCTGCACCTGCCACTCCGAGGAGGAACGAGGCCGTATTCAGTACAATGGCAACCGGATAGAAGCCGGAAAGCGTTTTGAACGTACCTAA
>JAZUQF010000444.1:0-1614 GCA_045605545.1 Lysinibacillus sp.
ATGAATCTAACAATCCAATAATCTAGCGTTTCAAGTTGACAAGCTCCTGCAGAATTTCATCGGATGTCGTGATGATACGGGAAGTCGCCTGGAATCCACGCTGAGCAACGATCATCTCCGTGAACTCTTCGGAAAGGTCTACGTTGGACATTTCAAGGAAGCCGGATTGGATTGTACCGATGCCGTCTTTAGCTGATAGGTTAACGTATGCTTCCCCTGAATTTTGAGTCTGGCTAAAATAATTTCCACCCTTTTTTTCTAAACCTTCTGCATTTGGGAATTTCCCCATAAATATAGTACCCGCGTATTGTAGATTTCCATCCGCATCTACAAAACTAATTGTCCCGTCTTGTCCAATATTCATAGATTGAGCACTTGTAGGAATTTGAAGAGGTTTCATAGTAGAAAGAGTCCAAGAATCAACAATATTCGTTCCCGTAGAGTAATTACCCATCTCAGCACTTTTGTCAGCTTCAAATTGACTCCCCAGTCCATGACCGGCAGTAAATGAATTAGGCTCATTAGTGCTGTTTCTAATCCCTACTAAATATTTACCATCTCCATTAACTAGATAGCCATTGCCGTCCATATAAAAATTACCAGCCCTAGTAAATAACACATTTCCCATCCCTTGTACTGTGGCTGGAGTGGCCGGATTGGCTGGTGCACCTGTTGCAGGTGTAGGCCTTACAGAATCCGCTACCATAAAGAACCCTTCTCCTTCAATCGCTAAATCGAGCGTCCTACCTGTTGATTGCAAAGCCCCTGTACCATGTATCGTATCGATTGCCGCTAATTGTGATCCCAGACCTACCTGCTTCGCATTCACCCCACCACGTGTTTCGGAAGTGCCTGAAGCTCCTGCCTGCGTCTGTGAAACTAAATCCTTGAATACGACGCGTCCTTTTTTAAAACCATACGTATTGACATTCGAAATATTATTACCAATCACATCTAATTTTGTCTGGAAGTTTTTTAAACCTGAAATACCTGAGTACATTGAACGTAACATATTGTAGCGTTCTCCCTTCGATTTTTGAGTATACCGCGCCAACCGGTCGGCGGTATGAGGCATCCGTTTCGGTCCTGCCTAAAGTACGATTGTTCCATCAATATTTGTAAATAGCTGAGATTTTGCTTCGTGGCGGTCCAATGCTGTGATGACAGTGGCATTTTTTGCACTGACAATCAGTGCCGCCTGGTCGAGCAATACCAATGGCTGCTTTACACCCTTATCACGGGCTTCTAGCACCCTGTTTGTGACATGCTGCCACTCTTCGTCTGAAATCTCGATATTCCGCTCCTTCATCCGTTCAGAAGCATGCCTGCTAATCTTTAATTCCTGCCGTGTCGCCTGCTGTAGATGGTCCAAAAACGATGTCGACGCTGTCTCCTTGACTGCCTGCTTCGGTGTTAACGTAGGATGGAACGGAATATGCTGAATAGTAATCTTATTCATCATTCATTCCCCTTATTTGCCTGCTACCAGTTCGAATTGATCCTTCGACAACCGAGAACCGTTGTTCAAAACATATTCGATGACTCCGTTATTGGTAGTAATGGCTTCTATAATCGCTTGTATAGATTCTTCGGATGATTGATATGAAACGGTTT
>JAZUQF010000445.1:0-6106 GCA_045605545.1 Lysinibacillus sp.
ACACGTCAGATGCGGAACCGATACATAAAATGTTTGTTTTTCCATAGTAGCCACCTCCATAATAGTATAGGTGGTAGCCAAATCGTTTATACACAAAATGCGGCCTCCCGCTTTAGGAGCCGCATCTTCGTTTGTGTATCAATGTATCAATTATTTACCAAGGAATGCAGATAGCATCCATGAATGTTGTTCCAGACTTTGGAATTTAGCATTCAATAAATCTTCCGTACGGTCGTCGCCCATTTCGGCAGCCGTTTCCATAGTCTTGTTCAAGGCATCCATCATTACAGAGAAGTCATCGATGATCGTCTGCACCATTTCTTCAGCCGATTCCTTACCTGTTGCTTCCTCCACCCGTGACATCTCCAGATGCTCTTTCAGCGTTGCAACCGGCTTGCCGCCAAGCGCTAAAATACGTTCAGCGATTTCATCTAGCGTCAATGTCGTTTCATTGTATAACTCTTCAAATTTTGCATGTAAAGTAAAGAAAGATGGTCCGCTTACATACCAATGATAGTTATGTAGCTTCGTGTACAGCACCGACCATGTTGCCACTAAGTCATTCAATTGATTGTTTAATGTTTTCTTTGCCATCCAATCACCTCGTTGAGTTAATAGATAAATTTCTTATCAATGGTATTATACCCACTTTTCTAATTCTTAAAAATGAAGATTTATAGAATTTTCGGTCTTAATATTAGTTGTTCAAGAGATTATAGAACAAAAAACGGCAACATCCCTTTATAATAGAAGGCGAGGTGAAAACATTGAGTTTACCATTAATTTTGATTGTCGTTGTTTCCATCGTCTCAATTTTTGCGGTGGCCATCTTTTTAGTAGCGAAGCAAAACAATTTTTCTGCAAAGCAGACGGTTGATCCTCGTCCGGCGCAGACGTATCAGAGGGAGGATGACAAATGATCAAGTACCCGTTCATTTGGCTGATTCGCTTCTACCGCAAATTCATTTCACCGATGACACCTCCCTCTTGCCGTTTCCATCCCACTTGCTCAAGTTATGGGCTGGAAGCATTTCAAAAGCATGGTGCCGTCAAGGGCTTGATTTTAACGACAATCCGTATTTTAAAATGCCAACCTTTCCATCCAGGCGGATTTGGTCCCGTTCCTGAAGAATGGCCTTCGAAAAAAAAATGACTTCGAAGGTTATTTTTATTGTCTTTTTCTGCCCTTTCCTGTATGATAAAAAATGTTGAATTTAAATCGTAATAATTACAATTAAGAGGTGAGCATGGTGAAAAGGCTTTTATCATTCTTCCTGCTGTCGGTTGTTGCCCTTGTAGCAGCGGCATGTAGCGGAGGCGATACCGATACGGAATCAACTACTAATAAAGAGAAAGATGCATTATCCATCTATACGACGGTTTATCCTCTGCAATATTTTGCCGAGCGCATCGGCGGCGACCATGTAGATGTATCTTCCATTTACCCTCCAGGCGCCAATGAGCATACATTCGAGCCGACGCAAAAAGATATGATGGCTTTGGCGGATGCCGATTTGTTCTTCTACATCGGGCTCGGCCTTGAAGGATTTGTAGAAAAGGCAAAGACCACGCTGGCGAATGAACAGGTGAAACTGGTCGCCACCGCAGATGACGTAAGCGAGGAGATGCTCCACATTTCCACAGGGCATGTACATGCAGAAGGAGATGGGCATGACCATGAGGAAGATGAGTCCCATGAAGACGAAGCTCACGAGCATGACTCCCATGTGTGGCTATCCCCCATCATCTCCAAGGATTTAGCGGCGGTCATCAAGGATGAACTGGTGGCGGCAATGCCCGAGCATGAAGAAGTTTTCACAGGAAACTTTGATGCACTTGCAGTGGAGCTGGATAATCTGAACGCCGATTTCGAAGCGATGGCTGAGGATGCACCCAAAAAGACATTCTTTGTTTCACATGCTGCGTTCGGCTATATCGCCGGCCACTACGGACTTCACCAGGTTCCTGTTGCAGGTTTGAACTCCCAAAGTGAGCCATCCCAAAAGGAACTGATGAAGATTGTGGACCTGGCAAAAGAAGAAAAGATCAAGTATATCTTCTTTGAGCAGAATGTATCATCCAATCTGACGGAGGTCATTCAAAAAGAAGTAGGCGCCGAGACAATGACGTTGCATAACCTGAGCGTGCTGACGCCGGAAGACGTTGCTAACGGCGAAACGTACTTCACACTGATGAAGAAAAATATGGAGGCACTGAAGACAGCGCTTCAATAATTGATACTAAAAGAGGACAAAGCCCGAAAATGCGGCTCTGTCCTCTTTTTAATCATCCATTCAATTGCAATCGAAAAATGTAGTTGCCTCCGGACAGGAAACATCCTTCCGTCAGATAGATTGCTTTAATTTTCTTCTTACGAGTTTGTTGGAGCCGTTACGCGGCAGGTTGTCGGTAAATACAACTTTTTTCGGCAGCTTGTAGGATGCCAGCCTCGTTTTGCAGAATGCCAGAAGCTCCTCCTCACATACATCGCTCTTTAGGACGACAAAGGCGATTGGCACCTGCCCCCATATCTCGTCCTCCATACCGCATACACCCGCTTCCATTACCGATGGATGAGCCAGCAGTACATTTTCGATTTCGGCCGGGTAAATGTTTTCCCCTCCGGAGATGATGAGATCGGCTCGCCGGTCGATGACATAGAGATAGCCTTCTTCGTCCAGATAGCCGATATCCCCTGTCTTCAGCCATCCGTCTTCTGTTGTCGGGCGGCTCGCAAACCGGCCGATGTATCCGGGCGTCACATGCGGTCCGCGGATGCATATTTCCCCTTCGTCCCCCGGACTTGCCGCTCCCTCGATGCGAATTTGATTGAAGAACAGCGGCTTTCCTGCCGAGCCTGCCTTTCTCATGGCATCCTCACTGCTTAATGTGGCACTCTGCGAGGAGGTTTCCGTCATGCCGTATGTCTGGGCGATTTGCAGGTGCAGCCTGTCCGCCCGCTCCAAATAATCCACAGGCACCGGACCGCCGCCTGCAAGGATGGACATGAAGCCCGGGTGTGCCGTCATGCCGTGCTCCTCCATATAAGTAAGAAGCCTTTCGACCATTACAGCGACAGCGGACATCCTTGTCACCGAGCCCTGTGCGATTTCCACAGCACATAAGGCGGCGTCGAACTTCTCATATAGGCGTACCTTCATGCCGTACAGCAAGGACCTCATCAATATGGAGAATCCACTGATATGGAAAATCGGCACGACGCATAGCCATACATCATCTTCCTTCAAACCGAGATTAAGGGCCGAGCTGATGGCACTCGAGCTGTGGTTTCGAACGGTCTGGCGAACGCCCTTTGGATAGCCCGTTGTTCCCGAGGTATACATGATGGAAATCGTCGAATCATCATCCCATTCCGCCACCTCTTCCATGTCCATTTCTTCCGCCTGGAACACTTCAGCAAATAGGATGTTCCGGGCATCATCAAATAACTTGCAGCGTTCCTCTTCATGGACAAGAACCGCCTTTACTTCAGCATCTTGAATCTGGTATTGCAGCTCATACGGCGATAGCCTGCCATTCAGCAACACAATTTCCAGCCTCTTTTGCATACATCCATAAATCATCATGATGAGCTCAGGGCGGGAAGGACCTAGAATGGCAATACGGTCCCCGCTGTATAATTGAAGCGACGTCAGCTTTCTCGCGATGCTCACGGCTTCCTCATAAAGCTCCTTGAACGTCCACTGTTCTTCATGAAAACTCAAACCCACTCGATTGGGCGTTAAATAGCGGCGCTGGGCTAACCAGTTCGGCTGCATATACTTTCCCTCCTACACATGAAAAAGGGCTGTCCGGAAGGCAGAGGCTTTCTGGACAGCTTTTTTCCGGTAAATATCTAGCTACTACCTATCATCATTTCTACTAAATGCGCATTAAAATGACGGCACATCCGTCGCAAAAAGGAATCTCAAAGAGCGTCCCCATTCATCCCTCCGTGCGATAAATAGTGAAGGTATTCTTTCCAAGGCTTTTTCCTTTATATAAGGCTTCATCGGCACGGCGCAGTGCCTGTATTGCCGTCAATGGCGGCTTCGTGCAGACGGCAATACCTATGCTTACCGTGACGTCCAAATGGACCTGCCCGATGTCGATGCCTTTCGCCGCAGTATCATTGATTTGCTGCGCAATTCCTTCTAGCTGCCTGACATCCCCTGCATCAGGCAGCAAGATGACGAATTCATCTCCTCCAAGCCTTGCCGCAAGCCCCTGCGTCCGGATCGTCTCCTGCAATCTCAAACCGAGCTCAGCAATGACCTTATCGCCGATTTCGTGGCCATAGGAGTCGTTGATTTGCTTGAAATTATCGACATCCAAAAGCATGAGCGCAAAAGGCGTCTGCTGCTTAGACAGCATGGCGATTGCTTCGTCCAGTCGTTTGCTGAACATGCGGCGGTTCGGCAGGCCCGTCAGCATGTCATGATAGGCAAAGTACTTCAGATGCTCCTTCTGCTGCTGCTCTTTCGAAACATCCCTTACAATCAGTAAAATGTGCAGGAATTTCCCTTCTTGGTCATGAATCGCTTTTCCATTCAGCTCCAGCCACAACCACCCCCGTACCTCGCTGAATGCCTTCAGCCTGATTGTAAACGGTTCCTTCTTTTCAAGAGCCGCTTTGAAGCCAGCCTCAAGCTCAGCTGCATAATCGGTATGGACAGTGAAGAATGGTCCATCCGCTATATGCGTATCATCGAAGCCGAGGACTTCCTTGCTTGAAGGAGACACATATAAATAATTTTGATGTTCATCCATTAAAATCAGGACATCCTGAATGTTTTCAGCTATCCTGCGGTAATTCAATT
Organism: Lysinibacillus sp.; assembly: GCA_045605545.1. Classification (GTDB taxonomy): domain Bacteria; phylum Bacillota; class Bacilli; order Bacillales_A; family Planococcaceae; genus Lysinibacillus_B. The sequence continues at coordinate 4,821 of JAZUQF010000445.1, forward strand.
CGCTTTCCAAGTAACGCTCTGCAATCCGGTCCAGCTCCACCATGCTTTTTACAATCAGGAAATAGCCGGTCAGACTTGCGCCCTCCTTGATTGGATTCAGACGCATCAGGCACCTTTTAGCCACATTGCCTTTCGCAATCAACCGAAAGCGCCTGTCCAAAAGGTAAGGTTCATGGAGCGACAACTGCCCAGACTCTTCCTCTCCCGCTTCATTGGTGATGAACTCCTGAAAATGCCGATTCACCACTTCCTGCTCTTCATAACTGCTAAGCTCAAAAAAGGAGGGGTTCGCGCCTAGAATCATCCCTTCCTTATCCAAAACTAGTATCGCATCCGTATTATAGTTAAAAAGCGAAATCAATTGGCCCTTCAACTTCTCATATTCAGCGGCCTCCATCATTCATTCCATCTCCTCACCCACGGTTGCCTATTATATTTTCACTTTACTATATCCATTCCGCTTTTTCTATTGTTCTACCTTTATACAAAAATAAGAAGGGCATGAATGCCCTTCTTATCCACAGAAATCGATTTATGGGAAACGTGGGAATTGGCCGAAGTCAGGCTTGCGTTTTTCTTTAAACGCGTCACGCCCTTCTTTTGCTTCATCAGTTGTGTAATAAAGAAGCGTAGCGTCCCCTGCCATTTGCTGAAGCCCTGCCAGGCCGTCTGTATCGGCATTCATTGCCGCCTTCAGGAAGCGCAGTGCAGTCGGAGACATCTCAAGCATCTCCTCACACCATTTAACCGTTTCGTCTTCTAATTGCTCGTATGGTACGACCGTATTCACCAAGCCCATGTCAAGCGCTTGCTGTGCGTCGTATTGACGGCATAGATACCAGATTTCACGCGCTTTTTTATGGCCTACGATACGAGCCAGGTAGCCGGAACCGTAACCAGCATCAAATGAGCCTACTTTTGGTCCAGTTTGGCCAAAACGCGCGTTGTCCGCTGCGATTGTTAAATCACAAACGACATGCAATACATGTCCACCGCCGATTGCATAGCCTGCAACCATCGCTACGACCGGTTTAGGGATGACACGGATCAGGCGCTGCAGGTCAAGTACGTTCAGACGTGGAATTTCGTCTTCCCCTACATAACCGCCATGGCCGCGCACTTTTTGGTCGCCACCTGAGCAGAAGGCCATTTCGCCTTCACCAGTCAAGATAATTACACCGACGTTTTTATCGTCACGTGCACGTGAAAATGCGTCGATCATTTCCATTACCGTTTTCGGACGGAATGCATTACGCACTTCTGGACGGTTGATTGTAATTTTTGCA
>JAZUQF010000446.1:0-5380 GCA_045605545.1 Lysinibacillus sp.
AGATGCAAGCGCCCCTATAACGATTCTGCTTCTTGGGAAGGAACGTGTTGGAAAGACGATGGTCGTCAATGCCTTGCTTGGCCGGGAGGTATTGTCTGTCAGCAACGTGTATTCGACGAGTGTGAATACTTTTATCCGGTTCGGGGAGCAGGAGTGCATCAAGGCGTTCTTCCTGGATGGCATGGTCGCCACATTCGATATTGATAAAATGGAGCTGCTGACGACAACGGATGTAGAGGGCAGCCGAATGATCCGGGAGTATATCGATTACATTGAAGTTTATATAAACCATGACTTCCTGAAAAATGTAACGTTCATCGATTCGATAGCATTGGAGATGTTGAATGACGAGATGGCCTATTTCTCCGAGCTCTTAATCGAGCGGGCGGATGAAATCTTCTGGGTAGTCCGGAACGGGGAGGAGGCGACCTATGCGGAACTGGCATTGCTCGAAAAATACAATCAACGCCATATAAAGCCCCGTTTTATATTCAATGCCATTGATGAGGCCGATGCAGCCGGGTTCATGGCGGCAGAGTCCATCCGCTATGGCAACCAGACTAGTTCCATGAATGCCGTATCTGCCAAGAAGGCACTCGAAGCAGCCCGGACGCAGGATCCACAGATGATGGAAGAGTCAGGTTACTTGGAGTTGCTGGAACTCATCGCGGCCATTTCAGAAAATCACAGGAAGAAGACGGAGCATGTAGTAGACCGGCTGACTCGGTGGCTGGGCTATTTCCATAAAGAAATCGAGCATATCAAGAAAAGGGAGCCTTACTACTCCGCGCACGAAAGCCTAAAGAAATACGAGGGGCAAGAGGACTTTGAATATACACGCCAGCAACGGGATATGGCACTGCTGACGGCCTATCAGCAGGAATGCCGGCAGGTCTGCGGCGTCTTCAAGTCTGTTGAAACGCTGTACCAGCTGCTGCAGAAGCTGACGAGCGAACTGTATCTGCGTGACGAGCAAATCGAGGAATTCGAATACTATGCGTTGCATTACCAACAGTCGGTACGCGACTACCGAAAGCTACAGGTGGAGTACATGCAGGTGTACGGGGTGCTTGATACCCAGCATCGCAAGGCATTCGGCAAAAGTATCGAAAAGGGGAATCCGGCACAGTATAACGGCAATCTGTCGGTGATGAGGCAAAGGCGCCATCTCGACCAGCTACAGGCAAAGTGCGAGGCTCTCTATAATACAATTAAGCGTCATGAAAAAATAGTGCTTGAACACTTGTATAGTACGCAGAATCATTTGGTCGAGCTCGCACAGAGAAGACTTTCAGGCATCATCCGGCAGGTGGAGGAGCTGAATGCGCAGCGTAAGCGCGAGAAGAAAGAGGTCAAATTCTCTGTGGAAAAAATTCTTGAATTCAGCTGTCTGGAAGACGCACAACGTTTCATCCAAGAAGCGATCAAACCATATTTGTTGAACGGCTCCTTCGAGCTATCTATAGACCAGCGTGCGTCCATTGAGCGGGTCATGACCCGCATTGCGTCGGTAGACCTGTCCAATGAGGAAGTGGAGCTTTTACCTGGACACGCAGAAGACCTGAAGCTGCAGGCGGAATTCGACGCCGGCTTCACCATCACCCCGCTACGCCTGACGGAGGCGGATGTCGTGTCGGACATTCCGGAGCCGCCAGTACCGCTCCATGTATAAAGGCTGCACGAACCATGCCGGTTTGTGCACCTGTCTTTGGAGAGGTAGGGTGCGCAACAAATGTTACATATTGTAAAAATATTTTGTTATACTAATGGAAATACAAAGAAGAGAAGAGTAGCGATGATGAATCCTTTTAGAGAGCCCGGTCAGGTGAAAGCGGGCAGGAATAGCCATTGTGAAGCAAGTCTTGGAGTAGCGCAGAGGATTTCGAAAGGATGATGATGCGACGGGTTCTCCCGTTACAGAGAACCAGTATACGCCGACTGGGCCGTACTGGATAAGGCTGTGGATAGCGATGTCCCGGCGAAAAAGGGTGGCAACACGTGTCGATTATTCGATTCCGTCCCTAAGATGAACATCTTGGGGGTGGAATTTTTTATTGCTCAAAAATAGGAAGGGAGCTTGAATAATGACACGTGAGAAGATATTGCTGCTTTTCAGTATGTGGATTTCGAATGTCGGTGAATGGGTTTATTTCATTGGGCTGAATATGATTGTCCTCCGCCTTACTGGCTCATCGTTTGCTGTCAGTGTTTTATACATGATTACGCCGATTGCAGCAATTATGACCAACAGCTGGGCGGGCACATTTATTGATCGGATGGACACTAAAAAATTGCTGGTGGCTCTTAATGTAGCTAGAGCTGCTTTCATTCTTGTGTTAGCGGCAACGACCAATATAGCGTTCATCTATGGCCTCTCGTTTATTCTACAAGTGATGAACACCATTTTTTCCACTGCTTCTTTTGTCTATATGACGAAATTGATTGATGCGTCGGAGCAGCAGCGTTTCAATGCGTGGAGGAATTTTGTCCAATCTTCCGGGTTCATCCTCGGACCAAGTATAGCAGGATTATTGTTTCTGATAGGGGCCCCGCAGCTGGCGATTAACGTAAACGGAATTGCTTTGCTCCTGGCGGCACTGATTATCTGGCGGTTGCCGGACATAGAAAAGGTAGCTCCAGCCTATGAAAAAATGACGCTGCAGCTGATTCGGGAGGATTGGAAACGTGTAAGCAACTACTCGAGAAACGAACGGTTTGTCAGTATTATATATGTTTTTAGCAGCTCTATAATCGTCTGCATGACTGCACTGGATTCTCTGGAAGCTGCCTTTGCGCAGAAGGGCTTAGGTCTGACGGAGGCGACTTATGGTCTGTTAGTGAGCATAGCGGGCCTTGGTTTGATCACAGGGTCGCTCATCAATGCAAAATGGCCATACAGCCCCCTTTTATCAATGAAATATGGAGCGGTCTTCATTGCATTGGGTTATTTGATTTATGCAGTGTCGCATCAATTTGCCACCGCCGCCATCGGTTTCTTTGTTTTGACGTTTGCGCATTGCTATGTAAATATCGGCTTCATCACCTACATCCAGCGCAACATTCCAACTGCGCTTCTCGGTAGATTTACAAGCGTTTTCGGTCTCTTTGAATCGCTCGGAACGTTGTCTCTTGTGTTGGTTTTTGGCGTAGCCGCTGAACAAATAGGGTTGCGGCCAGTCATTTTGACAGGGAGCTTCCTGCTTTTAGGGGTTGCGCTATGGCAAGCTATGTTGGTTCATCGCCAGCAATCAAGCCGGTGCTATTTGATGGATAAATAAGTGATACATCCGAAAATGGAGAAGCAAAAAATGGTGGGAGAATGGACTGCAATGGAGAAAATCCGCCATCTAATGGGAGAGGGAAGCGGTGGATATTTCCGTAATCTACGGCTTGAATTCGAGGAAAAGCAAATGTACGAGGAAAAGGTGGCCGATGTGCCCGATAAGGTTACGGCGCAAATGAAGAAGGCACGATGTTAAAGTGGTGCCTTCCTGCATGCTTCGTGTAAACTGTCGTCATTTGGCCGGTTTAATTTCCTGCTGTACTTCCTCCATAAAAGCGGGGTCTGTCAGGATTTTCAGCTGGAATTCATTTAGGCTCCGTGCCAACTTCATCTGTTCAAACAGCGACAAATCATTCAATAACAGTACGAATTCCGTTGTTGTATGCTGTTTATCGGTGGCATACATGGCATTCGTCAGCACGAACATCGTGGATCCTCCCTTTTGGCCGGCATGCTTGAGCCACGATTGATTTTGGGGATTCTGCATCAGCTGCTCTGTAATTGGATCCAAATAAGCATGTACAGCGGGTGGAAAGTGGTTTTTGCTGTTCAAAATAGCCATCAGTTTTGCATAGTCGGCGGCCGATGCGCGTGGCAGCCGGTCCGACCATACCTTTTGTACTTCCACCGTCAGCGCCTGCTGTATACGTTTGATATCTTCCGCATCCGGCGGGGTGTCGAGCCAGTCTGAATGGATTTGCATGGCACGCATGCGGTATTCCCCAATGTCCATCCGTTCGAGTGCTTGCGCCACCTCCTTTTTGTCATAGCCGTGTTCATCCATCAGCTGGACGGGAATGTAAAGAGAGCTGACGAGCGGATACAGTTCTTCCTGATGCTGCAGGCCGAGCTGGCGGATGGTCTTATTGATTTCGAATAGGCCGAGCCGGTGAATCAGGTAGTCGGTATTGGCATTCGAGCTGTACAGCATCATGCCGTTTGCAACCTCGCTGAGGGGGACGGCCTTGGCACCTTCGAGGCTACCAAGCCAGGCCTTATGGGCACCCCCGTCCGTCTTTGGTATATAAAAGGGCTCAATCTCCTTGATAAGGACAGGCGACGATGCATCAATACGGCCATCAGCTGCAGCCTTGGCGTAGGCGATGGCGATGATGAATTTGACCGTACTGGCGAGGGGTAATGGTTCTTGCGGATTCACCTCGACAAGCACTTCATTATTGCGCTGGATGACGAGGGCAACCTGTCCACTGTCCATGTGCTTCTTCACATGCTGATGGATGGACAGTGGGCTGGCACTGTTCATTTTCCAGATGACAAGGGCAATCACCAGGCAAATGACGATAATGGACAAACCGATGAATAATTTCATGGATGCACGCTCCCTTCCTAGTAATAGATTACGAACAAACAGTAGATGAAGTTTCATATTTTTCTGATTAATAGTATTATTTGTTATATTATAGATGGCGAGAGGTGCATCATTACTGAACAATGCTCCACCTGTAAGGCTACAGGGGGCATTGTAAGGAATTGCTTTTCTATGAGGTGGAAAATACCATAGTGGCAAGGCGAAGGGGAGAAACATGATTTATACACATACAAGGCTGTTGGTCGATCGCTATACGGACTGCTTTATATTTTATCGGGATGTAATGAAGCTGGAATGCGCATGGGGAGACGAAACGTCGCACTATGCACAATTTCAGGCGGGCGGCATCCAGATTGCCTTGTTTGATAAAGCGGAGATGTTGGAGGACGTTGGAGAAAAGCATCAACTCAGTCAGGGCTTTGCGAATGAAGTGGTCTTGATTTTTGCGGTGGAGGACGTGGATGCCGCCTACAACCGGTTGAAGGAGGATGTCGAGTTTCTGACCGAGCCGCACAACCGTAACGACTGGATGATTCGTGTAGCGCAATTCAGGGACCCTAACGGCACACTTATCGAAATCAACCAAAACGTCTAATGGTGACCATAATATTTTTAATATTCAGTAAAAAGGATTGAAATTCATTGCATTAGATGCTACTATAATTTCCAATACATAGCAAAAGCGTTGAAAAGGAAAGTACGCAGGGGGTAGCCTGATAGAGAGCTTCTGATGGTGGAAAAGAAGCAGATGAGCCTTGCGGAAAATG
>JAZUQF010000447.1:0-4700 GCA_045605545.1 Lysinibacillus sp.
GCTATACTCGTTTATGGAGACTTTGTGAACTATATGAAAACAATGGAATAAACAAAGGAGAAGACTATGAATAAACTAGTTTTATTAGGTGGCGGTTATGGAAATATGCGTGTATTGCTGCGTTTATTGCCAAATAATCTACCAAGTGATACAGAAATCACTCTGATAGACCGTACCCCTTTCCATAGCTTGAAAACGGAATTTTATGCACTGGCTGCAGGGACGTCGACGGACAAGGAAGTTCGCGTGGCATTTCCGGAGCATGAACGTCTACGAAAGGTATACGGCGAGGTGGTCCGCATCGACCAGGAAGAAAAGGCCGTGCATCTGGAGGATGGCCAGGTTGTGGCGTACGATGACCTGGTGATTGCCTTGGGCTGTGAAGATAAATATCACGGCGTGCCGGGAGCGAAAGAAAATACCTACAGTATTCAGACAATTGCCAAATCACGTACTACTTTTGAGAAGGTTTGCGGCCTGCCTCCAGGTTCAACGGTTGCCATCGTCGGAGCCGGCTTATCTGGCATCGAGCTTGCGAGTGAGCTCCGTGAAAGCCGTTCGGACCTGAACATCAAATTATTTGACCGCTCGCACCGCATTTTACGGGACTTCCCTGAAAAATTGAGCAAATACGTGAAATCCTGGTTTGAGAAGCATGATGTAGAGGTAGTGGCGAATTCCAATATCACGCGTGTGGAGCCCAATCGCCTATACAACCACGACCAGGTGATCGAAGCGGATGCCATCGTCTGGACGGCGGGGGTACAGCCGGTGAAAATCGTCCGTGACATGGAGGCTGAAAAAGATAAATTCGGCCGTCCAATCGTCACGCAATACTTCAATCTGCCGGACGATGAGCATATCTATGTAATTGGGGACTGTGCGTCATCAGAACTTCCACCGACTGCACAGCTTGCAGAAGAGCAGGCCGAGCGGGTTGTGAAGGTGCTGAAGATGCGCTGGAGCGGCGCAGCATTGCCGGAGAAGATGCCGGACATCAAGCTGAAAGGCTTCATGGGCTCTTTAGGCAAGAAGCAGGGCTTCGTGCACCTGGCCGATACGACCGTGACAGGACGCATTGCCCGCCTGATGAAATCAGGGCTCCTTTGGATGTACAAACGTCAAAACGACAACTGATGAAAGTGAATATAGTGCATAAAAAATGCTTTCAAGGCATAACCTTGAAAGCATTTTTTAATATCAATTTTTGAGTTGTAGAAATGTCTAGGCTCTTGTACTAACCGCTGGAAATCGACTAACTAGATAATAGGTATAGCCCAATAGAGTCAAAGACGCTTTTAGCTGTCAATCACATACTTCGGGCGTGCCCTCACGCTGCGGGGCGCGGAATGAAGTGCCGCATCCGCATGAAGCGATGGCGTTCGGGTTGTCGATGGTAAAGCCGCCGCCAAGAAGCGATTGTTTATAGTCGATGGTCGTCCCCTGCAAGATTGGGGCATCCTCGCTGCTTACGATGATTTGAAGCCCGAACTGCTCATCGGAAATGTCATCGCTGTTTTTGTTTTTATCGAAATTCATGCCATATGAAAGACCACTGCAACCGCCGCCGCGAACTGCGACACGTAAATAGGAGCCTTCTTCCCCATTATGCTTCATCATCTCTTTAATCTGAAATGATGCCGCTTCCGTTAAAATGATTACTTGTTTTTCAGTTGTCATCACAGTCACCTTCCTTTCCTCTATCATATCAATAGTCTTTCCCACATGACAACAAAACTGATTTGACAAAAATTGAAATAAAAGTGATACTAATATCCTATAATTTGCTATAATCGATATATGACTAAATGAGCAAAGGGATGGAAGGATATGGATATTTCCCCGTATTACGAAAAAAAGATTGATTGTCTGCACTGTAAAAAAACTTTTCCCACATTAAAAGTCCGTTCGAAATTCGTTAAAGTCTCCGATACAGATACAGACTTTATGCCTATTTATAAGGAGGGTAATGTGCAGGCGATGTATTATAATGTATTTGTCTGCGAGCATTGCGGCTTTTCATTTACAGAAGATTTTTCCCGTTATTTCTCCCCCGGCACTGCCGATGAAATAAAGGAACAGATTACAGATAGGTGGGTGCACCATGACTTCAAGGGGGAGCGGACGGTCTTCCAGGCTATCCAAGCCTACAAGCTTGCCTTGCTATGCGCCGACATTAAGAAGGAAAAGCATGTTGCAAAGGCGGGGCTTGCCCTTCGTCTCGCCTGGTTCTACCGCTCACTCCAGAATCGGGAGCAGGAGCGGCGTTTTATGGAAATCGCACGTAATCAATACCTGGAATCCTATTCTACGGAAGACTATGCGAGTACACAGATGTCCGCCGTACGCATCATATACATGATAGCGGAATTGTCCCGCCGCCTGAATGATATGGAAAATGCCACACGCTTCTTCTCAAAAGTGATTGAGAGCCAGAGGGTAGGCGGTGAGGCGAAGGTTGTGGAGATGGCCAAGGAGCGCTGGGAGGAGATCCGAGCGATGCGGGGAGATTCAAAATAGGAAAAAGCGGCGTCACTTCATGTTGAAGGGAAGCCGCTTTTATTTGTGCTGATGGATGTCCGGATGCGTAACGACGATTAAAAGACCTGTTCTACTTCAACGATGCCAGGCACTTCTTCTAGAAGAGCGCGTTCAATGCCGGCTTTTAATGTGATTGTAGAACTAGGGCAGCTGCCGCATGCACCTAATAAACGTAATTTGACAACGCCGTCTTCGATGTCAACCAATTCGCAGTCACCGCCGTCGCGTAGTAAAAATGGACGTAATTTATCTAAAACTTCTTGTACTTGTTCTTTTTGTTCGATATCTGTCATTTCACTCGACTCCTTTCACTAAAATAATTATAATGTGAAGAACCCAAAAAATCCAATACTTAAATACTGAAAGGTCGGAATAAATATGAGTGGACCGAAAGCAATCATTGAAGTTTATGGCGCCGATGTCATTTGCGCCAGCTGCGTCAACGCCCCTTCTTCAAAGGATACATACGAGTGGCTGCAAGCGGCGGTTTCCCGGAAATTCCCCAATCAGGAAGTGGAATATCGCTTTATCAATATTGAAGGCGCACTTGAGAATGAACGAGACATCGATTATGCCGGACGCATCCAGGAAGATGAGTTTTTCTACCCACTTGTCTTGGTCAATGACGAAGTAGTGGGGGAAGGGTATGTTCAGATCAAGCCGGTATATGAGGCACTGGAGAAATTGGGATATGGCGCACAGTGAAATTTTCCTATGGGAAAAAGGCCGTTTGAATAGATAGTATTATTCAAACGGCTTTTCTCTATGCTGGAGAAATTATGGAATCCTTATTATGCTATTATGTTTTTGTGGTGAATTTTGAATTAATTGATAATTTGTTTTATGATGAACATAATGACAGAGGGAGGGCAAATCCAATGGATGTTTTAAGTGCGTTAGATAAGCTCGATCAGATCGAGATTCTTTTCGAACCAATCTATAGTGCGGATGAACATAGCATCGTCGCATATGAAGTGAACGGGCGCATTGCCGATAAGGATGCTGTAATTAATATAGAGGCATTTACATACAATGAAGAAATACCGAAAGAAATCAGGGCGGAAGTGGAGCAGCTTGTCGTACGGCAGGCGATTGAGAAGGCCTTGCAGGAAATCGAGAGTGTCGATCTCTACATCCCCTGCAATCCGAATCTATTACTCATGGATTTTGGAGAAAGCTATTTTTCCTTGCTGAAGGAATTGGTTACAGAGGAAAAGCTTCATCACATCACGCTTTTGATGAATGAACATTTATCAAAGACGGACCTCAGGCAGCTGCACCATCTCATAAAGTATATCCAGACATACGGGGTGAAGGTGGCGCTTGAAAATATTGGTGCACACAGTCAGCTGGATTCGTTGCTGTTGCTCGAGCCGAGCGTGCTGTGCATTGATGTCGGCCAGCTGGACTATCACAAGTGGGGCAATCAGAATCATGTGTTCACCACGCTACGTACACTGGCGCTGAAGATGGGCGCTTCCTTGATGGTGAGCGGCGTCGATACCATCTATCAGCTGCAGCATGGGTGGAAAAACGGTGCACGCTATTACAAGGGGGCCTACCTGGAAAAGCCATCCAAGGATTTCATTCCACGTGATACATTGAAGGCCCGCTTTAGAGATGAATGCGAGCAGTTCATCGCTACGGAGAAAAAGTTGATCAGCCAGAAGCTTGAGGAGATAAAGCTGCTAGAGAGGGCGCTCATTTCAAATGTGGAGCTCATCGTCCCCACGGGCAGGGAAACTGAAAAGCTGATGGAATTGGCGAATCAGCTGCAGGAGTATGCATTCAGGCTGTACATCTGTGACGGGGAAGGGTTCCAGACGACGCCCAACATTCGCCAAAAGGAAGGGCGATGGGTCACGGAAAAAGAGGCGCTGCAGAAAAATTGGAGCTGGCGTGCTTATTTCCTTGAGAATCTGCTGAAGATGCGCCAGGAGCAGATAGCGCACCTCTCCAATGCCTATTCGGATATTGAAACGGGTGAGCTGACGCGTACATTCAGCATGGCGCTGCCGAACAATGAGTACCTATTCATCGATATATCCTACAATTATCTGTACGAGCATAATATTGTGAATTAGCTGTAGGTAAAGAGGCTGGGGCATAACTGAGTTTTATAGAAAACCGGCTATATAAGGCATTGAGAAATGGCCCAT
>JAZUQF010000448.1:0-11798 GCA_045605545.1 Lysinibacillus sp.
CTCCTTGCCGAGCCCTTCGCCGTCCCTTTTTCATGGTCGAGTGATAGCACGATCGTCGGCTTATAGTATTTGCCGACGAGCCTCGATGCGACAATCCCCACCACTCCGGGGTTCCAGCCTTCCTTAGCCACGACGAGCACACGGCTGCTTCTCAAAGCTTCATCCGATTCAATCATGGCGATTGCTTCATCCGTAATCGTCTGGACGATTTCTTTCCGTTCATCATTCTTCTGGTTCAGCTGCTTCGCCAAAGGCTCGGCCTGCTGCCTGGAATCGCTCATCAAAAATTCCACGCCAGGCATCGCCGAACCGAGCCTGCCGATTGCGTTCAACCTCGGTCCGAAATAAAAGCCGACCGTTTCTTCATTGATGTCCTTCTGTTTGACACCGGACGCCTCGCACAACGCCTTTACCCATGGGCTTGCTGATGTCTTCAGCGCCTCGATGCCCTTCTTGACCAGATAGCGGTTCTCACCCTTCAAAGGCACCAAATCGGCAATCGTACCAATAGCTACATATTCATATAAATGCTCTGGAACCTCTCCGTACAATGCATGCGCCAGCTTGAACGCGACCCCGACACCGGCAAGCTCCCCGAATGGGTAATGGCCTTCCGGAACGCGTGGGTGAAGGATGGCGTCCGCATCCGGTAGCACCTCCCCCGCTTCATGGTGGTCCGTCACAATGACATCCATCCCGAGTTCCTTTGCAATCCGAATCGGTTCAATTCCGCTGATGCCATTATCGACTGTAATGATGAGCTGTACGCCGTTTTCATGCGCCTGCCTGAACAATTCTTCATGCGGTCCATAGCCATGAGTAAAGCGGTTCGGAATCATGAAGTCAACATCCGCCCCCAGATCGAGCAGGACATTCAGCATGACGGTCGTACTTGTAATGCCGTCACTATCATAATCTCCATATACCAATATTTTTTCGCCGTCCTCAAGCGCCCTATTGATCCGCTCCACAGCCTGCTCCATTCCATCCATGGCAAACGGATCGTGAAAATGGCGCTCGTCCGTCTTTAGCAGGGACGCCGCCTGTTCCTCCGATGTGCAGCCTCTTGCTATGAGGATTTTCGCTGCTATTGCGGAAATGCCCAGCTTGCTTTGCAGTCGTTCGACAAGCTCTTGATCCGGACGCTGGACAATCCATTTCTTCGTTGATTCAATCATTCTCTCACTTCCTTATGAAGTACATTATAACGATTTTTTCATTCGAATAGGAAAAATACGATTAGATTCTAGTAGAAAAAAGCACAAAGATGGCCGCGGCCATAAAAAAGGACCGCCTGATAAGCTGAACTTATCGGCAGTCCTCACAATCTTTATACGACAGGCTCGTCTGAACCCCATTGTTTCTTTTCTTTTTTCACAACTGAAGTCCCTTTTTTCTTCATTTGGCGAGACTTTAATGTGTACCAAATCTGCGCCGCAATACAGATAGACGAGTACATCCCCATCACCAGGCCGATTAGTAAGGCAATCGAGAAGTTCTGGATGGATGGTGCACCAAATGCAATCAATGCAATGACGACGACGATGACTGTCAACACGGTATTCACAGAACGCCCCATTGTCTGACGAAGGGATTTGTTGACGATTGAAGCCAACTCTTCTTTTGTCGTAATCGCACCGGCACGTTCTACATTCTCGCGGATCCGGTCAAACGTTACAATTGTATCGTTGATGGAATAACCGACAATTGTCAGAACCGCCGCAATGAACGTAATATCGACCTCTAAACGCAGGAAACTGAAAATCGCTACGATGAAGAATACATCGTGCAGCAAGGATACAATGGCTCCGACACCCATACGCCATTCGAAACGGATTGCTACATAGATGATGATGCCAAGCGCTGCGATGGAAAGCGCCTTGATGGCATTCTCCACAAGTTCCTTACCGACTGTAGGCGATACCGTGCTGACATTCGGCTCTTCCCCATAGTCCGCCATGACCTTCGCCTTGAAGTCCGCAATCTCCTCCTGCGTGAAGTCATCGCCATAGCGCATGACGGCGATATTCTGCTCTTCACCAGAAATGACGACATCCTCATTTTCATAGCCGATGGAATCCAGATAATCAACGACCTGGTCTTTTGTCAATGCTTCTTCCGATTTGATTTCCACACGCGTACCGCTTGAGAAGTCGATGCCCAGATTTAATTGGAAGATACCGATAACAATTGAACCAACCAATAGGATGACCAATGAGAGGGCATAGAATTTCTTCCGGTTGCCTACGAAGTCCAAACGGTCGAATTTCGTGGACAGATCGAGTGTAGATACCTCTTCCTCCGGTTTATGCTGCTTCGATTTTGCAATGCCGAACCATGCCGGATTGTTGAAGTAGCCGCTGTTTATTAGCAGACCAAGCAATATACGTGATCCCCAAACAGCTGTAACAAATGATAATAGAATTGTGATGATCAGCGTCGTCGCAAACCCTTTGACAGAGCTTGTACCAAAGACGAATAGGACACCCGCTGCAAGCAGCGTCGTCAGCTGTGCATCGATAATGGCCGTCAATGAAGACTTGGACCCTAATTGATAAGCTTCCTTCACCGTGCGTCCGATACGCAGCTCCTCCCGGATACGCTCCGCTGTCAGGATGTTGGCATCGACCGCCATCCCGATTCCAAGCACGATGGCTGCAATGCCCGGCAGTGTCAATACAGCGTTGATGCCGTTGAATACGACAAGCACCAAATACGTAAACACCGTCAGCGTAATGATGGAAATGAATCCAGGCAGGCGGTAGTACGCCAGCATGAAGACAAAGATTGCGATAACGCCGATAATGCCGGCGAATACCGTATCGTTCAATGCATCCTTACCAAACTGTGCGCCGACGGATGTCGAGTATTTTTCCGTCAATTTAACAGGCAATGAACCCGAGTTAAGAACACTTGCCAGATTTTTCGTTTCATCTACTGTAAAGTTACCTGAAATTTGCACGTCAGTTGAGTTGATAACTTGGTTTACAGTAGCCGCAGATTCAAATTTCGGTTCAGACTTGGCTGCCTCAGCTGCATAGGAATCCACGCCCTCTTCAAAGTCAAGCCACACGACCAACAGGTTTTCCCCAGCTGGTCGGGAAGAGATTTCCCGCGTCACTTCCGCAAATTTATTGGCGTCCTTCAATGTCAGGGTAACAATCGGCAGGCCCTGCTGGTCGAAAGAATCGGTAGCGCCGCCTTCTTTCAAGTCCGTTCCGTCCAACAAGATATTATCGTCCACATCGCGGAATGTCAGTTCAGCCGTACTCGATAGCAACTCCCTTGCAGACGACTGGTCATCCAGACCGGCCAGCTGTACACGGATACGGTCTTCCCCTTCAATCTGGATGCTCGGCTCACTGACGCCGAATTCGTTGATTCGATTATTCAGGGCAGTTGTCGTGTCGACCAAAACCTGCTCCGTTACGTCTTGCCCCTTCACAAGTGATTCGACCTCATACAACACTTCGAATCCGCCCTGTAAATCTAGTCCTAGTTTTACATCTTCCAAAATTCCTTTGACCGTCGTACTCATACCTGCGAACAGCAAGCCTACTACAAGTATGAACGTAATGATACGGTTTGCTAATTTCATTTGTAGATCCTCCTCAATTTGTATGCTTACGCACACGAGAAAGGGCGCAAACACATTGCGCCCTTTCTTTTACTTCTATAGCAGTAGCCACTCGCTGCCAAAACTACATTTTTTCCTTGCTTCGACCATCCTTTTTATAGGGAAGGCGATTGTGGTTCTCAGAAAAATTTGTAAAAGAAACGTGCAATAAACTTATTATGAGTCACACATCGTCCCCTGTCAAATGAACTTATGACGAATGTACATTTTTTTACTATTTTTCTATTTTAAACTCTTAGACCCAAGCAATTCCTCTAGCTCCTCCATATTGATTTCAACAAGTCCGTCATATGACTGAAGGCTTTTGACCTGCACATAGTTCAGCAGATCGGATGGGGTGATGGAGAAGATGGTAGAAACGATTTCATATAAGGGAAGCTCCTCGATGACTTTTTTTCGCCATTTTTTTTCAACGCAGTACGCCCACAACTGTTCCATCGTAATTGCATCGTATTCATAAAATTGGAATTCTTCCAGCTTGCTCTGCAAAACAATATCTACTTTATTGTAAAGCGATTCGTAAGGAACTGTCATTTTCATCCACCCCTAATCATTAGTTTTAATGGCAGGCGCATCTGCATACAGATATTGTATATGAAACTTTTAAAAAGAGAAAGGGTTGCGCCAGCTAATGACTTCTTTTGTCAAAGGGACACTCATGTTAACGATTGTCATTTTCTTGTCTAAATTGTTCGGATTTTTTTATCGTATGCAGTTCATGCGCATTGCCGGGGAAGAAGTTGTAGGGATTTATATGACAGCCTACCCCGCATTCATTTTCTTCATTTCGCTTGTGCAGCTTGGTCTGCCAATCGCCTTGACGAAAATCGTGGCAGATTTTTATGCCAAAGGAAAAAAGATTGAAGCGGCGAGTGTACTAAAGAAGTGCATGAAGATTTCCACCATTTCAATCATTGTCCTGCTTCCCGTCCTTTTCTTCATCACACCGAAGATTGCAGAAACCCTCCTGCAAAGTAGCGGGACACGCTTCCCGCTTATGGTCGCCATCTATACTGTACCGGTCGTCGTTTACGGAGGCATCATCAAGGCTTATCTATTGGGAACAGGCAAGACAGCGCCGACTGCCTGGTCTTCTCTCATTGAGCAGGGAATTCGGATTGGGGCTATTTCATTCGTTCTTCCTCATTTGCTGACAGGTACAAGCACGACAGATGCCGCCTATGCAATGGGCATGACGGCTATCGGTGAATTAGGGGCATTCATTTACCTATTCTTACATTACAAGTTTACAAAACACCGCAGCGAGAAGAAACTCGATTCCTATCCAAGCGGTCCATTATTCCGTATTGCCCTGCCGTCAGCAGGCAGCAAGCTGTTTGGTACGTTCACCTGGTTTTTAGAGCCGATTGTATTCCTGAAGGCATTGACGATTTCGGGCATGACGGCGACTGCCGCCACGTCGTTGTACGGTGTCATCTCAGGCGTACATATACCGCTCCTGCTGTTCCCGGCATTCATCCCAGCTGCGCTTTCTATCATCTTAATTCCTGCAGTGAGCGGGGCGGCGGCCGTCAATAATACACGCCTGCTGAACGAACGCATCATCATCTCTTTACGGCTTTCTTCACTCATCGGATGCTATGCAGCAACCTTCTTCCTGCTGTACGGTGATTTTCTAGCCCGGGAGCTGTTCCATCTCAAGGATGAGACAGGCTATATGAAAATACTCGCTCCCATCTTCTACTTCTACTATATACAAAGTCCGCTACTTTCCATTTTGCAGGCATTGGACAGAGCCCGCGTCGCCATGATGAATTCCATCTATGGAGGGATGGGCAAGCTCCTGCTCATGCTTGTACTCGCTGCACAGCCCATGCTCCAGCAATTCGGTGCCATCATCGCAATCGGCTTTGGCGTCCTGCTGACATCATTCCTTCATATTGCGTCGGTGCGCAATATGCCAAACATCCATGTCGGCTTCCGCCTATTTGTTGCATCCTATAGCTGCTTTGTCGTGACAAGCATCATCCAGTCATACGTTTCCTACCACTCGGAGATTTTCAGCATGGTCATCACATTCATTTTATTAACGGCTCTTCTCCTCATCACAAAGCAAGTGAAGGTGTCCGACCTGCGCTATGTGCGTAAGCTATTTGCGCGCTTTTAATTGGTAGTGGAGCTTTTCATTTTCATAACAGCAGTAAAAGATTTCGTCCGTGCTGTGGATACCTTCATTGCGCAGCATGTCCTCCAGCCATTTTCTATTCTTTCCGATGAAGGTAAGGTGTTTGTCATCCACATAGCCGTCCAAGACAAGCGGCAGGATGAAGGGCTCCTTTCCTTTTTGGAATACCGAAAGCTTGCCTGACTGCTCCAAAAAGGCATAAGCGACGCTCTGTACGGATGTGATTCCCTGTTCACGAAGCTGTTGGAATAAATCATCCAGATTATAGCGCTGCTTCCGCATTTCCGCCTCGACAATACGGCCATCCCGAATGATGATGGTCGGATCGCCATCGATTGCGTCGCGCATCTTTTTATTTTTTAAAATGAAAATTGCATTCAAATATTGGATGATGAACAATAAAATAATCGGCACGATGGCCAGCATCAGCGGTTGCTCCAAATTATCAATGGCAAGCGACGCCACCTCGGCAATCAGCACATACACCGCAAAATCAAGCAGGCTCAGTTCCCCCACTTCACGCTTGCCCATCATACGGAATACAATCAGGACAATGACATATAAAATGAATGTCCTGAAACTGATCAATAAATAGTCTTCCACATTCAACACCCTTTTTTCATTCAAGTGTTGGCGAAAAGCTGATGGCTTATACAGAAAGTTGCGTCTGCATAAAAGCTGCGGCAGTCGGCTTTCACGATAAAAGAAGGCTCGGACACTCGGCCAGTTTCCCCCTTCAAGAATCAAAACAATCCTCGAATTCATCCTATTGTGGCAAGTGCCTGAACGTCCTGTCTTTGGGTTTTAACAATGTCCTCCATATATTAAAGGCGCATTTTGTTTTCTTTACGAAAAAAGGGTTGTCCCTCTCTATTTTCATAGATGGGACAACCCTTTTTCATTAACCTTCTAAGACACGGCCAATTGCTTGACGCTCAAATTTCAACGTTGTGTTATTGTCTATTTTCAGATATACTGCTGTATCTTCAATTTTATCGACTTCACCATGAAGGCCGCCAATCGTAACGACCTGATCTCCACGTTTCAAACTGTTTTGCATTGCAGTTGTTGCCTTTTGTCTTTTTTGTGCCGGACGGATGAGGATGAACCACATCGCAACGAACATCAAAAGAATCGGAGCTAATTGAATCAGTGCTTCCACGTAAATATCCCCCTTTCAAGCTTTATCACTTCATTAGTATAGTATAAAATCTCTAAATAATCTTGGATTAGCATAGAAATTCATAACTTTTTCTCTTATATGAAAGAAATTGCTACCACATCTACTAGAAATTCTTAGCGTCCGGTTTATTATATCCATATTTCTCGAAGAATTCCTCTTTAAAATCGCCCAGACGGTCTTCACGGATTGCCTGGCGGACATCCTCCATCAGCTTGATCAGGAAGCGCAGATTATGGTAGGAAGTCAGACGCAGACCGAATGTTTCTTCTGTGCGAAGCAGATGGCGAACGTAGGCGCGAGTATAGTTTTTGCATGTGTAGCAGTCGCAGTTTTCATCGATTGGACGGAAGTCGCGTGCATATTTCGCGTTTTTGATGACCATGCGTCCTTCCGATGTCATCAATGTACCGTTGCGCGCAATGCGTGTCGGCAGTACGCAGACGAACATATCGATGCCACGGATGGAACCGTCAATCAATGAATCCGGCGACCCGACGCCCATCAGGTAGCGCGGCTTGTCCGCCGGCATGAGCGGTGTTGTGAAGTCCAGCACGCGGTTCATGACGTCTTTCGGCTCTCCTACTGACAAGCCGCCGACTGCATATCCTGGAAAATCAAGCTCGACCAACGCCTCTGCAGAGCGGCGGCGAAGATCTTCGTATTCCCCGCCCTGGATGATGCCGAAAAGCCCCTGCTCATCCGGACGCTGATGCGCCTCCTTACAGCGTTTCGCCCAGCGTGTCGTACGATCGACGGACTGCAGCATATATTCATGTGTTGCAGGATACGGCGGGCATTCGTCAAACGCCATCATGATATCGGACCCTAGATCATTTTGAATCTCCATCGCCTTCTCAGGACTCAAGAAGAGCTTGTCCCCATTCAAGTGATTGCGGAAGTGCACGCCCTCCTCCTCGATTTTACGGAACTGGCTCAAGGAAAAGACCTGGAAGCCTCCGGAATCCGTCAAAATCGGACGATCCCAGTTCATGAATTTATGCAGGCCACCTGCTTCCTTCACGATATCATTTCCTGGTCTCAACCATAGATGATACGTATTCGAAAGAATGATGCCGGCTTTCATTTCCTTCAACTCTTCCGGAGACATGGCCTTTACCGTTGCCTGTGTTCCCACCGGCATGAATGTCGGTGTTTCAAACGATCCGTGCGGCGTATGCACGATACCGAGACGTGCGCCCGTCTGCTTGCAAGTTTTGATTAATTCATAACGAATTGGTGGTTGTGTCATTTTAGTAGTTCCTCTCGTTTCTAAAGTAAAAACAGTACTTCGAATTAGTATGCCTATTCCTTTGAATAAGCCTTTTTCAAATGGTATTTAACGCTTGTTTTGCGGACGGATGAACATTGCATCACCGAAGCTGAAGAAACGGTACTTTTCCTTTACCGCTTCATTGTATGCGTGAAGGATCGTTTCCTTTCCTGCCAATGCGCTTACTAGCATGACGAGGGTGGACTTCGGTAAATGGAAGTTTGTGATGAGCCCATCGATTGCCTTGTATTCATAGCCAGGGTAAATGAAGATGTTCGTCCAGCCTTGTTCAGCTCGGATTTCACCATCATATTTACTTGCAATCGTTTCTAATGTCCGCGTAGATGTCGTACCGACGGAAATCACCTTGCCGCCCGTTTGCTTCGTACGATTGATTGCTTCTGCCGCCTCTTCAGTTACACTATAAAACTCCGAGTGCATGTCGTGGTCTTCAATCGAGTCCACACTGACAGGACGGAATGTACCAAGACCGACATGCAGCGTGACGAACACGACTTCCACACCCTTGGCCTTGATTTGCGCCAAAAGTTCTTCGGTGAAATGCAGTCCCGCGGTCGGAGCGGCCGCTGATCCGCGCTCCCGTGCATAGACGGTCTGGTAGCGGTCCTGGTCTTCCAGCTTCTCGCGGATGTACGGAGGAAGCGGCATTTCACCCAGTTTTTCCAGAATCTCATAAAAAATACCGTCGTATGAAAATTTAAAGGTGCGGCCTCCATGGTCCAGTATGCCTGTGCATGTCGCCTTCAGCAGACCATCTCCAAACGTGACAACCGTACCAATCTTGACACGTTTCGCCGGCTTTACAAGTGTCTCCCATTCGTCCTCTTCCGTCTGTTTCAACAGAAGTAGCTCGATGCCGGCTCCGGTGTCCTCCTTCGTCCCCATCAGGCGTGCCGGCAATACTTTCGTATCATTCAGCACAAGGCAGTCCCCTGCCTCAAGCTCATCCAGGATATGGCTGAACTGATGATGCTCAACTTCCTTCGTGAACGGATTAACGACCATCAGCCGGCTTGCCGTACGGTCCAGAAGCGGTGTTTGTGCAATCAATTCCTCTGGTAAATGAAAATCAAAATCTTCTACTTTCATCTTTTGTAACTTCCTATCGTTTAATTTTGTTCGGGATATGCATAGCCGAAATGGTCATACGCCAAGTATGTCGCCACACGGCCACGCGGTGTCCTCTGCATGAAGCCGATCTGCAGGAGATACGGCTCGTACACTTCTTCAATCGTAATGCGCTCCTCGCCAATCGAGGCGGAAATCGTATCCAGTCCGACCGGTCCGCCTGTAAAGCGTTCAATCAGGGCGATCATCAGCTTATGGTCGATGTGGTCGAGTCCGCGCGGATCCACCTGCAACAGCTCCAATGCCTGGTTCGCCAAATCAAGGGTAATTCGGCCATCCCCAAGCACCTGGGCATAATCCCTTACCCGCTTGAGCAGCCGATTGGCGATGCGGGGTGTCCCCCGGGAGCGCCGTGCCAATTCATGTGCAGCTTGTTCATCCATCCCGACGTTGAACAGCTGGCCACTCCGGATAACAATATGCGCAAGCGATGCTTCATCATAGTATTCGAGGCGAAGATGCACACCGAAGCGATCCCGAAGCGGGGCAGACAAGGCACCGGCACGGGTAGTCGCACCCACAAGTGTGAACGGCGGGAGATCAAGCCGCACCGAACGCGCTTCTGGTCCCTTACCGATGACGATGTCCAGGCAGAAATCCTCCATTGCCGGGTATAGCACCTCTTCAATCGTACGGGGAAGGCGGTGGATTTCGTCGATGAACAGCACATCTCCCGGTTCCAGGGAGCTTAAGATTGCGGCCAGATCCCCCGGACGTTCAATCGCAGGGCCGCTCGTCATCTTCACGTTCACACCCATCTCATTTGCTATCACTACTGCAAGCGTTGTTTTTCCTAAGCCGGGAGGACCGTACAGCAGCACATGATCTAGACTTTCCACACGCAGTTTGGCCGCCTCGATGAAAATTTTCAAATTTTCCTTCACCGTCTGCTGGCCGATATATTGCGATAGTTTTTGTGGTCTCAGTGACAATTCAAATTGTTCATCAAATGCGCTTGATTCACTTGATAATAGACGATCTGACATGTTTGGCCCCCCTTCCTCATTTCATCTTCAACAGTAGCTTCAACGCCTGCTTCATATAGGCATCCGTCGTCGTCAACGACTCATCCTCCTCAAGCTGCGGCTTCACCTTCAGCAGCTCCTTTTCGGAATAGCCTAGTGCAGTTAATGCCAGCATTGCCTCTTCCAGCTCATGCTTATTCGGATTCACCCCGAACAGCGGCAGTTCGTCCTCTGTGCTAGGCAGCTCGACCACATCCATCAATGAACCAAGCTTGCCTTTCAAATCGAGGATCATCTGGCGGGCGGTCTTCTTGCCGACCCCTGGGAACTTCACCAAGAACGCCTCATCCTCCATCTCGATGGCCTGGATGACGTGCGTCGGCGAACCACTCGCCAGGATGGCAAGCGCCCCTTTCGGCCCGATGCCGGACACCTGGATTAGTTTGCGGAACAATTCCCGCTGCTCCAGACTGGTAAAACCATATAATGTATGCGCGTCTTCACGCACATGCATATGTACATAAATCTGCTGAAGCTGGTTATTCACACGGAACGCATATGGATTCGGTGTATAGAGCTGGTAGCCGATCCCCTGCACATCTAATACTGCGTATTCCGGCGTCACACGCGAAACTTGTCCTTTTAAATAATCGTACATTCGTTTTCCCCTCACATTCAACCTTGATATTATATCATACCGTTCGCCTTTTTCCCCGAACAATGCACTCTTTATATCGTATCAATATGGAAATCATGCTTACCTATGAATCACCCTTCCGTATCGCTGCGACCGTCCATTTCATCCCCATAAAAAAGAACCGCCTGGCTACAGGCGGTCACGATAATTCATGGACATGCTTCATAATCCTCGACCACATAAAAAGTGCCCGTTCTGTAAAAGGATTTACATATTTCAGCAGCCGTTCTTTATGTTTTTCATTTACTTGCAGTAAATAGAGCCACTCTCTCAGCAATTCGTTTGGATAAATAAGATACGCTAATTTTTGCTGTGCAATTTGCGCATAAGGCTGTTCAAACAGCAGAGCCTTTACATCAAATTGCATATGCGGCAGTACACGGTGCATCCACAGAATGACTTCATCTGCTGGGTCCCCGATGCATGCCAGGTCAAAGTCGATCAATACAGGCGTATCGCCCAGCAGAAAATTATGATGTACTACATCTCCGTGAAGAAGCGAGTGCGTGGAGCCCTTGGGAGAATCCATCTTCTTCAATGCCAACTCGCCCAGACTGACGAGCGTATGGAAATTTGGACCGAGCAAAGGCAGCAATTGCCTCTCCTTACTTATGAACTTCGATAGTCTCGCTTCCCACTTCTTCATTAAATCTTGCCGTGGCAAGTATGGACCTTCCCAGCCGATTGTCGCTTCATGGAGTGCCTGCAGCATGGCCAGCGTCTTCGTCCGGTCTTGCTGCTTTTCATAATT
>JAZUQF010000449.1:0-26408 GCA_045605545.1 Lysinibacillus sp.
GGGTATTTCAAATGAGCAATCATTCCATGCTATAGTAATAGGAACTTCCGGTGGAGGGAATACCACCGGTACGAAAGTGTAGAAGGAGGAGCGGCATTTTTGGCTAAGAAGCACGTATGGTATGAAGTACAGGAAAATGAGACGATCGAGCAGTGTCTGGAGAGGATGAAGGAGGAGGGCTATATGCCATTCGGCCGGAAAGAAGAACCTGTCTTCGAAATGGTCGATGGAGAGCCGTCATATTTACGCCAGAAAATACAGTTTAAGGGAATACCTATTGAATAAAATAGGGAAAACGACTTAAAACCGAACAATACCATTTTATAAAAATAAAATGTTCGCATTTTACCATTGATTTTCTCTAGAAGCCTTGTTAAAATGTGGACAGGAAAAGAAATTCAGTCCCTACATATATGCTGGAGGATATGGCTCCAGCGTTTCTACCCGGTACCGTAAACACCGGACTATGCAGGGAAAGCAGCTTTTGGCATGATTGAAGAAAAGGATGTGGCCCAGGATGATTTCACCTGCATGTCCCTTCGAATCGAGTCCTCAAGTAAATTGCTTTCTCATGCGTAGAGAGTAGTTTATTTGGGGACTTTTATAGTTCGTAAAAAGAAGGATAGTCGTTGAAAAGGAGAGCGAATTCATGAATCCAAAGATTGGCGTTATTATGGGCAGTTCCAGTGACTGGGAAACAATGAAGCATGCATGCGATGTGCTGGACGAACTAGGCGTGGCATATGAAAAAAAGGTCGTCTCCGCGCATCGTACACCCGATTTGATGTTCGAATATGCAGAACAGGCTCGCGGCCGCGGCATACAAGTCATCATCGCCGGGGCAGGAGGAGCGGCACATCTGCCGGGAATGGTGGCAGCGAAAACGACATTGCCGGTAATCGGTGTACCTGTGCAGTCCCGCGCACTGAATGGATTGGACTCTCTTCTTTCCATCGTACAAATGCCAGGAGGTGTCCCGGTGGCCACGGTGGCAATCGGCAAGGCCGGTGCGACGAATGCAGGCCTGCTCGCAGCGCAAATCCTATCAACAACCGATGGACAATTGGCAGCGAAGCTTGAGGCACGCCGTGAAGCGATCAAGCAGCAGGTGTTGGAAAGCACAGGTGACCTGGTGTGATGAAAATGATTTATCCAGGCCAGACAATCGGCATCATCGGCGGCGGTCAGCTGGGACGTATGATGGCTGTAGCGGCGAAGGAAGCCGGCTTTAAAATTGCCGTATTGGAACCGGCGATGGACTCTCCGTGTGGCCAAGTCGCAGACATCCGTATCGTCGCCCCGTATGATGACGAGGCTGCCTTGGAGGAACTGGCCGAAGTGAGTGACGTCATCACGTATGAATTTGAAAACATCGACTACGAGGGATTGAAGCGTCTGACGGAAATCGCCTATGTGCCGCAAGGGGCAGAGCTTGTCCGGATTACGCAAAACCGCGTAACGGAGAAAGCTGCCATTGTGGAGGCAGGTTGTCCCGTCGCACCTTATATCGTAGCGGATACATATGAGGAGCTTGTTCGGAAGGTTGCTGATATCGGCTTTCCATGCATCGTCAAAACAGCGCGCGGCGGCTATGACGGAAAAGGGCAGCAGCTGCTGCAAAAGAAAGAGGACCTGCCGCTCGCGGAAAATCTTTTCGAGCACTCCGTCTGCATCGCAGAGGGCTTTGTCCCCTTCGTAAAAGAAATTTCCGTCATCGTCCAGCGCAATGGCAAGGGAGATACATGTTGCCTGCCTGTAGGGGAGAACATACATGTACATCACATTCTGCATGAGACGATTGTGCCGGCAAGGATTGATGCTAAAACGGCAGCACGGGCGGAAAAAGAGGCGGCGAAAATTGCAGACCACCTGGATTTGGTCGGGACGCTGGCTGTCGAGATGTTTGTGCAGGAAGACGGTGGGATTGTCATCAACGAGCTTGCACCGAGGCCGCACAATTCCGGCCACTACTCGATCGAGGCATGCAATGTTTCGCAATTCACACAGCATATCCGGGCCGTGTGCGGATGGCCGCTACGGCAGCCGAAGCTATGGGCGCCCGCCATCATGGTGAATGTGCTGGGCCAGCATGTGATGCCGCTGACGAATTCCATTTCCAAATACCCTGACTGGTCCATTCACTTGTACGGAAAAAAAGAAGCGAAAGTGAATCGGAAAATGGGGCATGTTACAATTATGACGGAAGATGTGAATACAACTTTACAACAAATCGAGGACTCTGGCATTTGGTCGGAGCAGAAGGAGAAATGAATAGATGATCGAACGTTATACACGACCTGAAATGGGCGCAATCTGGACGGAGCAAAATAAATACCAGGCATGGCTGGAAGTGGAGATCCTTGCATGCGAGGCTTGGGCGGAAATCGGTGACATTCCAAAAGAGGATGTCAAGAAGATTCGTGACAATGCGTCATTCGATGTGAACCGCATCTACGAAATCGAGCAGGAGACACGCCATGACGTCGTGGCGTTCACACGTGCGGTATCCGAAACGCTTGGCGAGGAACGCAAATGGGTGCACTATGGACTGACTTCTACGGATGTAGTGGACACGGCCCTTTCCTACTTGATCAAGCAGGCGAATGACATTTTGCGCAAGGATCTGCACAATTTCATCGATATCATCCGCGAGAAGGCACTGGAGCATAAATATACGGTCATGATGGGACGTACACACGGTGTACACGCAGAGCCGACGACATTCGGTCTGAAGCTTGCCCGCTGGTACCAGGAAATGCAGCGCAACCTGGAGCGCGTCGAAGCGGCGGCGATGACGATTGAAACAGGCAAGATGAGCGGTGCCGTGGGGACGTATGCCAATATCGACCCGAAAGTCGAAGCCTATGTATGTGAACATCTCGGACTTGCTGCAGCGCCGATCTCGACACAGACCCTGCAACGCGACCGCCATGCGCAATATATGAGCACGCTGGCACTGATTGCGACATCAATCGAGAAGTTCGCAACAGAAATCCGTGGCCTTCAAAAATCGGAGACGCGTGAAGTGGAAGAAGCGTTCGGCAAGGGGCAAAAAGGCTCTTCTGCCATGCCGCATAAACGCAACCCGATTGGTTCTGAAAACATGACGGGTATGGCCCGCCTGATGCGCGGTTACATGACGACGGCATTTGAAAATGTGGCATTATGGCATGAGCGCGATATCTCCCATTCATCTGCAGAGCGCGTCATCATCCCGGACGCAACAATCGTGCTGAACTATATGCTGAACCGATTCGGCAATATCGTGAAGAACCTGACGGTGTTCCCTGAGAACATGAAGCGCAACATGGGCCGTACATTTGGCTTGATCTACTCACAGCGCATCCTGCTTGCATTGATCGACAAAGGCTTGGCCCGCGAAGAGGCCTACGACACGGTGCAGCCGCTGACGGCACGTGCATGGGACGAGCAGACGCAGTTCCGTCCACTAGTGGAAGCGAATGAAAAGATCACTTCCTACTTAACGAAGGAAGAGCTGGACGATTGCTTCGACTACAACTATCACATCCAAAACGTCGACCTGATTTTCGAACGTTGCGGCTTAAACTAATCTAGGGGGAACATGTCATGAACAAAGGTCAGCTTTTGTATGAGGGCAAGGCAAAGCGGCTATACGCAACGGAGGATCCAGACATTCTCTTTGTGGAGTATAAAGACAGCGCCACGGCATTCAATGGCGAGAAGAAGGAAGAAATCGCCGGAAAAGGTGTTTTGAACAACCGCATCACCACATTGCTATTTGAAAACTTACAGGCGAAAGGAATCGCTTCACATTTTGTGGAGCGCCTTTCCGACCATGAGCAGCTGGTACGCAAAGTCGACATCATCCCGATCGAGGTGGTTGTCAGGAACGTGGTAGCCGGTTCGCTCGCACAGCGCTTGGGGCTTGAAGAGGGTACACCTCTCAAGCGCCCGATTGTGGAGTTCTATTATAAAGATGACGCGCTTGGCGATCCGCATATTTCAACGGAGCACATCGATGTCCTGGGCATCGCAACCCCTGAGGAAGTGCAGGCATTATATGACGGCGGCCTGAAGGTGAATGACGTACTACGCCCGATTTTTGAAGGTATAGGTGTGGAGCTGATCGACTTCAAACTGGAATTCGGCCGGGACAAGGACGGCAATGTCCTGCTGGCGGATGAGATTTCCCCGGACACGTGCCGCCTTTGGGATGCCAAGACGAAACAAAAGCTTGATAAAGACGTGTTCCGCCGCAATCTCGGTAGCTTGACGGAAAGCTATGAAATCATACTCACTAGACTTGGAGGACAATAGAGAATGAAAAAGGTTAAAATTTACGTTACCCTACGTGAAAGCATTCTGGACCCGCAAGGCTCTGCAGTAAAGGGCTCATTGGTGAAAATGGGCTACGATGAAGTGGAGGACCTCCGAATCGGCAAGTATCTGGAGCTGACAATCGGTGATACGGAGAAGGATCTGGACACGATTGTAAAAGAGATGTGCCACAAGGTTCTAACGAACACAGTCATCGAAGACTACCGCTATGAAGTCGAGGAGGCTGACTGATCATGAAATTCGCAGTACTCGTTTTTCCTGGGTCAAACTGTGACATCGATATGTACCATGCCATCAAGGATGAGCTGGGGGAAGAAGTGGAATTCATCTGGCATTCCGAAACGGACCTTAGTAGCTTCGACGGCATCCTGGTACCAGGAGGATTCTCCTATGGGGACTACCTGCGTTGTGGTGCAATGGCCAACCAATCCAACATCATGGCGGAAGTGAAAAAAGCCGCCGAAGCGGGCAAACCGGTGCTGGGTGTATGTAACGGATTCCAAATTTTAACCGAAGCAGGCTTGCTGCCGGGTGCACTCCTGCGCAACAAAAACCTGAAATTCATGTGCCGCCCTGTACAGCTCAAGGTGGAAAACAACAACACGATGTTCACAAGTCAGTATGAACAAGGGGAGGTCATTACCATCCCGATAGCCCATGGTGAGGGCAACTATTATTGTGACGAAGAAACGCTACAAAGATTAAAAGAAAACAAGCAGATTGTATTCACATACTCGGGCGACAACCCGAACGGTTCCCTTGAAGACATCGCCGGCATCGTCAATGAACGCGGCAACGTGCTCGGCATGATGCCCCATCCGGAACGTGCGGTCGATGCATTGGTAGGCGGGGCTGATGGTCTAGGAGTATTCAAATCTATTGTAAAGCAGTGGAGGGAAAATCATGTCAACAACTAAGTTTGAGCCGACAGCGGAGCAGATTAAAGAAGAGAAGCTATATGCTCAGATGGGTATGTCAGACGAAGAATTCACCATGGTGGAAGGCATTTTAGGACGCCTCCCCAACTGGACGGAGACGGGTCTTTTCTCCGTCATGTGGTCCGAACACTGCTCCTACAAAAACTCAAAGCCGGTGCTGCGCAAGTTCCCGACAAAAGGTCCCCAAGTACTGCAGGGGCCGGGTGAAGGTGCAGGAATCGTCGATATCGGGGATGAGCAGGCGGTTGTATTCAAAATGGAATCGCACAACCATCCGTCAGCCATCGAGCCTTACCAAGGCGCTGCAACAGGTGTAGGGGGAATCATTCGTGACGTCTTCTCGATGGGCGCCCGTCCGATTGCGATGCTGAACTCACTGCGTTTTGGCGAATTGAAGTCCGCACGCGGAAAATACTTGTTTGAAGAAGTCGTTGCGGGAATCGCAGGATACGGCAACTGCATCGGCATCCCGACGGTCGGAGGGGAAATCCAGTTCGACCCTTGCTATGAAGGGAACCCGCTCGTAAACGCCATGTGCGTAGGGCTGATCGACCACAAGGACATCCAGCGCGGGATTGCAGCCGGTGTTGGCAACACGGTGATGTATGTCGGGGCGAAAACAGGCCGTGACGGCATCCATGGTGCGACATTCGCATCCGAAGAATTAACGGAAGATTCGGAAGATAAGCGCCCGGCGGTACAGGTTGGGGACCCGTTCATGGAGAAGCTTCTGCTTGAGGCTTGTCTGGAAGTCGTGAAGTCCGACGCATTGGTCGGTATTCAGGACATGGGTGCGGCAGGCCTTACGTCTTCCTCAGCGGAGATGGCCTCCAAGGCGGGCTCCGGCGTGGAGATGAACTTGAATCTTGTACCGCAGCGTGAATCAGGCATGACGGCTTACGAGATGATGCTGTCAGAATCGCAGGAGCGCATGCTGCTTGTTGTGAAAAAGGGACGGGAAGATGAAATCAAAGCGATCTTTGAGAAGTACGACCTGGATGCGGTGGCAATCGGCCGTGTGACGGACGACAAGATGCTCCGTCTCCTGCACAACGGGGAAGTAGTGGCGGAAGTGCCGGCAGATGCTCTTGCAGAGGATGCACCCGTCTACCACAAACCGTCCGCGGAGCCTGCCTATTACGCAGCGTTCCAGGCGATGGAGAACGTAGAGCCGCAGGCAGCCGACTATAAGGAGACATTGAAGGCACTTCTACAGGCACCGACAATCGCTTCGAAGGAATGGGTGTATGACCAGTATGACTACCAAGTACGTACGAATACAGTGGTGGCTCCTGGTTCCGACGCGGCGGTGCTGCGCGTGCGCGGCACAAACAAAGGGCTGGCGATGACGACCGACTGCAACTCCCGCTACATCTACCTCGATCCGGAAATGGGCGGTAAGATTGCAGTGGCGGAAGCGGCACGAAACATCGTGTGCTCCGGTGGCGAGCCCCTTGCCATTACCGACTGCCTGAACTTCGGCAACCCGGAGAAGC
Source organism: Lysinibacillus sp. (assembly GCA_045605545.1). Classification (GTDB taxonomy): domain Bacteria; phylum Bacillota; class Bacilli; order Bacillales_A; family Planococcaceae; genus Lysinibacillus_B. Next base: position 6,755 of record JAZUQF010000449.1, read on the forward strand.
CGGAAATCTTCTGGCAGATTGAAAAGTCAGCTGACGGCATCGCGGCGGCGTGTACGGCGCTGAATGCACCTGTCATCGGCGGAAATGTATCGCTCTACAACGAGCGTTCCGGTGTGGCCGTCTATCCGACGCCGACAATCGGCATGGTCGGACTGGTGAAGGATTTGTCGCACGTAACGACGCAGCATGTCAAGCAGACAGGCGATATTGTATACCTCGTAGGTGAAACAAAGACGGAGTTCGGCGGTTCAGAGCTTCAGAAATTACTAGAAGGCGAGATTTCAGGCCAGGCACCCGCCCTTGACCTGGCTGTGGAGGCTTCCCGCCAGCAGGCAATCCTGCAGGCGATCCGTGCAGGCCTTGTCCAATCCGCACATGACGTTTCCGAAGGGGGAGTTGCGGTGGCGCTTGCCGAGAAGACGTTCGCAACGGACGGCCTGGGACTTGACATTACCTTGGCAGGACCAGCAGTAACGGCGTTATTCTCAGAAACGCAATCCCGTTTCTTGGTGACAGTCAAGGCGGAAAATGCCGCGGCGTTTGAAGAAGTGGTGATGGACGCCGTCAAAATTGGTGTCGTTACAGGAGATGCAACGCTGAAGATTACCGGTGAAGCGGGCGTTCTGATTGAAGGGTCCATAGAGGAATTCCGCTCGGCCTGGAAAGGAGCAATCCCATGCTTGCTGAAATCAGAGGCTTAAACGAAGAGTGCGGCGTTTTTGGGATATGGGGCCATACAGAATCGGCCCAATTAAGCTATTACGGCTTGCATGCCCTGCAACACCGCGGGCAGGAAGGGGCCGGCATCGTCACGACAGACGGCCACCAGCTTCGTGCGGCAAAAGGCGAAGGACTCGTGAATGATGTGTTTAATGAGGAAAAGCTACGTGCAACAACTGGGCATGCAGCCATTGCGCACGCTCGCTATGCGACAGCGGGAGGCAGCGGAATTGAAAATGTCCAGCCGCTCCTTTTCCGCTCATCTACCGGTTCATTGGCGATAGCGCATAATGGAAACCTGGTGAACGCTACTCATTTAAAGCAATACTTGGAGCGCTCCGGCAGTATTTTTAATTCAACTTCCGATACGGAGGTTGTGGTCCACCTGATCAAAAAAAGCTCACACTCGCCTTTTCGGGCAAAGGTGAAAAATGCCCTTTCCTTATTGAAGGGTGCCTTCTCCATTCTATTACTGACAAATGATTCAATGATCGTGGCACGTGACCGCAACGGATTGCGCCCTCTATCGCTCGGCAAGCTGGGAGATGCCTGGGTCGTCGCCTCTGAAACATGTGCATTCGACCTCATCGGTGCTGACTATGTGCGTGAAGTGGAGCCGGGAGAACTACTGATTATTTCAAATAACGGATTGGAAGTCGACAGCTACGTTGAAAAGGATAAGCGGACGATGTGTGCGATGGAATATGTGTACCTTGCCCGACCGGATTCCAATATCGACGGCATCAATGTCCATATGGCACGTAAACGTATGGGAAAAGAGCTCGCACGTGAATGCGGGCATATCGAGGCGGACGTCATCACAGGTGTGCCGGATTCCAGTATTTCAGCGGCAATCGGGTTTGCAGAAGAAAGCGGCATCCCCTATGAGCTGGGGCTGATTAAGAACCGCTATGTAGGCCGTACATTTATCCAGCCTACGCAGGAGCTGCGTGAACGCGGAGTGAAGATGAAGCTTTCCCCAGTTGTTCAGGTTGTAAAAGGAAAACGCGTCATCATGGTGGATGATTCGATTGTAAGGGGCACAACATCCCGGCGTATCGTTCGTATGCTGAAGGAAGCAGGAGCAAAAGAGGTACATGTTGTCATTTCCTCACCGCCCATGACAAATCCATGCTTTTACGGTATTGATACATCAACGCATGAGGAGCTCATTGCTTCGAGCCACAATGTCGAGGAAATTCGTCATGCTATTGATGCGGATTCACTGACATTCCTATCGGTTGAAGGGTTAGTAAAAGCAACTGGCCGTCCATTTGAAGACGAGCATGGCGGGCTATGCATGGCATGCTTTACAGGAAAATATCCTACTGAGATTTTCCCAGATACCATCTTGCCGCATGAAAAAGAACTGTTACGTTAATGGAGGAGAAGGAAGATGTCGAAAGCCTATGAACAAGCAGGCGTAAATATTGAAGCAGGGTATGAAGCAGTAAAGCGCATGAAGTCACACGTGGAACGTACAAACCGCCTTGGTGTGATGGGCACGTTCGGCGGGTTCGGTGGCATGTTTGACTTGTCTGCATTAAACTTGAAAGAGCCGGTTCTCATTTCAGGCACGGATGGGGTAGGGACGAAGCTGAAGCTGGCCTTCATGGTGGATAAGCACGATACAATCGGCATCGACTGTGTGGCGATGTGTGTCAATGACATCGTAGCGCAAGGGGCGGAGCCGTTGTACTTCCTTGACTATGTCGCTGTAGGGAAAGCGGAGCCTGCAAAGATCGAGCAGATCGTCAAAGGCGTGGCAGATGGCTGTGTGCAGTCGGGCGCGGCGCTCATTGGCGGCGAGACTGCTGAAATGCCCGGGCTTTATGAGGAAGATGAATATGATCTGGCAGGCTTTGCAGTGGGTGCCTGCGAGAAATCAGCCATCATTACCGGAGAAAAAATTACCGAGGGCGATGTGCTGATCGGGCTTGCTTCAAGCGGTGTCCATTCAAACGGCTATTCATTGGTAAGGAAAATCGTCTTTGCCGACAACGCACTGCCTGTAGATGCAGTGGTGGAAGGCTATGAGGATCTAGGGCCAATTGGGGAGGCGCTGCTCGTGCCGACGAAGCTTTATGCAAAGCCCGTCCTGTCCATGTTGAAGGCAGGCGAGGTGCACGGCTGTGCCCATGTGACGGGCGGCGGCTTCTATGAAAACCTGCCCCGCATGATGCCAAAGGGACTTGCAACGGAGATCGACCTGGGCTCCTGGCCGGTGCTGCGCATCTTCGAGTTCCTGAAGGATAAAGGGCAATTGGCCGATAAGGACCTCTACAATGTATTTAACATGGGTATCGGATTTGTCGTCGCCGTACCGGAAGAAGACGCAGAGAAGGTCATCGCTGCAGCGGAGGAAAACGGGGAGCAGGCATACCGCATCGGCCGTGTTGTACAGGGAGATGGCGTCATCTTCAATGGTGCACATGACGGGAGCCTGGTCCGATGACAACAAAGGTGGCGGTATTCGCATCAGGAAGCGGTAGCAACTTCCAGGCGATACAAGAAGCGATTGCAAGGGGCGACCTGCACGCCCAGATAGCGCTTGTTGTGACGGATAAGCCGGGGGCGTTCGTCATCACACGTGCCAAGCAGTTCGACATCCCGGTGCTCGAGCTTTCGCCGAAGCAGTTCGATACGAAGGCGGCCTATGAAGAGACGCTGGTCGCGGAGCTGCGGGTGCACAATGTGGAATGGGTCGTCCTGGCGGGCTACATGCGTCTGGTGGGCGATGTGCTGCTCGAGGCTTATCCGAACCGCATCGTCAATATCCATCCGTCCCTCCTGCCGGCTTTTCCTGGCAAGGACGCAATCGGCCAGGCGATGAATCACGGGGTGAAGGTGACGGGCGTCACGGTGCATTTTGTGGACGCCGGGATGGACACGGGGCCGATCATCTCCCAGCAGGCGGTGGAAGTGGTTGTCGGTGACCGGGAGGCGACGGAGGAACGCATTCATACAGTTGAACATGACCTTTATCCAAGGACGCTGCAATCATTATTCAACTAAAATTTTCGCGCTAGTCTGCATTTTAGAGGCGGACGCGTACATAAATTGGAGGACTTTATCGTGACTAAACGTGCACTAATCAGTGTTTCGAACAAAGATGGGATTTTGGAATTTGCAAAGGAGCTGGTGGCATTAGGCTATGAGGTGCTGTCCACCGGCGGGACGAAGAAACTGCTTCAGGACAATGGCGTGGCTGTAACGGCTGTTGATGAGGTGACGAAGTTCCCGGAAATCCTGGATGGTCGTGTAAAGACACTGAACCCGATGATCCACGGCGGCCTGCTTGGCAAATTCGACGAGCCGAGCCATGTTGCGCAGATGCAGGAGCATGGCATCGAGCCGATTGAAATCGTCTGCGTGAACCTGTATCCATTCGTCGAAACGATTTCCAAGCCGGATGTATCGTGGGACGATGCGATTGAAAACATCGATATCGGCGGCCCGACAATGCTTCGTTCGGCGGCAAAGAACCATGACTATGTCACGGTGATTGTGGATTCGAATGACTATGCGCAGGTGCTGCAAGAGCTGAAGGCGGATGGAAAGACGACAATCGAAACACGCCGACGTTTAGCGGCAAAAGTATTCCGCCATACGGCAGCCTATGATTCTTATATTTCCAATCATTTGACAGAAGCAATCGGGGAAGAGTTCCCGGAGAATCTGACATTGACGTATGAATTGAAACAAAACTTGCGCTACGGCGAGAACCCGCACCAAAAGGCGGCATTCTATCAGAAACGCCTTGGCTCGGACTTCTCGGTCGCCTATGCACAGCAGCTGCATGGCAAGGAGCTTTCCTACAACAATATCCAGGATGCCAATGCGGCCCTTCAAATCGTCAAGGAATTCACTATGCCGGCAGCGGTAGCGGTAAAGCATATGAACCCTTGTGGTGTCGGTACGGGTGCTACGATTGAAGAGGCATTCAATAAAGCCTATGAAGCGGATCCAACGTCCATTTTCGGCGGCATCATCGCCCTTAACCAAGACGTGGACCAGGCGACTGCCGAGAAGCTTTCCGGCATCTTCCTGGAAATCATCATAGCCCCTTCATTTACGGAAGAGGCACTTGCAATCCTGACACAGAAGAAGAACATCCGTCTCATGACGATTGATTTTTCACAGGCAAAACAGGACAAGTTCAACGTCGTATCAGTAGAGGGCGGCCTATTAGTACAGGAGCCTGACCGCTTCGGCTTCCAGGAGGCCGACATCAAGGTTGTGACGGACCGCGAGCCGACTGAAGCAGAGTGGGAGGCCATGAAGCTTGGCTGGGCAGTCGTAAAGCATGTGAAGTCAAACGCAATCGTCGTTTCGGACAGCCGGATGACGCTGGGCGTCGGTGCCGGCCAGATGAACCGTGTCGGTGCTGCAAAGATCGCCTTCGAGCAGGCGGGAGAGAAGGCGAAGGGGGCTGCGCTTGCATCGGATGCATTCTTCCCGATGAGCGATACGGTGGAAGCGGCTGCCGCGGCAGGCATTACAGCCATCATCCAGCCTGGCGGATCGATCAAGGACCAGGATTCCATCGATATGGCGAACAAGCATGGCATCGCCATGGTGTTTACAGGCGTACGCCACTTCAAGCATTAGAAGTGATGGGCATCCAATCGAAAACTGCGGGTCAATCGTCCAATCCTGCAAGAATCCGGTCGATTGGCCACCTTCTTCGATATTTTGATAAAAAACGCTAGTTTCTTTATCTTTTGCAAGTTATAATAGAATAATGTTTCGCTGTTATTCTGGCCGGATAATGGCAGAAGCGTTTGAAAAGGACTGTCTCCTTCTTTCTGGCCGGAAGAAGAAGGCAGGATGGCGCATGGCTTTGGCCGGGCATGCCGCCAATAAAAATGTACAGCCCAGTATGCTTCCACTTTGGCCGGGGGAGGCAAAACGGCAACATCTGTACAATAGTGCATGTAATATGACTATTCTGGTCGGGTACGATTATTGGATGGTTATTGTAGGATGCAAAAACGCTCGCTTAATTCTAGATAAGGCGGGCGTTTTTTTTATTGCTTTGGAATTGGCGACAATCGCAAAGTGGATGACGGGGAAAAGGGTACGACAAAGATCCGGACAGGCACGAATGCGCTTGTGCTCTAAATAATAGGTTGTTCAGGAGGGTTTGTTCATGAAGGTTCTAGTAATCGGAAACGGTGGCCGTGAGCATGCCATCGCAAAGCAGTTCAGCGATGCGCCATCGGTAGAAAAGGTATTTGTGGCACCAGGGAATGACGGCATGAAAAGGGATGCGGAAGTTGTGGGCATCGATGCAATGAATTTTGAAAAATTGGCTGCATTTGCAAAGGAACAGGCGGTCGATCTGACATTTGTAGGACCGGAACAGCCGCTTGCCGCCGGTATCGTCGATTATTTCCAGAAAGAAGGGTTGACGATATTCGGGCCGACAAAAGCGGCGGCGCAAATTGAAGGTTCGAAATCCTACGCAAAGGAAATCATGAAGAAATACGGCATTCCAACAGCCGCTTATGAAACGTTCACGGAGGCGGAGCCCGCCATCACCTATATTAAAGAGCAGGGCGCACCAATCGTCGTGAAGGCGGACGGACTTGCCGCTGGGAAGGGCGTCATCGTGGCAATGACGGAGGAAGAGGCGGTTGAGGCAGTGAATGACATGATCGGCAATCAGCGATTCGGCGACTCCTCCTCACGGGTGGTCATCGAAGAGTTCCTGGAAGGCGAGGAATTCTCATTTATGTCGTTCGTCCATAAGGGACAAATCTATCCGATGGTCATCGCACAGGACCATAAGCGTGCCTATGACGGCGACAAGGGTCCGAACACAGGCGGCATGGGCGCGTATTCACCGGTGCCCCAAATCCCGCAGGACATGGTGTCCCGTGCCTATATTGAAATTGTAGAACCGACAGTGAAGGCGATGGAGGAGGAAGGCGCATCCTTTACGGGCATCCTTTATGCAGGGCTCATCCTGACATCGAAAGGCCCGAAAGTCATCGAATTCAATGCCCGATTCGGCGATCCGGAAACGCAGGTGGTACTGCCGCGCATGGCCTCCGACTTCGGCCTGTTTATGAAGGCGTTGATGGAAGAAAAGTACTTTGACCTGCAGTGGCATAATGAGGCGATGCTGGGCGTCGTCGTGGCTGCGGAGGGCTATCCGGGTGATGTGGAGAAGGGGAACCTGCTGCCGGAGCTTTCGGACATCGAGCTGCCTGTATATCATGCAGGAACAAAGCAGGTCGACGGTCGATTTGTGGGAAATGGCGGCCGCGTCTTGCTTGTAGCGGCCAAGGCCGATTCATTAAAGGCCGCCCAGGAGAGGGTATACGCGGCAATCGGCGAGAAGGAATGGGACAAGTTCTTCTTCCGTAACGATATCGGCTGGCGTACCTTCCAGTAATACAAAAACTTTCAAGAGGATGAACCCTCTCGTATCAAATAAAAGCTGCATGGAGGAATTCCTCCATGCAGCTTTTAAAATGACAGGCATCCTGCCATCATAAGCTTTAGCCGACTGTTCCTTCATCCATCATCATTTCTTCCGCATAGTCATACTCCTTATCCACTACCATCGCCGTCAATGGGCAATACTGATAGTAGCCTTCAGCCACCTTCATGGCACCGCCGATGATCATGAGTTTCCCAATCAGGCAATCGGGGTCGCGGCTGATGCGTGCCGTGCCAAAAGACACAAGCGCCGTACCGCATATCATACGAATAAAACCATTTTGCTCTGAAATGTTCTGTGGCAGCATAAAATCACCTCCCTAAAAAAGTAAAATAATGTATTCGAAATACTTTGCTTTATGAAAGTGCTATGTTACGATAAAATCGTCTATCTAGCTAAAAGCATCCGTAGTATGTACCGACAAGAAAGCACTATACGAAGAAGAAAATGTGAAAGGGGTGTACGGAATGCCGGATATTAAATGGAAGATTAAAAATATTCGCGAGCAGGTGGCGGTCATTGATGGAAAAGTGGCACCGAGCATGGTATTGAAAAATGCGCGCTATCTGCACAGCATGTTTAAACAATGGATGACAGGTAATATTTGGATTTTAAATGATCGCATCGTCTATGTAGGAGAGGAGATGCCCGCCAATGTAGAAGGGACCGAGATGGTCGACATGGCCGGCAAAACGGTTGTACCGGGCTATATCGAGCCGCATGTACATCCTTATCAGCTGTACAATCCTGCCTCGTTTGCCGAGTTTGCAGCGCAAAGAGGGACGACGACATTCCTATCGGACAACATGACGCTTGTTTTGTTATCACAAAATAAGAAAGCGTTTTCACTTATAAATCAATTGAACCAGCTGCCATTTTCATTTTATTGGTGGTCCCGCTTCGATTCCCAGACGGAAATCGAACATGAGGAGGAGTTCTTCTCGAGCGAGTCCGTGCTTGAATGGCTGGACCGGCCAGATGTCTTGCTTGGTGGGGAGCTGACGGGATGGCCTCGCCTTCTGCGGGGGGACGATCAGATGCTGTATTGGATACAGGCTGCCAAGCATAAGGGCAAGAAAATAGAAGGGCATTTTCCAGGGGCTTCAGAGAGGACGCTTGTAAAAATGCGGCTGTTCGGAGCAGATGGCGACCATGAGGCGATGACGGCCGACGAAGTGGTAACACGCATCCAGCACGGCATCAAGGTGACGCTCCGCCATTCCTCCATCCGTCCTGACCTGCCGAATCTATTAAAAGGAATACTAGAAAAGAAGGTAGCCATCTTCGACCACCTGATGATGACGACGGACGGGGCGACGCCAGCGTTCTACCGGGACGGCGTGATGGACCAATGCATCCAGGTAGCCCTTGATGCGGGCGTAGAGCCGATTGATGCCTACCAGATGGCGAGCTATAATGTGGCGCGCTATTACAATATGGCGAGCCTTCACGGCATGGTGGCGACGGGAAGATATGCAACATTGAACATTTTAAAGGATGAGTTTACGCCGAATCCGGAATCGGTTCTATCGAGAGGGGTCTGGCTCAAACGTGACGGGGAGCAGGTATACGAATTCCCACGGATCGATTGGGCGGAACTGGGCAGTCTGGAGCTTCCATTCGACTTGCAGGAAGATGACTTCCAATTTTCGATGCCGATAGGGCTGGAGCTGGTCAACGATGTCATCACCCGACCATTCAGTGCCAAAATACCGGCCCATAAAAGGGAGCTGCCTCTAGGGGAGGACCAGAGCTATCTGATGCTTGTGGACCGTGATGGGAAATGGCGCGTCAATACGATGATCAAGGGCTTCGATACGTATGTGAAAGGCTTTGCCTCCTCCTATTCCACTACGGGCGACATCATTCTGATCGGCAAGAGCATCGCCGATATGAAGCGGGCTTTCCGGGAATTGAAGGAGATGCAGGGCGGAATTGTACTGGCAGAAGACGGAGCAGTGGTGGAAAGTCTGCCCCTTCCAATTGCAGGCGGGATGTATGACGGGAAAGTCGAGCATCTAATAGAGAGAGAGCTTGCATTGAAGGAGGCGCTGCGCGAACGCGGCTACCACCATACAGATGCCATCTATACACTATTATTCTTGCAGTCTACACATTTGCCATATATTCGTGTTACACCGCGGGGGATTTTCGATGTTATGAAAAACACGGTTATGCTGCCTTCTGTAATGCGCTAGAAAAGGAGTCAAGGGAAATGATGAAAAAAAGAATGTTATTTGTGATGTGTTCGGCTTTGCTGCTGGCGGCATGCAACAAGGATGCAGCCGAGGAAGTGAAGCCTGTCTCAGCGGAACCGGAACAGGTGGAGGAACTGCGGTATACCACGCCTTTCACAGGTGAAAAGGTTGCCGAAGAATCGTTGCTGCGCCCCGTTCTGGTGACGATCAACAACCATCCGGATGCGCGTCCGCAGTCTGGGATCGCTGCTGCGGATGTCGTCTATGAGATGCTGGCGGAGGGAGATGTAACACGCTTTTTAGCGTTGTACCAGTCGGAAATCCCGACGAATATCGGCCCGATCCGCAGCGCACGCTCCTACTTTGTAGATATAGCAAAAGGGCTTGATGCCTTCTATATCGCCCACGGCTACAGCCCGGAAGCAAAAAGCATGCTGACGAGCGGGGTGGTGGACAATATCAACGGCATGGACTATGACGGGACGCTATTCCAGCGCTCGAGCGAAAGAAGGGCCCCACATAATTCCTACATGCCTGGGGAAAATGTCGCCACTGCTGCCGAAAAAGTGGACGCTTCGTTACTTTATCAGAAAAAAGTGTTATATTCATTCTATGAAGAACAAGATAGTGTTAAAATAGGAGCAGCAGCGAATGAAGTGTCAGTAAGCTACAATAACAATGACACCTTCAACAGTACCTACACGTACGATGCCGGAAGCGAAAAGTATACGCGGGCATCGGCAGGGGAGCTGACGGTGGATCATCTGACGGATGAGCCGGTCATGCCGTCCAATGTGCTGTTTTTAGAAATGGACCATCGCATCGTAGATGATGAAGGAAGAAGAGATATCGATATTACATCAGGTGGCATCGCCTATATCGCACAGCAAGGCATGCTCCGTGAAGTGAAGTGGGAGAATCGGGATGGCCTGCTTGTGGCGATTGAGAGCGACGGCAGCGATGTGCTGCTTGTCCCAGGACAGACATGGGTCCACTTCGTACCTGCATCGCCGGGAATTGCCGCGAGTGTATCATATTCCGAATGATTGAAGGAAGGGTGAGAGCATGCAAATCGAAAAAATTCGTGGGCATCAAACAGACCAATTATTTAAAGCTGTGCTGGAGTTGAAAGATATAGAGGAGTGCTACAAGTTTTTTGATGACCTCTGTACCATCAGTGAAATCCAGTCATTGGCACAACGTTTTGAAGTAGCGCACCTATTGCGCCTGAAGAAAACATACGAGACGATCAAAAAGGAAACAGGTGCCTCAACCGCAACAATTTCACGCGTACGTCGTTGCTTCGATTATGGAAATGATACGTATGATGAAATGCTGGGGCGCCTATATCCAGATGAAAAATCGTTTCAAGATCGTACGAAGTGAGTTTGCCCACCAGGCGAATTGAGCCGCTTCGACCATACATTTCATGTGCAGCCAGTATGAAACCGATGCTTCGGCTGCATCTCAAAGCTGGGCGGCTTGCTGCTCAGTTTTTTTGCTTTTTCTTTGCTATACTAGAGATAAAAATACTGTGAAATAGGTGGGAAATGAATGGACTATTTACAATGGAGGCATGTGTTTAAAATCGACCCGGCCAAGGAAATCTCGGATGAGGATCTGGAGAAGGTTTGCGAATCAGGGACGGATGTCATTTTGGTTGGAGGAACGGACGGCGTGACGCTCGATAATGTACTTGATATCCTCGTACGCGTGCGCCGTTTTTCCGTGCCGGTTGCCCTGGAGATTTCCAATGTGGAATCCGTGACGCCGGGCTATGACTACTACTTCATCCCGTCGGTGCTGAATAGCCGCGATACAAAATGGGTGAAGGACCTGCATCATCAGGCCATCAAGGAGTTCGGCGATATCATGGTATGGGAAGAACTGGTGGCGGAAGGATACTGCGTACTGAATCCGGACTGCAAGGTTGCGCATGTGACGGAAGCAAAGACGGACCTGTCGGAGGATGATGTGATTGCCTATGCACGCATGGCTGAAAAATACTTCAAACTCCCGATCTTCTATATGGAATACAGCGGTGCATACGGGGACGTGGCATTGGTCGGCTCAGTCAAGGAAGTGCTTGAAGAGACGAAGCTATTCTACGGAGGGGGCATCACCTCTGCGGAGCAGGCCGCTGAAATGGCCCGGGTAGCGGACACGGTCGTCGTCGGCAACATCATTTATGACGATCTGCAGGCGGCCCTGAAAACAGTTGAAGCTGTAAAGTCGGTTATGTTATAAAGAAGTGAGAACAAATGTTTGTAAAAAGGTGGTGCAGTATGGAACAACTATCAAAGAATCTACTGGCGGGGATGAACCCGCAGCAAAAAGAGGCGGTGCAGGCGACGGAAGGGCCGCTGCTGATCATGGCGGGTGCAGGCTCGGGAAAGACGCGTGTGCTGACGCACCGCATCGCCTATCTAGTGGTCGAGAAGGAGGTATACCCTTCAAAAATCCTGGCAATCACCTTTACGAATAAGGCCGCACGGGAAATGCGGGAACGCATCGACGGCATCCTCGGCAATGGGACGTGCGAGAGCATGTGGGTGTCCACATTCCACTCGATGTGCGTCCGCATCCTGCGCCGCAACATCGACCGCCTCGGCTATTCGAAGAGCTTTTCCATCCTCGACTCGAGCGATCAGCTGACGGTGGTGAAAAACCTGATGAAGGAATACAATATCGATCCGAAACGCTATGAGCCGAGGGCGATTTTAAATACCATCAGCTCGGCGAAGAATGAAGGCATTACATGTGAAGGCTTCAAGACGACCATGAATGAGCGCAATCCATTCGAAAAAATCGTGGCGCAAGTATACGATGGCTATACAAAACGCTTGAAGCGCAATTCATCGCTGGACTTCGACGACCTGATCATGATGACCATCCGCCTGTTTGAAGAGGCGCCGGATGTATTGGAATACTATCAAAATAAATTCCAGTATATTCATGTGGACGAGTACCAGGATACGAACAAAACCCAGTACCTCCTTGTGAAGCTGCTGGCACGCAAATTCCGCAATATCTGCGTCGTGGGGGATTCGGACCAGTCCATCTATCGCTGGCGCGGTGCGGACATCACGAACATCCTGTCGTTCGAAAAGGATTACAAGGACGCGAAGGTGATCATGCTGGAGCAGAACTACCGCTCCACAAAGCGCATCCTGCAGGCGGCCAACAGCATCATCGAAAACAATGAAAGCCGCTATCCGAAAGTCCTCCGCACGGACAACCCGGAAGGTGAAAAAATCGTCTATTACAAGGCATACAACGAGCAGGAGGAGGCGCAGTTCGTAGCCCAGACCATCCAGCAACTCATGAAGAAGGAAGGGCGCAAGCCGGGCGACTTCGCAATCCTCTACCGGACGAATGCCCAGTCGCGTGTGATGGAGGAGGTCCTCGTCAAATCGAACATGAACTATCAGATCGTGGGTGGCACGAAGTTCTACGACCGGAAGGAAATCAAGGACCTCCTTGCCTACCTCCGCCTGATAGCGAACAATGATGACGACCTGTCTTTAGCCCGCATCATCAATGAGCCGAAACGAAGCATCGGGGCGACCTCCTTTGAAAAGATTGCGCGTTATGCCATCGAACGGGACCGCTCCATTTTCGATGCGATGCAGGAGCTGCTGTTCATCGGTCTGTCCGGAAAGGCGGCCGCATCCGCAGAGCACTTCTACGCCATGATTTCGGACTTGACGGCACGCCAGGAGGAGCTGACGGTGACGGAGCTTGTGGAGGAAGTGATTGAACGGTCCGGCTATCGGGCAATGCTTCAAAATGAGAAATCCATCGAAGCGGAGAGTAGGCTGGAGAATATCGAGGAATTCCTGACGGTTACGCAGGCGTTCGAGGAGCGCAGTGACGACCAGTCGCTCATCGCCTTCCTGACGGATCTGGCACTCATCGCCGATATCGATTCCATGGACAATGGGCAGAAGGAGGAAGAAGGCTCGATCGTCCTGATGACGATGCACTCGGCTAAAGGGCTCGAATTCCCGGTTGTCTTCATCATTGGGATGGAGGAGAACATCTTCCCGCATTCACGCTCCCTGGAAAGTCCGGAAGAAATGGAGGAGGAGCGCCGGCTGGCCTATGTGGGAACAACACGGGCGGAAGAGCGTCTGTATCTCACAAGCGCCCAGTCCCGGACGATTTTCGGACGCTCAAGCTATAATGCACCTTCCCGCTTCATCCGGGAAATCTCTGCGGACATCGTGGAGCATGTTTCAAGGGCGGGCGGCTCGCAATCGCTGCCGTTCGGTGCAGGAAGAAGTAGCAGCTACGACCGGGCACCTTATGCACGTACGCAAGGAACTGTCCAAAAAACACCGCCAGTGGTGCGTCCAAAACCGACTGGAGCCGCTGCGCTGGACTGGAAAATCGGCGACAAGGTGGAGCACAAGGCATTTGGTACAGGGATGGTCGTAAATGTAAGCGGGGAAGGCGACGAGCTGGAGCTGAAGGTCGCGTTTCCGAATGCAGGCATCAAGAAGCTGCTTGCAAACTTGGCACCAATCAAGAAGGTGTAATGGAGGAACTGTATGAACGAAATTGAACAACGCATTGCCGAATTGAATGAACTGCTGCATGAATACGGCCATGCCTATTATGTTTTGGATAAACCGCTTGTACCGGACTCGACGTATGACCGGCTGATGGAGGAACTCATCGCGCTGGAGGAGGCGAACCCCTCCCTCATCTACCCTGATTCACCGACACAGCGCGTGGGCGGCACGACACTTGAAGGCTTCCAGAAGGTGACGCACGACTACCCGATGCTCAGCCTATCGAACGCCTTCAATGAGGAGGACCTGCGTGATTTCGACCGGAAGATCCGCCAGTCCATCGGTGAGGACTTTAACTATGTGTGCGAGCTGAAAATCGATGGCTTGGCCATCTCCTTGCGCTATGAGGAAGGACGCTTTGTGCAGGGGGCCACACGCGGCGATGGTACCGTAGGGGAGGACATCACGGCGAACCTGCGGACGATACGCGCCGTGCCGCTGCGTCTGAAGGAACCGGTGACGATTGAAGTGCGCGGGGAGGCGTATATGCCGAAAAAATCCTTTGAAAGCCTGAATGCAGCACGGGCGGCGGAAGGCAAGGAGCTCTTTGCCAACCCGCGTAATGCGGCGGCAGGTTCCCTTCGCCAATTGGACCCACGTATAGCGGCAAGCCGGAATCTATCAGTATTCATCTACGGAATCGGCGGCGACGGCGAGGCATACGGCATCGATTCCCATGGAGAAATGCTGGACTACCTGGCGGGAATCGGCTTCGTAGCAAACCGCGAGCGCCAGGTATGCGGAACAATCGAAGAGGTGCTGGCGTTCATAGCTAAGTGGACGGAGGAAAGACCGAATCTGTCTTATGAAATCGATGGCATCGTCATCAAGGTCAATCGCTATGCACAGCAGGATGAACTTGGCTATACGGCAAAGAGTCCACGCTGGGCAATCGCCTATAAGTTCCCCGCAGAAGAAGTGACGACGAAGCTTTTGGATATCGAGCTGACGGTCGGCCGTACCGGCGTTATCACACCGACTGCCATCCTGGCGCCGGTGCAGGTGGCCGGCACGACGGTGGGCCGAGCATCCCTTCACAATGAGGACTTGATCCGGGAAAGGGATATCCGCATCCACGATACGGTCATCGTCCGCAAGGCGGGGGACATCATCCCCGAAGTGGTCGGGGTGATACTTGGTGAACGCCCGGAAGAGGCCGTGCCATTTGAAATGCCGAAGCACTGCATCGCCTGCGACAGCGAACTGATCCGCATCGAAGGGGAGGTCGCGCTGCGCTGTGTGAACCCGGCATGTCCTGCGCAGATTGCGGAAGGCATCAAGCACTTTGTTTCCCGTAATGCCATGAATGTGGACGGACTCGGTGAAAAAGTGGTGGAGCAGCTGCTGCGGGAGAAGTATATTGCCAACGTAGCGGACCTCTATCTGCTGCAGGAGGACCAGCTTGTACAGCTCGAACGCATGGGGGCAAAATCCGCCGCCAATCTGGTAGCGGCGCTTGAAAAATCGAAAAGCAATTCCCTGGAGCGTCTGTTATTCGGCCTCGGCATCCGCCATGTCGGGGAGAAGGCCGCGAAGATCCTGGCCGCCGAATACGAAACGATGGATGCATTGATGGCGGCCGAAGCAACGGAGCTGACGGCCATCCATGAAATCGGGGATAAGATGGCGGACTCGATCGTGTCCTATTTTGCCAACGAGGAAGTGCAGACATTGATTGCCCGCCTGAAGGATGTCGGGGTCAATATGACGTACAAAGGCAAGAAGGTCGTCGTCGAGGCGGGGGCGAATCCGTTCGCCGGCAAGACGATTGTACTGACCGGGAAACTTGCCCAATTGACACGCAGCGAAGCGAAGGCGAAAATAGAAGAGTTGGGCGGCTCTGTAGCGGGTTCTGTCAGCAAGAAGACAGACCTTGTCATCGCAGGGGAGGATGCCGGCTCCAAGCTTGAAAAGGCGCAAAGCCTCGGCATCGAAATCTGGGATGAAAACCGCCTGGTCGAAAATTTACCACAGTAAAGGGGTCTACCTATCATGAAGCGATTCCGCTGGCTTTCAGCAGTCGTAGCTCTTACGGTGCTGGCAGGCTGTACACCATCCGTCAATCCAGATCAGGAGGTCGTACAGGAATCCGACCAAGCCGAAGTCGAGATGACGATTATTCCTAGTATCAAATTAAACGATAACTACTATAAAACGTTGATTCCATATAAAGAAAGTGCCAGCCGCGGCCTCGTTGTCTCCAATATCAATACAAAGTACGACATGAAGGAAGTGGAGACCGGCCTGATGCGCCTGTCGCAAAACGAATTCAACACGGACGACTTCTATTTCCAGGAGGGCCAGTATCTATCGGAGGAAATGGTGCGCTATTGGCTCGCACGTGAAAACCAGACGACGGACAAGGGGCCTGAATATAAAGGGCTGAATCCGTCAAGCCTCGATGCAAACGGCAATGAACTCGATCCGACTACAAAGGCGAAGGAAGCGCCTGTCTATCTGGCACATCTGGTGGAGCAGAACTACTTGACGAAGACGGACAAGGATAAAGTCACGCTCGGCGGCATTTCCATCGGATTGGCGCTGAATTCAATTTATTATTATCAAAAAGAGCAGTACGGTGAATACTACGAGCAAAAGATTGATGATGCGACTCTCGAAAAAATAGGAAAAGAGATGGCGCAGGAAGTGGTGAACCGTCTGCGGCAGCGCTCGGAGCTGGCCGATGTGCCGATTGTCATCGGCCTGTTCAAACAGCAGGCACGGAACTCAATCGTACCGGGCACCTACTTTGCGTACAGCACTGCAGAAGCCAATTCCTCCAAGCTTGGGGAATGGACGGACATCAATGAAGAATATGTAACATTGCCGATGTCCTCTCCGGCAGACAAGTACCGCGACCTGAATAAGGAGTTCCAGAACTTCAAAATGGACATCGATGAATACTTCTCGAACTTCACGAGCGTCATCGGTGAAGCGTTCTATCAGGAGGACCGGCTGTCGAGCCTTGACATCGAAGTGCCGATCCAGTTTTACGGAACAGCCGAAATCATCGGCTTTACACAATATCTGACGGGCGTCATGCTGAAGCAGCTGCCGGGCGACGTACAGATTACGGTGAGCATCAACTCCTCCAACGGGGCTGAAGCGCTCATCAAGAAAGAGGCGAACGAGGGCGAGCCGTTTGTCCATATTTATGAGTAGTCGCTGAAAGTGGTTCTGCCAAGGGGGCTGTCCGGAAAGTGGAGACTTTCTGAACAGCTCCGTTTTCTTGATGCTAAGGGAATTATAAAATTCCGCATTGTGGATAACGATGGAAAAGGTATCGTCTACGTCTAGGCATTCGCGCCAGCTGCTCGAGGTCGCTTCAGCGATCACTACGCGTGTCGAGCACGCTAGGTGATTGCTTCCAGCGCGTGTCGCAGCTGAACGGGCGCGAATGCGCTTTTGTTCATGTTTGGCTGGAGGGAAGTACGGTGCGGTAGTTGCACAAAAATGCCGGCACCCTCGTCGCAAAAGGAATGCTTTCGGGAATTTTGAACAAAGTTGTGATTTTTAAATTTAAAAATGGTATGATTATGGGCATGATTACCTTTATCAAGCCCGATGTATTCGAAAATAAGGTAGGAAATATTCTTTATCCGGAGGTGTAAAAATGGGGAATTTGACAAAAGAGGAAGTAAAGCACGTAGCACACTTGGCACGCCTTGCAATTACCGAGGAAGAAGCGGAAAAATTCGCCGAACAGCTAGGGAAGATTACGGAATTTGCTGAACAGCTGAATGAGCTGGATACAACAAACGTAGAACCGACATCCCACGTATTACCACTTGTGAACGTATTGCGTGAGGACGTGGCAGGACAAGGATTGCCGCGTGAGAAAATGATGTTGAACGTAAAAGAAGAAGAAGATGGTCAAGTGAAAGTGCCATCAATTTTAGACTAACAAGGAGGAGCACTGCATGACATTATTTAAGCGTTCAGCGAAAGAATTGCAAGAAAGCCTACATAACGGCGAATTGACAATCGCTGATTTGACAAAAGAAGCATTCGACCGTGTTGAAAAACTGGACGGCGATGTACAAGCGTTTTTAGCGCTGAATAAAGAGCAAGCAACAGCAAAAGCTGCTGAAATGGATAAAGTGCCATTCGAAGAACGCGGACCACTATTCGGTCTTCCGATTGGTGTAAAAGACAACATCGTAACAGAGGGACTTGAAACAACATGTGCCTCCAAGATTTTGGAAGGCTTCATGCCGATCTACGATGCGACGGTTGTGAAAAAGCTGCAGGAAGCAGGCATGGTGACAATCGGGAAGCTGAACATGGATGAGTTCGCGATGGGCTCTTCAAATGAAAACTCGGCCTATAAGACAACGAAAAACCCGTGGAACCTCAACCGCGTACCAGGCGGTTCTTCAGGTGCCTCAGCAGCGGCAGTTGCAGCAGGGGAAGTACCATTCTCCCTTGGTTCGGATACAGGCGGTTCGATCCGCCAGCCGGCAGCATACTGTGGCGTTGTAGGGATGAAGCCGACATATGGCCGCGTATCACGTTTCGGCCTTGTGGCATTCGCCTCTTCCCTTGACCAAATCGGTCCAATCACACGCAATGTACGCGACAACGCACTGCTATTGGAAGCAATCGCAGGTGTGGACGCCAACGACTCCACTTCTGCAGACGTGCCTGTGCCAAACTATGCAGCAGCGTTGAACAGCGACATCAAAGGACTTAAAATTGCCGTACCGAAGGAATTCCTAGGTGAGGGTGTCCAAGAGGTAGTACGTCAATCAGTTCTTGCAGCCCTTGAAGTATTAAAAGGGTTGGGAGCTACGGTAGAAGAAGTGTCCCTGCCTCATTCAAAATACGCACTTGCTGCCTATTACATCCTTTCATCTTCAGAAGCGTCTTCAAACCTTTCCCGCTTCGACGGCATCCGTTACGGCTTCCGTGCAGAAGGCGTGAAAAACCTGATGGAGCTTTACAAGGAAACACGTGCGCAAGGCTTTGGTGATGAAGTAAAACGCCGTATCATGCTTGGTACTTACTCATTAAGTGCGGGTACATACGATGCCTACTATAAAAAAGCGCAGCAGGCCCGTACATTGATCAAACAAGACTACGATAAAATCTTCGAAGAATACGATGTCATCGTTGGACCAACTGCGCCGACTGCAGCGTTCGAAATCGGGAAAAATATCGATGACCCGATGACGATGTATGCAAACGATATTTTAACGATTCCTATCAACTTGGCAGGCGTTCCAGCCATCTCGATCCCTTGCGGATTCGACGGCGACCTGCCGATTGGACTGCAAATTATCGGTAAACACTTCGATGAGGAAACAATTTACCGTGCTGCCTATGCATATGAAAAGGCGACGGATTTCCATACAAAAACTCCTCAAATTTGGGAGGGTAAATAATTATGAACTTTGAAACGGTTATTGGTTTAGAGGTCCACGTAGAGCTAAAAACAGACTCTAAAATTTTCTCAAGCTCACCTAACCACTTCGGTGCAGAGCCAAACACGAACACGTCTGTTATCGATTTAGGTTATCCAGGGGTCTTGCCGGTTCTTAATAAAAATGTCGTTGATTTCGCGATGAAGGCAGCACTTGCCCTAAACATGGAAATCGAACAGGAAACGAAATTCGACCGTAAAAACTACTTCTATCCGGACAACCCGAAAGCTTACCAAATTTCGCAATTCGATAAGCCAACCGGTAAAAATGGCTGGATTGAAATTG
>JAZUQF010000450.1:0-2035 GCA_045605545.1 Lysinibacillus sp.
GAGTGGTTCGCTGTAAATGCACCATCTACCTCCTGCCAAAGCGCATCCATATCTGTCCGAAAGCCGACTTTCGGTACGCCTTCGCCAATATCGACATAGAAGCCTGTCAGATCATCGAATGTATGCGGCTCGAGCCCTTCTTCTTTTAGCATGGCAGCTAAATAAGCCGTCGTCGCCACCTCCTGCCAGCTGATTTCTGGGTGGGCATGCAGGTGGGTAAAAACGCTTTGCATCCGCTCAATTAACTGTGGTTCCATCATTTCTCTCAACTCCATCGGTTTGCAATAAAGCTATTTTGAAAATCATCAAATTTCACACGTTGTTCGTTATAGTACGTTGCATCATGCGACATCATGCCGACGACAAGCGTATTTAAAAAGGAAATCAAGGCCGGCATCATATCGATTGTCGAAAGCTCTGCCTGCTGTAGGACGAACGATTCACTTGTGACTGCGTGAATCGGCGCTACATTCGCATCGGTAATGGCTACCGTGTAGATACCACGCTTTACGAATTCCTCCGCAATCTGGATCGGCTCCTTGTAATAGCGGTGTAAGGAGATGACAACCGCTAACGCCGTTTCATCTGCTTCCTGCAATGTACGGATGAGCATACTCGTTTCGCCATGGACGAGCTTGACATTCGGACGAAGCATATTTAGGGTGAATTGGAGCCACTGGGCGGCAAAGTTCGAGGCACCTGCTCCGACGAGATAAATCATTTTTGCCTCGTGCAACTTCTTCGTCGTCTGGAAAAACTGCTCCGCATCTATTTGCCCGGCAACTCCGACAATTTGTTTGCTGATTTGGCCCATCACCTTTTCACAAAGCGCCTGCTCCTTAAAAAGTTCTTCCTTTGACGACACATAATTGCCGAGCGTACTGTTCGTATTATGCTCGAATAAGTACATCGTGAGCTCCTTCTGCAGTTGCGCATAGCCGTTCAACCCGACTGCATAGCAGAAACGTATGACCGTCGTTTCACTCGCTCCCGCCTGTTCCCCGACTTCGGCTGCGGAGTGGACACCGATATAAGTGGGATGGTTCAACACAAAGGATGCTACCTTCTGCTGTGCCTTTGACAATGAGCTAAAATGCTGTTCGATTCTTCCTTTAATCGTTTTTGCATCTACCAAAAAGCAGCCCCTCCTTTTTTCAAATAGAATATGAAGGTAATACTTCAAATATACGGACTACTTTAGCACCTATAAAACAGAGTTTCAATATTTTTCTGAAATTTCTTATTTATCTATCACCTACATAGTAATTATTGTTTTATATAAAAGATGTTTTTTTAAAAGAGTGCTTGATTAAAAATCTTGTATCGATATACATATTTTTATTCTATAAACGAGACATTTTCTTGAAGAATAAATCGGCCATTCTAAACAAGTTTTTATTAATCATAGTGGGCCGTATATGGTGTAAAAAGTATCAGGAATCACTAAAGGTGTTAGACGCTTTTTGTTTCACGAGTACCAAATAGGGTATTTACCTTCCATAAGCAAGTTAGTTAGCGCTTGGTAGGAACAATTGAGAGAAAAGGATTGATAGACAACATGAGATTGAATAAAAAGCTGCTCCTCGTTTTCAGCATCCTCACTGTCTGCCTTTTATCGGCCTGCGCCGAGAAGGACAAGCTGGACGATGGATCGGAGCTGATCAATAAAGACCAATTTGTCTTCGCTGCCTCCGGTGAATTCAAGCCATTCAGCTATATCAATGACGACCTCACCATGTCAGGCTTTGACATCGAGGTCGGCGAAGCGATTGCAAAGGAGCTGGGCCTCGAGCCGGTGCAGAAGCGCATCAAATTCAAAGGGATTGTCGAAGGGGTGAAGACAGGACGCGCGGATGCAGCGGTTGCCAGCCATACGGTCAACCCGCAGCGGAGCAAGCATGTCTCCTTCAGCACCCCGTACTATTATTCAGGACCGCAGATTTTCACCAGACCCGACAGCCCCATCAAGACGGTCGACGATTTGGACGGGAAGGAAGTCGCGGTGGCAAAAGGCTCGACCTATGCCGATACAGCT
>JAZUQF010000451.1:0-4025 GCA_045605545.1 Lysinibacillus sp.
ACGATAATATTGCCATACCTTTAAAATTATTGGGGCATAGCAAACAAGAAGTAGATGCGAAGGTCAAAAAATATGCGGAAATCGTCGGCTTAACGGATAAGCTCACTAGCTATCCGAATCAGCTATCAGGCGGTCAAAAGCAGCGTGTCGCTATTGCACGCTCTTTATCACAGGAACCTGAAATTCTGCTTAGCGATGAGGCGACGAGTGCACTGGACCCTGAAACGACGGACTCCATTCTGGATTTGCTCCTTGAAATCAATGAAAAGCTCGGCATCACCATTCTTTTAATCACCCACGAAATGAATGTCATCCAAAAAATCTGCGACTATGTGTATGTGTTGGAGCAAGGAAAGCTTGTGGAGCATAATACGGCCATAGAGCTGTTTACGAAGCCCCAGCATCCTACGACGCGCAAGTTTTTAAATACCATCTCGCAGCGCAGCCTATCGGATTCGCTCATCGGGCAGCTGAATTTGACCGGTGCCGTCATCCGTCTGACGTTCGTCGGTGAAAGTACGGGAAAACCGCTGATTGCCGATGTGGCAGGCCGGTTCCACGTCTGGCCGAATATCCTGGCGGCCAATATCATCGAGCTCAAGAACGGCATCGTCGGCAATATCGTCGTCCATGTGAACGGCACACCGGATGAAATCAGCGCCATCAGGCAATACCTGTTGGACAGCGGTGTACAGACAGAAGTGCTGGGAGGTGCGTTCAATGAATAGCAATCAAGGCTTTTTCGAACAATGGGGGCCTATCATCTGGGAGGCATTGCTCGAGACATTCCAGATGACCTCGATTTCCCTCGTCATTTCAATCGCCCTTGGGGTACCGCTCGGACTTGTCCTTGTGCTGACACGCCCTGGGCAGTCATTTGAAAATAAGTGGGTCTACCAGGTTTCCAACTTGGTCATCAATATCATCCGTTCGATTCCATTCATCATTTTATTATTCTTCATCCTGCCGCTGACGAAGTTCCTTGTCGGCACGACCATTGGGGTGAAGGGGGTCATCGTACCGCTCGTCGTCTATACGGCGCCTTACATCGCCCGTCTGATGGAGACGGCGCTGCTCGAAGTGTCGCCGGGCGTCATGGAAGCTTATACGGCGATGGGCATCAAGCGCCGCCAGATCATCTGGCATGTGCTGCTGCGTGAAGCCCGCCCCTCCATCATTCTCGGCCTGACGATTGCAACAGTCGGCCTGATCGGGGCAACGGCGATGGCTGGGCTTGTTGGAGCAGGCGGACTCGGCGACTTGGCCTACCGATACGGTCATATCCGTTTCCAGGTTGATGTCATGTATGCGGCTGTATTCATCCTCATCATTCTCGTACAGGTTGTTCAATCAATCGGCAATCGTGTTGCCGCCAAGCTGAAAAAGGACTGATGCGCTAATGACGAAAGAAGACTTGCTTTTAAAAAATATTCAGGGCGACAAGCCCTTTCCGATTTGCTTTGACGATTTGGAAAAGGCGGTGGCCGAAAAGCTTCCCGCCGGACCATACGGCTACATCCGCTCGGGGGCTGGCGGCGAGCAATCCCTTCGCAACAACCGCAATGCCTTTGCGAAGTATTCTATCGTCCCCCGCTTTCTGACGGATGTCTCCGAACCTGATACCTCCATCGAGCTATTCGGGAAAACGCATCCCACCCCCTTCTTATTCGCCCCGGTCGGCATGAACCGGATGGCGCATGAAGACGGGGAGCTGGCTGTCGTCCTTGCCGCACAAAGACTCGGCATGCCCTACATCCAGAGTACGGTGTCGAGCTGTTCACTCGAGGAGGTGGCAGAGGCTGCCCCGGACCACACCAAGTGGTTCCAGCTGTACTGGTCGACGAATGAAGAAATCGCCTACAGCATGGCCGCCCGTGCAGAACATGCCGGTTTTGAAGCCATTGTGCTCACAGTCGATACGGTCATGCTCGGCTGGCGCGAGGAGGATGTACGCAATCAATTTTCACCGCTGAAGCTCGGGCTGGCACGGGGGAATTATATGAACGACCCTGTTTTTACCGCTTCCTTGAAGGATGATTCATTCGAATCCTATGTAGAAGGCGTGCTGGCCAACATCTTTCATCCCTCACTCAGCTGGGAGCATGTCCGCGAATTAAAAAGCCGCCTACGTGTACCGTTGCTGATCAAGGGCATTCTACATCCGGAAGATGCCCGTCTGGCGATGGAAGCCGGTGTCGATGGCATCATTGTCTCCAACCACGGCGGCCGCCAATTGGACGGTGTCATCGGAAGCCTCGATGCGCTACCGGCCGTCGTGGAAGCTGTAGACGGCCGGATTCCAGTACTTCTGGATAGCGGCGTGTACCGCGGCATCGATGCATTGAAGGCATTGGCGCTCGGGGCAACCGCCGTCTGCATCGGCCGTCCATTCGTCTATGGCCTTGCCTATGACGGAGAGAACGGCGTCCATCAGGTCATGCAGAATCTGTATAGCGAATTCAAGGTATCGATGGGCCTGGCCGGCCAGCGTACGGTGGCGGGCCTTCGGACGGTTGCACTTATTCGTGAATAAAGGGCCTTTGGGGGCCAGCGACTATCCGCCTTCATGAAATTCCCCAAGAAAATAGAGCAGTCCTGAAAGTTTCGGCTTTCTAGACTGCTCCTTTATTTTGGACCGACAAAAGCCGCCCCCATCCTAGATGGAGGCAGCTTGAACAGCACCATTGATTTTGCTATTGGATGACGCCCAGCTCGCGCCCCACTTTTTCATAGATTGCCAGTGCATCGTCCAGCATGTCCTTTGTATGTGCCGCTGTCGGCATATTGCGGACACGTCCTGTCCCTTTTGGCACCGTTGGGAAGACGATGGATTTGGCATAGACGCCTTCCTCGAACAGACGTCTTGAAAATTCCTGCGTCAGCTTTTCATCCCCGATGATGCATGGCGTAATCGGCGTTTCAGATGCACCGATATTAAAGCCGAGCTTCTTCAAGCCTGCCTTCAAATAGTCGCCGTTCTCCCAAAGCTTGTCATGCAGCTCTGTCGATTCCATCAGCATCTCCACCGCACGCGTAATCGCCGCAACATCCCCTGGCGGCAATGCCGTCGAGAAGAGGAATGGACGGGAACGGACCTTCAGCCAGTCAATCAGGTTCTGCTTGCCGGCAACGTAGCCCCCGACAACGCCGATTGCTTTCGACAGCGTGCCAATTTGGAAGTCGATTTCATTTTGCAGGCCGAAATGCTTCACCGTACCCGCGCCTTTGCCCGTCACCCCCGAGCCATGTGCATCATCCACATACGTAATCAAGTCGAACTCCTTCGCGATTTCCACAATCTCCGGTAGCTTGGCGATGTCGCCATCCATCGAGAAGACGCCGTCTGTAATGACCATCACCTTGTTGTACAGGCCGGACTCCTTCGCTTCCTTCGCCTTCTTGCGCAGGTCGTCCATATCCGAATGGTTGTATGCAATGATTTTCGCCCTCGACAGGCGGCAGCCGTCGATGATGGAGGCATGGTTCAATTGGTCGGAAAGAATGGCATCGTTCTTATCCATGACGGCGGAAATGGCCGCCATATTGCAGTTGAAGCCGGACTGGTAGCTGATTGCCGCTTCCGTCCCCTTGAACTTCGCCAGCGTCTCCTCCAATTTCACATGCAAATCGAGCGTTCCATTGATTGTGCGGACAGCACCCGCGCCTACTCCATATCGTTCAACCGTCTCTTTGGCGATGCGCTTCAATTCCTCATTCGTCGCCAGGCCGAGATAGTTGTTCGAGGATAAATTGATGAGATTTTTTCCGCGCACCTGGATAACCGGTCCGTTCGCCCCTTCCACAGGGTCGATTTCATTGTAAAGGCCCTGGTCGCGCAAGGCTTGCAGATTTTCGTTCAGAAATTGTTCCAATACATGTGACAAAGCTGTTCATCCCTTTCACTTTTCAGACTATTAACAGTTTAGCATATTTCATCCACGTTCCAATGAAATGATAAAGTTATACACAATTCGAGCTTTTACCCACATTTATCTGTTGATTATTCAGAAAATTTGTGAATAAGT
>JAZUQF010000452.1:0-2345 GCA_045605545.1 Lysinibacillus sp.
AATCCGCCAA
This sequence comes from Lysinibacillus sp., assembly GCA_045605545.1. Lineage (GTDB taxonomy): Bacteria > Bacillota > Bacilli > Bacillales_A > Planococcaceae > Lysinibacillus_B. The sequence continues at coordinate 11 of JAZUQF010000452.1, forward strand.
TCGACTCGATCCGCGAGCATGTCGTCACTTCTACGATGACGCTGCTCGGCAAGGAGGGGAACCTTCTTCATCCGAATGCGGAAAACGCACGACGTATCATATTAGATACACCAATTTTGACAAATGGTGAGTATAAACAGCTCCTTGACAATAAAGAAAAGGACTTCCAAGCATCTGTCATTTCGCTATCCTATACGGAAAGCATCGAAAAAGAGCTTGGACGCATCCGCGAGCAGGCTCGAAAGGCGATAGAAGAAGGCAAATCATTGCTTGTCCTTTGCGATAATGTGGAAGCTGCCACGACTCCTACCGTACCGGTGCTTCTTGCGGCAAGCAGCCTGCATCAGTATCTGGTGCATGAAGGCCTCCGTACGAAGGCGAGCATCATCGTCAACAGCGGGGAAGCACGTGAAGTGCATCATTTTGCCGCCCTGATTGGCTTCGGTGTTGATGCGATCAATCCGTACCTTGCCTATGCGACAATCCATGAAGCGATTGAAAAGGGCAATCTGGACGTCGATTACCGAACAGCTGTGAAGAAGTTCCGCAAGGGGGCAGCGGACGGTGTGGTAAAGGTCATGTCGAAGATGGGTATTTCCACTGTGCAGTCCTACCGCGGTGCACAGGTGTTTGAAGCAGTGGGCATCAATAAGGAAGTAATCGAGGAGCACTTCACAGGTACGGCTTCCCAAATCGACGGCATCGATTTAGCAACAATCGGTGAGGAGGCAAAACGCCGTCATGAGACTGCGATGAAGGCGATGCGTGCAGAGCTGGAGTCAGGCTCTGACTTCCAGTGGCGTGCAGACGGTGAGCATCATGCATTCAATCCGAAAACGATCCATACATTGCAGTGGGCAACACGGAAAAATGACTACGGCCTGTACCGCATGTATGCAGAGATGGCAAATGAGGAGCGCATCGGCTTTTTACGTAACCTATTCGACTTCAAAAAGGCGGAACGCAAACTGCCGTTAGAGGAAGTGGAATCAGTGGACTCCATTGTCAAACGCTTCAAGTCGGGGGCGATGTCCTTCGGTTCATTATCAAAAGAGGCGCATGAAACGCTTGCCATCGCGATGAACCGCCTAGGTGCCCGCTCCAATTCAGGAGAGGGCGGGGAAGATCCAGCCCGCTTCACACTTGATGCAAATGGAGACAACCGCCGTAGCGCCATCAAGCAGATCGCCTCAGGACGCTTTGGCGTCAAATCGCACTATCTGGTCAATGCCGACGAGCTACAGATTAAAATGGCGCAGGGGGCAAAGCCGGGTGAAGGAGGACAGCTGCCGGGCAATAAAGTATATCCATGGGTAGCAGAGGTACGTGGGTCGACACCGGGGGTAGGGTTGATTTCACCTCCGCCGCATCACGATATCTATTCAATCGAGGATATGGCCGAACTGATCCATGACTTGAAAAACGCCAACCGCTACGCACGGATTTCCGTCAAGCTTGTGGCGAAGGCCGGTGTAGGGACGATTGCTGCGGGTGTAGCAAAAGGTGCTGCCGATGTCATCGTCATCTCCGGCTATGACGGAGGTACAGGTGCCTCACCGAAGACTTCTATCAAGCATACAGGCCTACCATGGGAGCTGGGGCTTGCAGAAGCGCATCAGACGTTGATGCTGAATGGGCTGCGTGACCGGGTAGTGTTGGAGACGGATGGGAAATTGATGACAGGAAAAGACGTGGTCATGGCGGCTCTTTTAGGGGCCGAGGAGTTTGGCTTTGCGACAGCACCGTTGATTGTTTTAGGCTGTGTGATGATGCGTGCTTGCCACTTGGACACTTGTCCGGTAGGCGTGGCGACACAAAACCCGGAACTTCGCGCCAAATTCATGGGCAGTGCCGACCACGTAGTGAATTATATGCGCTTTGTAGCAGAAGAAATGCGTGAATATATGTCAATTCTCGGATTCCGTACAGTGGAGGAAATGGTAGGCCGTACCGATGTCTTAGAGATTTCGGACCGCACTAAGGATCACTGGAAGGCGAGCCAGCTGGATTTGACGGCCCTTCTTCACCAGGTGCAGGGGGTACGCACGAAACAGCGTGAGCAGAACCACGGAATCGCAGAGAGCTTTGATATGGTTCACTTGATGCCGAAGTTGGAAAAAGCGATTGAAGAAAAGCGCAAGGTCGAGCTTGAGTTCGATATTAAAAATACAGATCGCGTAATGGGAACAATCATCGGCAGTGAAATCTCCCGTAAATACGGCGAGCAGGGTCTGCCTGACAATACAATCAATCTGACATTCAATGGCCATGCCGGTCAGAGCTTCGGGGCATTCATCCCACGAGGCATGACGATGAAGGTGGTAGGAGATGTGAA
>JAZUQF010000453.1:0-2443 GCA_045605545.1 Lysinibacillus sp.
AATACTAATGGGAATGACATACGTAGAATCCAAGGCTTGAATTTACCATGCTTTGTTGCTGGGCGTGTATCAATGAAACGGCCCCAGGCTACGTCTGCAAATGCGTCCCATAGACGAGCGGCCATAAATAGCACACCGACTGTTGCAGCACTGATATGGAAGATATCTGTATAAAATACCATCAAGAATGCGCTAGTCAATAAGAAAAAGAAGTCGTTACCAAAGTCACCTAGTAAGTAGCCGAATTTATCACGCAGGCCGAATGGTCTTACTGAATTAGATGCTGGATCTTTCATACTCATATTGTTTTCTCCTTACATTGAATAATTTAAGTTCGCTCCATATAGAGCAGAGGTATTTCCTTTTCAATACGCAGCCGCTTGTGGTACACACTTCTTCTTTCGAAGCCTCCCATTGATTTGCCGCCACGCCCTTCTACAACACAGCGTTCGTTCCATGCCTTTTGCATTTAATCGAGTAATTGATACTTCTTGGATAAGCTGAGGGTACTCCCTCAACCCCAAAAATGATAGCGCTTACAAAAATAAATTGTCTTCACTCGCTGGATTCGACCAGCAAGTATGATAGCGCTTTCAATTTTAGTTGACCGTGCCCAAAGCAGGTCCCCCTGATGATAAGAACAACTAAAGAATTTCAAATGATAAACAAATTGAATACCTTGTGTATTTCAATCAAAATGCAATTGCATCATCCAATCTTCCTGCTGGAATTCCGTTTTGATGACACAGCTACATTTGCCTTTCCACCTCCGTAATGAAAACCGAATAATTAAGCTTGTTCGATTCTTCGACGATCGGGTCTGCTGGCTCTGGGAAAAACCCCTGAATGCCTCTACTTCTCCTATCGCAGAAGTTTCCTTGGCAAGGAACTATTAGTTTCATATTGCGAAACGATGTTTTGTTATATGAAACTAAAAACAATATAAAACTATTTCGATATATCGTCAACCGAAAATAGAAGTGTTAAAGAAATGTTCAACAATAAGTATATAAATGTCTTTTTTAATATTTTATTGTTGGTTTCACAAATAAAAATATCAATTTAGCACTTTTTTATTAATTCCTAATTTGTTTACTTTTATTAGAAAACTATTCATTTCACCTGAGCCAAATCAATGTATTTGCCGACAGCAAAATAATTGAAAGAAATGTTCAAAATAAAAACAACAAATGCATGCTGTCTCATCCTAATTTGCATGAGGCCCTGGAGACAGTCTGGTGGCTTTGCCTAGTCGGAAAATTATAAAAGAAATAACAGCATGATATAATAGATAAACCCTCACAATCCATAGAGGTTTCATTTATTCTCCAAACAATGCCATTCACTCATTCAATTCAACGGCAAATGACTCCATTTGCTGCTTATGCAAATAAAATCTTAGGGAACAAAAAAGGCTTTTACAATTATAGAAAGGATTGAGGAAATGAAGGATACAGTTCAATCGCTGGCACGCGGTTTAAATATATTGGAAATTGTCGCAGAGCATAATGAAATAGGTCTAAAGGAAATCAGCACGCTATCAGGGCTGAACAAGGCGACGGTACACAGATTGCTATCCACCCTGATTGCTACAGGATATGTAGAGCAGGCGAATAAAAACGGCACCTACCGACCGACCTATAAACTATTTTCTTTAGGAAATAAAAAAATCGAGCATGTCGATTCGCATAAGATTGCCCATCGTTTCATCAGCGATTTGTCCAATACGATTAAATCGACTGTCCATCTAGTTATGGAGGATGGCATGGAGGTCGTATATGTGGACAAGATTGATCCGACCGGCAGCGATTCCGGCTTTATATTGAAATCGCAGGTAGGGAAAAGAGCACCCATGTACTGTACGTCAGTAGGAAAAGCACTCCTTTCGCAACAGCCGGATTCAAAAATAAAAGAAATATGGGACGCTTCCGACATCAAGCCATTAACAGCCAAAACAATTACAAATTACGAGGCATTCCTCGAAGAACTGGAACGCGTCCGCTCCCGAGGCTACGCACTCGACCTGGAGGAATTCGAAGTAGGGGTAGTGTGTGTGGGCTGTGAATTCTACAACCATAAAGGGCAGGTCGAAGGGGCGATCAGCAGCTCCATCCCCATTATGTACTTTGAGAGCAAATCCGATTATTACATCCAGCATGTGAAGGAATGCGCCGCCAATATTTCAAAGGCGTTGGGCTACCAGCCACGATGAATCATTTTGCAGGGCGCGGGGATTGGGAAGTAACGTAGAAAAGGCATGCAATCAAAATCTGATTGCATGCCTTTTTGCTGTAAGGGCGTTACCCATTCATCCACTTATCAATAATTGTCGATCTGATATTCGTTCATTTTATGCGCTAAACGGATTGTCATCTGCGCCAATTGTGCATACGTCACTTCGCTTTTCGGCTTCAGCTGGCCATCTTCCGCTTCAAGCAATCCC
>JAZUQF010000454.1:0-2064 GCA_045605545.1 Lysinibacillus sp.
GCATTCACTTTCGGCAGGTCAAGACCTGCTCGAAAAAACATTGCTGCGAATGCCCCGCTCAGCAATTTGCTTTGTGTTCATTACCTCATGACAACCTGCAAGTCATCAGGCAATAAAAAAAGCTATCTCCTAAAGAGATAGCTGGAAATGGAAACGTCAAAAAGCCCGCCTCCATTTCCCAATCCCCGGAGAAATGTACAGTCGCTTCATTCAGGCAGGTCTCCTGGCTTTGCTTCTTCCTCTGATTCCCTTCCCATGCAAAGTGCACAGTGGCTTTGAATCATCGTCGGCATTTACAGTTGCGGGGACAGCGCCGGAATTGCACCGGACTTCCCTTTTAAACTACATATAGTAGTACCTGATTGAAACTAACACAATATATTGTTTTATGTAACTGAAGTCAGTATAGCATAGAGAATCAGGAATTGTAAAATGCAAATTCACCTTCCCTTCTCGAATGTTAGAAATTCCATGCAAAAAATACACATTCCATTTTCAAACTAAAGTATTATGTTACGATATTCAAAAACGATGGTGAGCTTATGTATCTTTCTATTTGTGTTACGAGTGACCTGCACGGGAGGATGGACCGCTTCAAGGAGCTTACGCGGCACATCCGGCAACTGAAGCCCGATATCCTTATCGATAACGGCGATTTCCTGCAAGGGAGCCTGACGACCTATTACTACGACCGGGTAAAGCCCGGGCCACATCCGATGATTGCAATGGCGAATGACCTTGGCTACGACGTGGCCGTCTTTGGTAACCATGAATTCAACTATCCCTCGGACAAAGTGGACCTCATGCGGAAGCAATGCAGCTTTCCATGGATTGCGGGGAATATCGGACCGTTTGCCCCCCCCTACATCATCAAGGAGGTAAAAGGGAAAAGAGTGGCCATCATCGGCATCGTTACACACGTCACCCCGCGTTGGGATGAACATGGCTATACAAGCCATCTATCCTTTTCAGATACCTACCTGTCCGCATGCCATTGGGTCCGGCACGTCAAGGAAGCGGAACATGCCGACGTCGTCATCCTCAGCTACCATGGCGGATTTACCAAGCATCCTGAAACCGGGGCACACTTTGCAGGGGATAATGGGGAGAACCAAGGAAATCAGCTGCTTGAGATTCCCGGGGTCGACATCCTGATCACCGGTCATCAGCACCTGGAAATCGCCGGTATCGTGAATGGCATTCCCGTCATCCAGCCCGGCTCGAACGGCTCCTGCTTTGGCCATATTGCATATAATCCAAATCGTAAAGGCCCTCATACCGTTGAGCTCCATCATGTGTCAAGCATGTCGGAACGCCATCCTTGCGAGGTGGACAGCTGGCTTGAGGAACGGATCGGCTGTACAGATGTAGATTTCCGCTATAAGGGGATGCTCTCTTCCCGCCTTGAAAATCCGGCATTCGTCGATTTCATGCATGATGTCCAGCTTGGGGCTACAGGCGCTCAGCTTTCCGCCGTCGAATTAATGTATCATGAACAGGGAGGATTTACCGGTGACATCACGAATAGGGATGTACTGAAAAATTTCTCGCGTCCCAATACCGTGAAGGTGCTGGAGCTGACAGGCGCTGATGTCAGGGGTGCCCTCGAGCAATGCGCCGCCGTCTTTGCAGTAGATGGACAAGGGAAGGTCGATTTTGCCCTGAACGTTCACCCGGATAGGCCGGCTCCCTATGTCTATGATTTCTGGGGAGGGCTCGATTACGAGCTGATTATAAGCGAGCCAGTTGGAAGCCGGGTGAAAAATATGACATACAAAGGGCGACCAATTACTAGTGATATGACGTTCCATGTCGCGATGAACAGCTACCGGGCAACGGGCGCCGACTTCCCCATGTTCCGGGGCAAACAGGTAGTGACAGAAACAACGGACATCATCCCCGAACTCATGATGAAATACATCAAGGAACATCCCCCCGTCCCTCACCGTCAGCATGGACGTTTTCGGGTGACGGCGGGACGAGCGGGAACTACTGCAGCAACCTGACATTGGCATACAGGGGTGGGAGACCCGCACTCTGGCCCCCAATAACTAGGGGGAGTGC
>JAZUQF010000455.1:0-4489 GCA_045605545.1 Lysinibacillus sp.
CTATGGCCGCTATCAAAAAGCCATAATGGAAAATTGCTGAGCACCCCCCCATCGACAACAACTGCATCCCCTTTTCCGTTCTTCAAATAGACCGGCTCGAAGAAAAACGGAATGCCGCAGCTCATCCGGAGAGCGCGGGCAACCGGAAATTTTTCACTATCGACACCGTACTTGCCCAGATCGTCCGGGAGAATCAGGATACGTCCATTCGTCAAATCGGAAGCGACGAGCTTCAACGACCCCGGTGGCAGATCACCGAACGTATTAACGCCCTTTTTCGCCAATGTATCTTGAAAAAACTTTTCCAATAACCTTCCGCGGTATAATCCTAGATTGATATATAAGTTGACCCATTTCAAAAAAGGAAATTTGAACAATCCCTTCGGTGGGTCGAGCAGTGCCTTGACGTTCAGTTCATCAAATATCTCCTCGAGCTCCTCTGCGTTGAAGCCCGCTGCAACAAACGCCGCCAAAATGGCGCCGGCACTCGTACCTGCCACACGTCTGAATTTGATGCTGCGCTCCTCCAGCGCCTGGATGGCCCCTACATAGGCAAACCCCTTAATGCCGCCTCCCGAGAACACGCCGTCGACAATCATCTGTTCTCCCCTTTTATCCGTTTCTTTATATGTAGGAATGTAATTCGACATTTAGAACCGTGAATATTCCAAGCTGTTCTTTTCGGATAAGTTTATAACGTATTTTCGCACGATAGTGGTAAAATATGCTTATATTCAGCTTGGAGGTTTTTTGTATGAAATTTTATATTGCATCGAGCTTCAGGAATATTGACCAGGTTGGGGCGCTTTCTGCCAAGCTGCAGACGAAGGGATTTGTACAAACCTATGATTGGACGCAAAACGGACGTGCAACTTCCTGCAAGGAGCTTCAACATATCGGCGAAAAGGAAAAGCAGGCGGTGGCAGATTCAGACTTTCTAATCATATTACTGCCGGCAGGAAAAGGAAGCCATATTGAATTCGGCATTGCATTGGGCTTGGGTAAACGTATATATATTTGTGCAACGGAAAAGGATTATTTTGATTTTAGCGAAACCTGTACCTTTTACCACGTAAATGGTGTACAGCGTTTCGTAGGTGAACTTGAGGACTTTGCAAGTCATGTAGCGGAAGAGGAAATACTGGGTATTCAAAACGAAATGAATATCTACTTTTGTGAATGAAGGAACGAATTTGTTCATCCAATTGCCCGTTCTTTTAGGACAACCGGCTTCACAGCAAGAATCTGTTCTAGAATCAACATTCTCTTTGCTTTTTTGTATAGCAATAGACTTGTGCACTGTCCCCTGCTATTTTTAAAACCTTTACACGTCTTTTGGTAATTGCACTGTTTTTCGCCATATAGATGATGTCGATGAGTTGCTACCGCTTCATCGCTTTTAGCAGTTGTTCCCGCATAGTATTCACTCCTTTATCTCATTATAGAACAAACGTTCCTTATTCGAAAGTGAATTGATTCAAAATGAAGGAGGGTTTCGATGAAAAATGATTTAATAGCAGTCTACAATCAGTTAGCAGATATTTACGAGAAATCTATCGATACAAAAGGGTTATACAACATCGCCTACGAACGACCTGCCATGCTGGAGCAGCTTCCATCATCCTTAACAGGGAAATGTGTACTGGATGCAGGCTGTGCGGCGGGCTGGTATACCGAGCAGTTGCTCAATCGAGGCGCAAACGTTGTGGCGACGGACATCAGTCCTAAAATGGTGGGTGCCACAAAACGAAGAATCGGAAATCAGGCCGAGGTATTTTGTCTTGATTTGGAGGAGGACCTGCCATTTAAAGATGGTACATTTGATTTCATCGTCAGCTCATTGTCACTACATTACTTGCAAGATTGGCAGCGAACATTCAGAGAATTCAAACGTGTCCTGAAGAAGGACGGGACATTCCTGTTCTCTGTCCACCATCCCTTCAACGATGTGGCCCTCTTGCAGGATTTTCACTATCATTCCACCGAACTCATCATCGATCAATGGCATAAGGAAGGAAAATTGTACGACGTGCCGTTTTATCGCCGCCCGCTCCAGGCGATTCTGAACGATACACTCGCCTCCTTTGCCATCGAAAAGGTGATTGAGCCGATGCCTACCATTCTATTCAAGGAACAGGCCCCGGAAAAATATGAAAGGCTGCTGAACCAGCCGAACTTCCTGATTATTAAGGCTATTAATAGAAAGTAGCCTATCATCTTTTAGAACAAAATGGCAGCCTTGCAGAATCATCGGACACAGCAGTTACAAACTGATGGGGATTTCACTTTCCAACACTCGGCTAGAAGACAGACCGTTTCCACACGATATGACTCCCGGTATTCCAGTTACAAGAAAAAAACCTCTATTCCGAGGTTTTTCGATAAACTTTCAATTACCATTCCCGGACATCGTCCAGATGCAGATGCAGAGGTTCGTTATCCGGCCTGCTGTTGATGAGTTCCAATAGCTCGAGTGGATAGTCCCCTTCCTGGATTTCTGCCTTCTGGGCGTCGGACAGTCGGAACCATTCCCCGTTGAGCCTCTCCTGATGGTAGGCTTTGTGGAGCCACTTTTCGACTTCCAGTGGGACCTTCGTAGGAATGAGGTGCAGCACTTTGAGGGCATAGGGCGATTTTGCCCCAAGGCCGTTCACCACACGTTTCATTGGATCATTGGCCTTTCCAATCTTCACGTAGCCGTTGTTGCCCTCCTCAATAACATACACATACCCTGCGTCCATTTCGTCATACAACTCGTAGAAAGACTCCTTCAACTGCTTTTTCCGATTACGGTCTGTCTTGGTTAGATGGTGCTTTTCTAGACGCAGGACTTTGTTTAAGCAGTCACGCATCTTCCCGACGACCTTCTTCTGCACGGCTGAATTATAGCGGAGCAACTCCTGCCGTCGCATCTCCGCTTGTTTCCTGCCCTCCCGCCGGACGAGGATAATCAGGCTGGTAATAAGGGCACCTACAACAAACGTCAGGATGGGGTGGTTGACAATCAATCCCCACACCACCGGCCCGACAAAGCAAAGAATGAAGAGGAATAATAACAGGCTGGAATCTTCATTCTTCTTCCCACGCTTTACTTTTTTTGCGATTGTCATCGACCCCCTTTTTGTTATTGTGGCCGGCAGTGCTGTGTTCTACTCGGGGCTGTGCCTTCGAATATATTTTTGGGGAATAACATTTTCTTGTAGAAGTTGGAGGTCATTTGAATTGGATTGAAAGGTGTTATATTCGAAGAATTTTAAAAAATACGAGGTATTCTTTAAATCGGAGACTGCCACTTAATGGTATAGTAATCTTTACTAACCGAAAGGAGGAAAACTGATGAATACAATTATCTTAGAAAACGATGTCGTACAATTACGTCCAATTGAACTTGGTGATGTGGAGGGAATTTTAGAGGCGGCAACCGAGAAAGAAATATGGACACATATGTCAGATACATTATTAACTAGGGCTGCGGTTCTGGATTATACCGAAAAGGCAGTAAAAGAACGTGAAGCAGGTCAGTCTCACAAATTCGTGATTATCAGTAAAGAAACAGGAAGAATCATCGGCAGCACGACATTTTTTGATATTTCATCTGAACATAAACGGTTGGAAATCGGCTATACATGGCTAAACCCAAACTATTGGCAAACGAACATCAACACCAATTGCAAATACCTTCTGCTCATGTACTGCTTTGAGCAATGGGGCATGCATCGGGTACAGATCAAGACAGATCACGAAAATCTGCGTTCCCAGAAGGCGATAGAACGTCTAGGGGCGACAAAGGAGGGCATCCTGCGCAATCATATGATTCGCAAGGATGGAACAACCCGCCACACGGTCATGTACAGTGTCACCACGGAGGACTGGCCAGAGGTGAAAAGAATTATTGAAGAAAAGCTGCTGGCGCACTCCCCCACTTTATAACGACAGATTTCCCACACGAAAAAGCACCTTCAAAGAAATGCTGGTATGTAATACCCGAATTCTTTAAAGGTGCCCTTTTCAATTATTCAACATCCAAAATCAACGACTCAATGTCCACATCATTTTCAATCATGTCGTTCTCTTTCATGAACTTCACTGTGTTTTCCATGCTTTCGATATCGGAAGCTGTGATTTCCATATCGAAGTCATACATTTCATACATTTCCTTTACGCCATCTACAGGCAAACCAGTTGATTCCGCTGTAACTTGCATGACTTCCTCATAGTTTTCATCGATATATTGCTGCGTTTCTTCCTGTACCTGCAGGAATTTCTTTACTAGGCCAGGGTTCTTCGAATAGAAGTCTTCGCTAGTTGCCACGACGATTGTACCATCTACAAGTCCTGCACCATTGGCAACGACTTGATAGCCGTCCTGAATCATATTATAGGCTGTCGGTCCAGCCAGCAGCGCAAAGTCGACTTCTTCCGCTACTAATGCTGCTTGAGCAGAAGGGATATCCATTTGGACAAATTCAATGTCCTTTTCCGTTAAGCC
>JAZUQF010000456.1:0-6288 GCA_045605545.1 Lysinibacillus sp.
GCCCGGAACGATGCACCTACATGTACCCACCTCGGCTGTAAGACGAGATGGAACGAAGGGGACAAGACATGGGACTGCCCTTGCCACGGTTCCCGCTTCAATGCAAAAGGAAAGGTGATAGAGGGCCCTGCCGTCTATCCGCTGGAATTGAAAAAAGAGGATGCCTGAAGGGCATCCTCTCCTCTTATTTAAGCGCCTCTGTCAATACAGGCACGATTTGCTTCTTACGTGATACAACACCCGGTAGGCTGATGCGTCCACCCACGATTTCAGCACCGAATGCCTTAGCAGCCGCTTCTGCCACCTGACCGACAGCGACAGCCGTTGAATCATTATTCAAAATGTCCGTTACGACGAAGAAGAACAGATCCAATCCATTATCGGCTACATTTTTATTCAGCAGGTTCGTCAACTCTTCCTGACGGCCCAGTACGTCCTCGATGTCCACTGCGTTCACTTGTGCAACGACCGCCTTATATTCACCGAATTCGAAGCCCTTTGCATCCAAGGAAAGCAGGTCTTCCAGCGATTTGTCAGAAAGGTCAGCACCCGCCTTCAGCATAGCCAGTCCATACTCTGCAGCATCCACTCCCGCGATGCTCGCCAACTCCTTGCCCGCTTGTACATCCTGCTCCGTGCAAGTCGGTGATTTAAAGAGCAATGTATCTGAAATGATGGCCGACAGCATAAGCCCAGCGATATTTGCAGGGATTTCAAGCCCGTTTTCCTTAAAGATTTTGTTCAGGATCGTAGCTGTACAACCTACAGGCTCCGCACGGAAATAAAGCGGATCGGCCGTCTCGAAGTTTGCAATACGGTGGTGGTCGATCACCTCCGTGATTTGCACATCCTCAATTCCATCGGCAGATTGCTGAAATTCATTGTGGTCGACCAGGATTACCCGCTCTGTCTCTTCCTTTACATTGGCAATCAGGCGCGGCGCCTCGAAGCCGAATTTGTCCAGGGCGAACTTCGTCTCATTGTTCAATTCGCCAAGACGCACCGCCTCTGCATCCACTCCCTGCTGCTGTTTTACATATGCATAGACGATTGCAGATGTAATGGTATCTGTATCTGGGTTTTTGTGTCCGAACACTAATACGTTGCTCATCTTATTTCCTCCTATATTATGAAATCTCCTTGTATTTACCGAATTCATTTTATCATACCTCGATGTCCTAAGAAAAATATAACTTTTCCTATTTATTCGTTTTACATGCTTCATTTCCAGGGACGACAACGCAAATAATACGCTGTACCATGCACTATATATGAGTTTACCGAGTTAAAGTGATAGACCAAAAAAGTAATTATTTATTTCCGACTTTTACTATTATTAAAAAAATGACTTTTATGATAAAATTATAACGTAATATAAAATTTTTATTTGAAGAGAAACGAGGATTCTTATGACGAAGAAAATGGAGAAGAAATACATTCCATTAGCTGAATTCTTCCAAAATTCCACACAACCAGAGATGACGCTTACATATGAAGCAATCGAGAACATCATGGGACAGGAATTGCCGAATGCCGCTTATTTGAATTTAAGCTGGTGGAAGAAAACAAAGCCGCCGCTTTCACATTACTTATCATGGGTGAACGCCAACTATAATGTAGTGGATGTAAAGCTGGGAAGGTCGGTAACATTCTCTCGCCTATCTAATAACGAGGACGAGGATGAAGTACATAATAGCAATAGTCATACATACATCATCCGGCCAATTGAAAGTGATGATGCCCGGGCTTTCATCAACCTACAGGAAGCCGTTTTCAGCGAATGTGAATATGAATATTTCGATCTCAACGAGCAAAATCTAACAGTTCAACAAGTAAGGAAGTCTTTAGCCGAATGGCGAAAGACAAAGACAAGCAACATCCTTCTGTGCATTGTAAACGGTGAATTTGCCGGCTATGCGCTGATTACCGGGAATGTATCATCCCGTACAAGACATGTGGCCTCCTTACGTATCGGTGTCATTGAAGCTTTCCAAAACATCGGCATCGGAACATCATTGCTCAACCAGGCCGAAAAATGGTGCCGCGAACATCAAATGGTGCGCATGGAGGCACAAATCGTGTCTACCAATGAGAAGGCAAAATCATTGTTCGAAAAAAGTGGTTATTCCTGCGAGGGGACACGTAAAGGTTCCTTCAAATACGGGGATGAATTCCTCGACGAACTATACTACAGCAAATTTCTAAAATGAGTAAGGGAAGCTCATCAGGATCAGCTGGTATAACCGCCGGAGGCAAGCTCTGCATAGGGTTTGATGCAAAAGCGGCCATCAGAGGGAAGCCATCCAGAAAATGAGCTGTCAAGAAAGTTTCGCCTTTCCGGACAGCTCGTTCGGTTCTCTAGACCAACTCCATTAAAAAATCATTGCTGTTTTGCCTATTGCCCTTTTTGGCGGCCTGATAGTGCTTTTTGTTTTGCATTATCATGCACTCGACGATTGCATGCAACAGGGAAAAGACAGCAATGTCGCATGTAACGGCTTCCTGCCCTGCTCTCTTAATCTCAAACAATACATCAGACTGCTCCTGTAGGGGGCATGGCACCTCGTCTGTGATGGCAATGATCTTGACCCCTTTTCGTTTGGCCAGTTCCACGACCGCCATTACATCCTCCTGCTGCTCTTTCACACCCACTACAAACAGCACGGAATCCCCGTTCATCTGTGTTAGATCAACCGCCAATTTCTCGGATCGATAGTTCATCAAGTACACTCCCTCTCGGTAAGAGACGAGATTGTTGTAGAGTGCCAAGGCCGCCGGGGCTGAACTTCTGACACCAAGGACGAAGATGCGTCCGGCATGATGCAGCATGTCGATGGTTCTGTTGAAATCGACTCCATCAATTTTCTGCATTAAGCTGATGATGCCGTCCACATCTTTAGACATGACTTCATTGCAGGGAATATTCTGTTTTTTTAAGGCACGGGCCTTTAAAGCCACAGGAAAAGATTCGTTTTTTTCAATCAAGTAGTCCTTCATTTTCTGCTGAAGCTCGCCAAACCCCGTCAAATCCATGGCATAACAAAAACGAATGACGGTCGATTCACTTACGCCGGCCTGCCTTCCTACCTCCGCTGCCACCTGCGTTGCAATAACGCTTGGGTTATCAATGACAAATTGCGCTACCTTGCGTTGTCCCTTTGACAATCGTATGTACTTTTTCTTAATACTATCGCAAATGCTCATACCTCATTTCCTTTCCTTCCGAATAGTTAAATGGTTCCGAGACGTCAATTCAATTTCCAGGTTGGTCCATATAATAAAAATACATTATCATGAATAATAAATGAATACAATGACTTTTCTGAAAAAACTTCATTGCTTTAGACAATAAAACTGTATTCAATAAAAAAATGACAGAAAACTTCTTTTCACTTTCATAAAATGGGATTTTTATCAATTCACACTAGCGAAAACCGCAAAAATGTCCTACTCTCTTATAAATGCATAGAAAAAAGGAGAAGCCATACCATTCGTATGGCTTCTCCTTTTCTTATAAATCAGTCTAGTACTGTTTGCTTTGTTTCCTTCCCGAGGAATATGACTGCCGTCACCCCGATTAAGATGGCGATACAGAAAATGATGAAAATCGGGCCGTATTCATAGCCTCGGCCCAGCATCGATCCTACAAGCAACGGGCCGAAAATGCCGCCTACACGGCCGACCGCAGCAGCCATGCCGGAGCCTGTTCCGCGTACGATTGCCGGGTACTGTTCCGGAGTGTATGCATACAATGCCCCCCATGCCCCCAGGTTGAAGAAGGAGAGAAGCATGCCCGATACGAGAAGGACGGATATCGTTTCCGCATTCCCGAATACAACGGCACTCGCCGCCGTGCCGATAAGATACGTGACAAGCACGAACTTGCGGCCGAACTTCTCAATGAACCAGGCAGCCGTAAAATAACCAGGCAGTTGTGCCAGTGTCATGATCAGTACGTATTTAAAGCTGGAAATCAAATCGAATCCCTTCCCTACCATCACGCTCGGCAACCAGAGGAACATGCCGTAGTAGGAAAACACCACTGCAAACCATAGAATCCACAGCATCAGTGTGGATTTTGCATATTCCTTCGACCAGACAGTCGCCATGTTCTGGAAGACGGACCGCCTTTTCGACTCCACTTTCACGGCGAACTGGGGCGAGTCCGGCAGTTTCAGCCGGATGTAGACAGCATAAAATGCCGGCAGCGCTGTCAACAGCAGGGCAATACGCCACCCTTCAATCGGCCAGAAGTCGGCCGGAATGACGAAATAGGAAATGACTGCCGCAATGAGCCACCCGCCGGCCCAAAAGCTTTCGAGCAACACGACGATTCGTCCGCGTTCCTCCGCCTTCACGCTTTCAGAGACGAGGGTTGACGCGACAGGCAGCTCCCCGCCGAGCCCCATGCCGATCAGGAACCGCAGTATCAAGAATACGCCTAAAGTTGTTGCGAAGGCGGAAAGGCCGCTTGCGATGGAGAACAGGACCAGCGTCCACATAAAGATTCGCTTGCGCCCCACCTTATCCGCCAAAATGCCGAAGAGCAGCGCACCGACCGCCATCCCGATGGAGTTGACGCTGCCGATCCACCCCATCTCTGTGGAATTCAGCCCCCAATCCACGCTCAACGCCGCAATGACGAATGATAGAATCCCCACATCCATAGCATCGAACATCCACCCAACCCCTGCAACGCCCAGTAGCTTGTTGCGTGAGAGAGGCTGGGCGGCCGCCGCTGTATGATTATCTTTTGCCTGTACCATGCCAATCACCTGTCTTTACACTTGTGTTTACTTAGTTACTATACATATGTTTCTATAAAGTGACAAGGGAAAACTTTAGATATCAAATTGTTTTGACTATTTATCCATTTCCTATTGAAATAGATTTTTGGTAGGGGTACAATGTCTTTTATAAAAAAACAAATGTTCATCCAGTGAGCACAAAGGAGCTTGTCTTGTTATGTGGAAAGGTCTAATCGAAGAATATAAAGAATATCTACCCGTCACTGAAAATACACCCTCTTTAACATTGAATGAAGGAAATACCCCTCTTGTCCATCTTGTAAACCTATCGAAGGAGCTGGGCATCGAGCTATATGGAAAAATCGAAGGGGCGAACCCTACCGGCTCCTTCAAGGACCGTGGAATGGTATTCGCCGTAGCCAAAGCAATAGAAGATGGGTCGAAGTGCGTCATCTGCGCCTCTACAGGCAATACATCCGCAGCAGCGGCAGCCTATGCTACACGCGCAGGCATCCAGTCGATCGTTGTCATTCCAAAAGGGAAGGTGGCGCTCGGGAAGCTGGCACAGGCCTGCATGTACGGGGCTAAAATCATTGAAATCGATGGGAACTTTGATGATGCATTGAATATCGTCCGCCAAGTTTCCGAGACGACAGCCGTATCTCTTGTAAACTCTGTCAACCCATACCGGATTGAAGGGCAAAAGACGGCAGCTTTTGAAATTGTGGACGGATTAGGAAAAGCACCCGACTTCCTATGCATCCCTGTCGGCAATGCCGGCAACATCACAGCCTATTGGAAAGGCTTTAAGGAATATAATGAGGCAAAAGAGACTGGACTTCCAAAAATGTTCGGCTTTGAAGCGGAAGGCGCTGCCGCCATCGTAAAAGGGGAGCCGATCGCCAACCCTGAAACAGTGGCTACAGCGATTCGCATCGGCAACCCTGCCAGTTGGAAGCTTGCAGAGGCGGCACGCGATGAATCCGGCGGCGTGATCGATATGGTGACGGATGAAGAAATCCTGGAAGCCTACAAATTGATTGCCGGCAAGGAAGGCATTTTTGTGGAGCCAGGTTCAGCCGCTTCTCTTGCAGGCGTCATCAAATCCGTAAAATCCGGCAAGATTCCGGCCGGCAGCCAGGTAGTGACCGTCTTTACAGGGAACGGCCTGAAAGATCCAGACACAGCAATGGGCGTCTCAGCAGTGGACCTGGTCTCGCTGAAGAATGAAGAAAAAGAAATCCGCGAGTACATCGAGGGCATTCTATGAGCAAGAAATGGCACATCACCGTCCCCGGGAGCACTGCAAACCTCGGCCCCGGGTTCGACTCCGTCGGACTGGGCCTGTCCCTCTACCTGGATCTGACGGTTTCTTTAGCGGATGAATGGGAATTCGTCCATACGGGGGATAATGTTCCGGCGGACACGACTGTGGAAAACCATTTAATTTATACAATCGCCCGTGATGTAGCAAAGGAATACGGCCGTGAACTCCCTCCCTGCCGCGTTGAAATGACGAGTGAGCTTCCGCTGGCAAGGG
>JAZUQF010000457.1:0-5492 GCA_045605545.1 Lysinibacillus sp.
CAAGGCCATCCGGCAGACTTGGAATCGTCAGGGTAAATGTACTGCCCTTGCCATCTTCACTTTCAAGCGTAATTTTTGCACCTAACAGCCTTGAAAATTCACGGCAGATGGATAGGCCTAGACCCGATCCTCCATACTTGCGTACAGTAGCACCATCAGCCTGCTGGAATGTCTCAAAAATCAGCTGGTGCTTGTCTGCCGGGATGCCGATACCCGTATCTGTCACAGAAATCTCCAGCCACTCTGTGCTGACCTTCTGCATACATTCTGTCAGTCGGTGGCCCTGCAGCTTATCAATGTTCAGGCTGACAGAGCCCTTTTCTGTAAATTTAAAGGCATTCGACAACAGGTTCTTCAAAATCTGCTGGAACTTCTTCGCATCCGTATAGAAGATTTCTGGAACAGCCTCCGATTTTGAAATATTGAAATCGATATTCTTCTGTTGGGCAACCGGTGTAAACAGTTGCTCCATCTGCGTCGGCAGCTCACTCATGTTCACTTCGCCGAATAGCACATCAATTTTACCTGCCTCTACTTTCGAAAGGTCTAAAATATCATTAATAAGCGACAGCAAGTCCTCTCCTGATGAATGGATGACTTTTGCGAATTCCGCCTCCTCATCTGATAAATTATTGCTGCCATTTTCGACAAGCATTTCCGACAGAATTAGGATACTGTTCAGCGGTGTACGCAGTTCATGCGACATGTTCGCCAGGAATTCCGATTTGTAGTTCGAGTTGAGTCTCAGCTGCTCGGCCGTTGCTTCAAGCTCCTTCTTCGCCTTTTCAAGCTCTTTGGACTTCATCTCGGCATCCTTCGTACGTTCCTCAAGCTGCTTGTTGATGGCAGTCAGTGCATCCGTCTGCATCTGCAGCTCCTCGGATTGCGTCTGTAGCTCTTCGGATTGTGTCTGCAATTCCTCCGACTGCACTTGCAGCTCTTCTGTCATTGCACGTGATTCGTTCAATAGACGGACGATTTCCATGCGTCCTAGGATACTGTTGACCGTCAGGCCGAACGTCTCGATGATTTGCTTCAATAGATCCAGCTGCAGTTCATTGTATTCCTTCACTGTTGCCAGCTCGACGACTGCAATCGCTTCGCCTTCGAACATGACAGGCAGGATGATGATCTGCTTTGGCGGCGCCTCGCCGAGACCCGTACCGATCATCCGGTAGTCATGCGGAATGTCTTTAAAGGATAAAATACGCTTTTCAGCAGCTGACTGCCCGATTAAACCCTGTCCGAGCTTAAAGTTTTCTCGGCCGACCGAGGCATTTTCTCCGGCAAATGACGCCTGCCTTACAAAACTGACTTCATTATTCACCGTCTCGCGCACGTAGAATGCACCGTATGACGTATCAGTCCGCTGTGCAATTTCAGAAAGGAAGGTCTGCGCCAGCTTTGTAATCGATGACACCCCCTGGTACGTCGTCACGATATCGGCCACATTCGTTTGTAGCCAATCCCGTTTTTCCAGTGTATCAAGAAGGTAGTTCGTCGACATGGCAAGATCCCTTATCTCATCCTTCGTATTCACTTTGATCCGTTCCCCATGGCTGCCGCCGGAGGAAGCAATTTTCCGAATCGTCTCCGTTACGTCTGTAATGGTAGTAACAATCATACGGGAAATGCCGCCTGATATGCCGATTGCGATGAGGGAAATGATAATCAGGATGGCAAACAAGCCAAACGTCAGCATTTGGTTACGCTGATCAAGCTCTGCTGCCTGCGCTTCAACCCCCGCCCTTTCTGTCGCTCTGAAGGCATCAAATTGCGACTGAAGAGCTTCCATATCCTTGCGTCCTAAATCCACCTGGAAGAAGGCGGCAAGCTCTTCTGTTCTGTCCTCTTTCTTCATTTGTATGACGGGGTCGCCGGATGTGGCAATCCAGTGGTCGATTGTCCCCTTAATGTCGTCCAGCACCTGTAGCTGGTCTGGGTTGCCACTCACCAGCTGACGAAGCTGGTCATAAGACAGCTTCCAGTTTGAAGAAGCTTCATTATATGGTTCGAGATAGCTCGTCTCACCCGTGATGATGTATCCGCGCTTATTGGACTCCATCTCCCGCAGGCTGATCTCGATATCGCTTGTCAATGTCTGCACCTGGGAGTCATAGTCAATGATATTGTTCCGTGCATTCTGCAGTGAGGTAATTTGAAAATTCAAAACTAATATCGAGATAAGTAGACACAGAATGATGACGATGTATCCTATCGTTATTTTGGAACGTATGCCAAATTTGATTTTATTCATGAAGTCTCCTACCTTTTTTGTTATCTATTTCTTATTATTAACTAATACTATACTAATAGGTTTTAAAAGAAAACCTCGTGGAATAGAAATGGTCTATAGTAATTACTTGCTATCATAAGAAGATGATACTATTTTGATAGGCTATTCACAACTCGTATGAACTAAACTAAGTTTTCTGTGTTTTATTTCAACGAGGCAACAACGTATGATGGCGAAAAATTGCACCGGGCTGATTCTTCACTATGTTTCCTCGCACCTCCTCCTGGGTATCGTTTTTTTAGAGATAGAAGATAGATACCAAAGGAGGTACAACAATGTTTTTCAATGATTGGCAGACACTGGGGGAAACCCTCGTACTGGCTGCACTTGCATATATCGGCGTCGTCCTGTTTCTCCGGCTTTCAGGCAAAAGGACACTTTCACAAATGGATGCTTTCGACCTTGTCGTAACAGTTGCGGTCGGTTCCATACTCTCCACCGTCATCCTGGACGAAAAAGTGGTCCTCGTACAAGGGCTGGCCGCCGTACTCGCACTCGTCGTCCTGCAGGTCATCGCAGCATGGCTCGCCATCAAATCCGACACGATGCAAAAAATCATCAAGGCTGACCCTCAGCTCCTTTTCTATAAAGGAAAGTATTGCGAAGAGACGCTGAAGAAAAATCGTATCCTTAAGGAGGAAATCCTGCATGCCGCACGTTCCAGCAGCATCAGCTCCATGGATGAGGTGGATGTTGCGATACTGGAGCCGGATGGCAGCGTCAGCCTCGTTGAAAGGGCGGATACATCCAGACAGTCGACGCTTTCCGGTGTGAAAGGAATTCAGGAGCCAAAATAGCCACCTATACTGAAACATGGGAAAGGACATACTAGAAAAAAGCCGGCCAATCAATGAGCCGGCTTTTCCTTTCCGTTTTTATGAGTCTTTACTTATTAGATAACTGTATAGTACATATCCTAAACAGCCCCCTCCAGATGCACCGCCTTCCACTTCACTTGCCTTTCGAAGAAATCCTGATGGGATACATTCTCATAATTGAACTTGACCTTCATCTTCCCTTCCTCATCCAACATGAACGTCAGATTCGTCCATGGCTCCTGCCCGGTGCTTATGAATTCATCATGCAGCCGCTCGAAAGCATCACACAGCTCTCCTTCAAGAGACACCAACTCCTGCTCATCCAGGCCGAACTTCTCTGTCATATGAAGGCTGTATACCAGCTCTTCTCTCCATTTCGGATAATAGTAGAAGAACAACTGCCGGTAATCTCTCCCGATTTCCGCATACAAAAAGATGTTCCGCCAATTTTCAGGAATCATTGCGACCAGTATATCCGCTATCTCCTGATAGATTCGTTCCATTCCTTTTGTGACCATTCCCATCCCCCTCTTTCATGTTTGACATTTTCCCTACCTTTTCTCCGTTCCCGTATCGATTTCCTTTCTCAAAAGCCTGCAATCGAAAAAAAGGCCTATCGCCTGATGGCAATAGACCTTCTTTCCTTTTGCTATTCCGGCAGCAACGCCCTGCCCTTCATCGTGTAGACCTGATGCAAAATCATCGCTCCTACCATCTGAATGACCGTTTTCACAATGACCTGGCCGAGGATGGCGGTCGGTATCGCCTCCCATGGCAACATCCCTGCACCAAGCGGGCTGAGGCCGATGACCACGAAGACGACGGAGTCCAGAAATCCACCGACGATGCCACTATAAAAGACGCGCCACGCCATCGGCAATTTCAGGCGCGTATAGATTTCCGTATCGGCCGTCTCCGCAATGACGAAGGACAATGCCGACGCCACGACGATCATCAGCGTATCCCCGAGTGAAAACGAGACGAGCGCAGACAGCCCAAGTGCCGTAAAAATGAACAAATAGGTCTTGGCACGTCCGTATTTATTCTGCACCAAATCCCGGAAGATGAATGTCGCACCGACGAACAGCGTCCCCATCGGCACGATGAACACGCCGAACTGCATCGGCGCAAACCTTGCCGTCACGACATTCGCAATGACGATTGATAACAAATACAATATGATTCTCATGAGATTACCCCTTATCCTATTTCGTTCTGTGCTCGTCAGCCTGACAGCACAGAACGCTTCGACTAGTTCTTCTTCGCATTCAAATATTCATCAAGTCCCCTGCGCCGCAGCCTGCAAGCGGGGCAATCCCCACAGCCATCCGCGATGATGCCGTTATAGCATGTGAGCGTGCGCGTACGTACAAAATCCATGGCACCCAGATTGTCCGCCAGTTCCCACGTTTGCGCCTTGTCAAGCCACATGAGCGGTGTATCGATGACGAACGTTTCGTCCATCGATAGGTTCAACGTCACGTTCAGTGATTTCATGAAAACATCCCGGCAGTCCGGGTAGCCGCTGAAATCCGTTTCGCACACGCCCGTCACGATATGCTTCGCGCCAATCTGCTTGGCGAGGATGCCGGCAAACGATAGAAACACCAGATTACGCCCCGGCACGAAGGATGACGGCAGCCCCCCATCCTTTCCGTCTTCCACTTTCACTTCAGTTCTCGTCAGTGCACTTGGTGCCAGCTGGTTCAGCAGGGACATATCAAGGATGTGATACGGGACGCCCAGCTCCTGGGCAATCGCAGTTGCACATTCAATCTCAAGCCGGTGCCTCTGCCCATAGTCGAATGTCACTGCCTCCACTCCACCGAACCGCTCCTTCGCCCAGAATAGGCAAGTCGTACTGTCCTGCCCGCCGCTGAACACGACGAGCGCTTTTTCCTTATTCATTTCCAAAACTCCTTTATATACGAAAAGACGGCATTCTAAGAAAATGCCGCCTCTTCTTAGTTTTTTTAAAGAGGGGTGCTAAAAACCTCTTGCTTCAGCCGAAGCTTATTCAGTTATCGATTGTCGATTTTTTCCGGATTAAGGTCGTGGTTCATCAGGCGGTAGTGCGCCATCTCCTCATATTTCGTGCCGGGTCTTCCATAGTTGCACCACGGGTCGATTGAAATCCCCCCGCGCGGCGTGAATTTGCCCCACACCTCGATGTAGCGTGGGTCCAAAAGCTTGATGAGGTCATCCATGATGATGTTGACGCAGTCTTCATGGAAGTCCCCATGGTTGCGGAAACTGAAGAGGTACAGCTTCAATGACTTGCTCTCCACAATCTTTTTATCCGGGATATACGAGATATACATCGTCGCAAAATCCGGCTGCGATGTAATCGGACAAAGACTTGTAAACTCCGGGCAATT
>JAZUQF010000458.1:0-25129 GCA_045605545.1 Lysinibacillus sp.
GGTTCACTTCGATTTCCTGCGCCTGCTCGATGCCTTTTACCAACAGCTCGTCACATTCCGCCTCCGTCAGACGGATTGGCAGGATGCCGTTTTTGAAGCAGTTGTTATGGAAAATGTCCGCAAATGATGGTGCAATGACAACGCGGAAGCCGTAGTCTAGGATGGCCCATGGTGCGTGCTCACGGGATGAGCCGCAGCCGAAGTTGTCCTGTGCAACAAGGATTTCCGCACCCGCGTATTCCGGCTTGTTCAATACGAAATCCTCGATTGGATTGCCGTTTTCATCAAAGCGCCAGTGATGGAAGACAAATTGTCCGAAGCCTGTACGCTCAATGCGCTTTAAAAACTCTTTCGAAATGATTTGGTCGGTATCCACATTTTTGCGGTCAAGTGGTGCATAGACGCTCTTTACAATATTAATTGGTTCCATGAATTTCTCTCCCTTACGCTTGTTGCTTCGCGAATTCACGCACGTCTACGAAACGGCCGTGGATTGCGGCAGCTGCTGCCATTGCCGGTGATACAAGGTGCGTACGTGCTCCTGCTCCTTGACGCCCTTCAAAGTTACGGTTGGATGTGGATGCACAGCGTTCGCCTGATGGGATGACATCCTCATTCATGCCTAGACATGCGGAGCATCCTGACTCGCGCCATTCAAAGCCTGCATCCAGGAAGATTTGATGTAAGCCTTCCTCTTCTGCTGCCTTTTTCGTGGACCATGAACCAGGCACGACGATTCCTTTGACGCCCGGTGCCAGCTTTTGGCCGCGGACGATTTCTGCAGCTGTGCGAAGATCCGAAATACGGGAGTTCGTACAAGAACCGATGAATACATGCTGGATTTCGATATCCGTGATTTTTTGGCCCTCTTGTAAATCCATATATTTCAGTGCTTTTTCCAAAGCAGCCCGGTCCGCTTCATTGCTGTAGTCCGCTTTTGTCGGTACCATCTTTGATACACCAACGCCCATTGCAGGGTTTGTTCCCCATGTGACGATTGGTTCGATTTCATCTGCATCGATTTCCAATACGACGTCATATGAACAGTCATCATCCGATGCAAGGCTCAGCCAGTACTCGGCAGCCTCGTCGAATTGCTTCTGCGGTGCAAAGCGGCGTCCTCGTAGGAATTCGACTGTTTTCTCGTCTGGTGAAATCAACCCTGCCTTCGCTCCTGCTTCCACCGACATATTACAGATTGTCATACGTTCTTCCATTGAAAGGGCGCGGATCGCTTCCCCAGTATACTCGACGATATGTCCAGTCCCGACACCGATTCCCCACTTCGCGATGATGGCAAGGATGATGTCCTTCGCTGCCACGCCGACGCCCAATTGACCGTTCACGCGGATTTCCATTGTGGGCGGCTTTGTTTGCCAAAGCGTCTGCGTGCTCATGACATGCTCCACTTCCGAAGTACCGATGCCGAATGCAAGCGCCCCGAATGCACCATGTGTGGATGTATGGGAGTCACCGCAAACGATTGTCTTGCCCGGCTGCGTCAAGCCTAATTCCGGTCCGATGACGTGGACGATTCCTTGGTCCGGATGTCCGATATCAGCGAGTTGGATGCCAAATTCCTTTGCGTTATCTGCAAGTGTCGTAATCTGTTTCTTCGCAATCGGGTCATTGATTGTCGGAAGATTTTTCGTCGGTACGTTATGGTCCATCGTTGCAAAGCATAGGTCCGTACGACGTACTTGTCGTCCAGCCAGGCGAAGCCCCTCGAACGCCTGTGGACTTGTGACTTCATGAATTAAATGAAGATCGATATATAATAAATCCGGCTTGCCTTCCTCACGATAAACGACATGCTGCTCCCAAATTTTCTCGATTATGTTTTTCCCCATTTTCTTCACCAATCCTTAATTATATGAAATCATAATGCTGTCAGAAACGAAGCTTGCATCAATTTCGTTCAAAACCTTATCTGTCCATTCATCCGTCGAAAGTACACGATCGTGTGCACGGGCCAGGTCTGCCGTGTAGTAGCCGTCCTCGAAGACTGCGTTTACCGCACGTTCGATTTCCGCCGCTTCCTCTTTCAAGCCGAAAGAGTATTGAAGCATCATTGCAACTGATAGAATCGTAGCCGCCGGGTTTGCCACGCCTTCCCCTGCGATTTCCGGAGCCGAACCATGCACCGGCTCGTACAGGCCGAACTGGTCGCCGCGGATTGAAGCGGATGGCAATACGCCAAGTGACCCGGTAATGACGGAAGCTTCATCGCTCAGGATGTCCCCGAACATATTCTCCGTTACGACGACATCGTAATGGCCTGGATTTGTAATCAGCTTCATCGCCACGGAATCCACCAGATTATGCTCGACCTCTACATCCGGATATTGCGCTTTTTTCTCCTCTACCACTTCACGCCATAAGCGGGATGTATCCAATACGTTCGCCTTATCCACCGAGCATAGCTTGCCTCTGCGCAGACGTGCCAGTTCAAAAGCATTGTCGACGATGCGCTCGACTTCTGCACGGGAATAGACGCACGTATCAACTGCACCTTCATACGTCTTCTTGCGCGGCTCCCCGAAGTAGATGCCCCCTGTCAATTCACGTACAATCATCAGATCGACGTTCTCTGCGACTTCACGCTTCAACGGAGAAGATGCGAGCAGGCTAGGAAACGCTTTTACAGGACGGAGGTTTGCAAATAAGTCAAAATGCTTGCGAATCTTTAATAAACCTTTTTCTGGACGCAACTCCGGTGGATTGTTATCCCATTTCGGACCACCTACCGCACCCAGGAGTACAGCATCACTTTGCTCACACATGGCGATTGTTTCATCCGGTAATGGATTATTAAATTGGTCGATCGCCGCACCGCCGATTGCTGCGTAGCCAAGATGGAATGTATGATTGTAACGTTTTCCGATCACTTGCAGTACTTTCACCGCTGAAGCCACCACTTCAGGTCCAATGCCGTCTCCAGGCAGAACTGTAATTTTCTTTTCCATATAAAACACCTTTCCTTCTCGCATATTCGCGTTGTTAAAAGAGCACCGGAATCCTGCCTCTTTCCTATCCATACGTAAAGTCGTTTATAGAAACGCCATCAAACAACACGTTTGATGGCGCCCGCTAGTTAATTGATGATCGGCTGACGAGCACGAACACTTTGTTGAATTAATTGACGGTTGACAGCATTCAAGTAAGCCTTCGCCGATGCTTCCAGGACATCCTGTGCCGCATCGCGTCCTGTCACCTGATAGCCGTTGTAGCTCAAATTGATGACTGCTTCGCCAAGTGCATCGCGGCCTTTGCCGACAGATGTCACGCGGTAATCAAGGATGTTGACCGTACCGTTCACCAGTTGCTCGAGCGTATTGAAGATTGCCTCTACAGAGCCGGAGCCTGTCGATGCCAGCATCTTCAGGTCACCCTCCGGAGTAATGACGGATACAGTCGCCGTCGGAATGTTTTCCGTGCCGTACTGCACCTGTACGCTCTTGAGTTCGAACAATGCCACATCTTCGTAGGATACTTGCTGTTCCGTCAGAAGCGTCACCAGGTCCTCCTCGGTCACTTCCTTCTTGCGGTCTGCAAGCTTTTTGAACTCCTGGAATGCCTTGTTCAGCTTTTCTTCCGTCAGGTCGTAGCCCATCTTCACCGCACGGTCGCGGAATGCAGCACGGCCGGAGTGTTTCCCTAATACTAAAGGCACTTCACCTTCACCTACTAATGCAGGTGAAATGATTTCGTACGTTTCAGGATTTTTCAGCACGCCATCCTGATGAATGCCCGATTCGTGTGCGAATGCATTTTTCCCGACGACCGCCTTGTTCGGCTGGATTACAACACCCGTCAGACGGCTTACCAATTGGGAAGAACGCTTGATTTCCTTCAGATTCAGACCCGTCTCCACCTGGTAGATGTCTTTACGGATATGGAATGCTACACCGATTTCTTCAAGGGCGGCATTTCCTGCACGTTCCCCGATACCATTGATTGTACATTCCACCTGGTCTGCACCGTTTTGAACAGCCGCGATGGAGTTGGCCACCGCCATGCCAAGATCATCATGACAGTGTGCGGAGAATTTAACGTTATCAGCACCTTTACAATTTTCCCGCAGGAAGCGGAACAGCGCACCGTATTCTTCCGGGGAAGCATAGCCGACTGTATCAGGTACGTTGATTGTCGTGGCACCTGCCTTGATCGCTTCATTGATGATGCGGACAAGGAATGCACGGTCTGAACGGAAGCCGTCCTCACAAGAGAACTCCACCAGTGAAAATTTCTGCTTTGCGTATTTGACTGCTTCCACCGCCTGCTCGACTACCTGGTCAGGCGTCCTTTTCAGCTTATATTCCATGTGGATCGGGCTAGTGGCGATGAATGTATGGACATGCGGCTGCTCAGCGACCTTTACAGCTTCCCATACGGCATCGATATCACTTTTCACTGCCCTTGCAAGACCTGTTACAATCGAGTTCTTCACCGTTTTGGCAATCTGGTGGACTGCTTCGAAATCGCCTGGGCTTGAAGCAGGAAACCCTGCTTCAATGATTGTGACGCCAAGGCGTTCCAGCTGTTTTGCGATTTCGATTTTTTCGGCTGTATTTAAGTTAATACCTGCTGACTGCTCACCATCGCGTAGCGTCGTATCAAAAATATCGATTTTCCGCACTATTTCACCACTACCTTCTCTTTTCCTTCATTGATGAATGGCATCATTGAACGAAGTTTTTTACCAACTTCTTCGATTTGGTGGTTGGCACCATCTTCTTTGTATTTTGTATAGCGTGGACGGCCAGTTTCGTTTTCTTTGATCCAGTCGTTAGCGAATGTACCGTCTTGGATATCCGTCAATACATCCTTCATGCGTGCTTTTACAGAATCGTCGATGATACGTGGACCTGATACATAGTCGCCCCACTCTGCTGTATCGGATACGGAATAGCGCATTGTTTCCATACCGCCTTCGAACATTAAATCAACGATTAATTTCAATTCGTGCAATGTTTCGAAGTATGCAAGCTCTGGTTGGTAGCCAGCTTCCACTAATGTTTCAAAACCAGCTTTTACTAAAGCCGTTGCGCCGCCGCAAAGTACTGCTTGCTCACCGAACAGGTCAGTAACTGTTTCTTCAGCAAATGTTGTTTCCAGTAAACCGCCGCGTGCTGAACCGATTCCTTTTCCGTAAGCAAGTGCTAGATCACGCGCTTGGCCTGTTGCATCTTGGTGGATGGCGAATAGTCCAGGAACGCCTGCACCTTGCTGGAATTGGCGGCGCACTAGGTGGCCAGGACCTTTTGGAGCTACTAGGAATACGTCCACGTTTTCTGGTGGTGTGATTTGGCCGAAGTGAACGTTGAAGCCGTGCGCGAACATCAATGCTTTTCCTTCAGAAAGGTGTGGTAGGATTTCCGCTTCGTATACCGCTTTTTGACGCTCGTCTGGAAGAAGGATTTGGATTACGTCTGCAGCTGCAGCCGCTTCTGCTACTGACATGACTGCTACACCGTCTTCACGTGCCTGGTCGAATGATTTACCTGGACGAACACCTACTACTACGTCGAAGCCTGATTCCTTTAGGTTTAGTGCGTGTGCGTGACCTTGTGAACCGTAGCCGATAATTGCGATTTTTTTACCTTTTAATACTTGATCGTTGATTTGGTTTTCATAATACATTGTTGCCATTTTGAATAGCCTCCTAGGGTTTCTTTATATTTTTATATTTTCAAAACGGAAGGAATGGTTCCTTCCCGTTCCATCGATGTCAGGCTGGTCGCCGGTTGCACAAGGCTAGCCGGACGATTCAGCATAGTTTTATAAAATAGCAGACTATTTCGTCATTTTAGAATAGACAGCTGCGGTTGTTCCGATTTTTGTGTTTCTCGAACGGAGGCAGTAGCGCCCGTACGTGTCAGCTCTTTAATACCGTAAGGACGGATGAGCTCGATGAAGGCATCGATTTTGTCTGGATGCCCGACCACCTGGTATGTGACGACGTTTTTTGCCGTATCGATGATTTGTGCTCTGAACGGCTCTACAATCGCATTCATTTCCAGTCGGGTATTCGGCGGTGAAATGACCTTTACAAGCGCCAGCTCGCGAAGGACGATCGCTTTATCTGTAATGTCGTTCACCTTCAGCACGTCGATTTGCTTTGATAGCTGCTTGATCAGCTGTTCGATTTTGCTCTCGTCCTCGACGTTCACGACGAATGTCATTTTCGAGAAGTTCGGCTGCTCTGTATGCCCTACAGTAATCGATTCAATATTGAATTGACGTTTCATCAGCAAGCCTGTTACGCGGTTGAGCACACCGCTTTGATTAATCACGATAACTGTAATTACTCGTTTCACAGCTTTTTCACCCCGATCATTTCATGTAATCCTTTGCCTGGTGCCACCATCGGGTAAACACTTGATAATTGTTTGATACGAAGGTCGATCAACACCGGCTCGTCAGAAAGGATAGCTTCCGTTAAAGTTGCTTCCATGTCTTCAAGTTTTTCAATTAGGTATCCTTTAATGCCGTATGCGTCCGCCAATTTGACAAAATCGGGCTGGATCGGCATCAAGGAGGAGGAATATCGCTCTTCATAGAATGTCTCCTGCCATTGGCGGACCATGCCGAGACAGCTGTTGTTCAGGACGACAATCTTCACAGGAAGATTGAACTCCTTCAATAATGAAAGCTCCTGCGCCGTCATCTGGAAGCCGGCATCGCCGCAAATCGAAATGACTTTTTTATCTGGCTTCGCAAATTGCGCTCCGATTGCCGCTGGGAAACCGAAGCCCATCGTTCCTAGCCCGCCAGATGTAACCCAGCTATGGGAGTTATTCAGGCGATAGTACTGTGCGGCGAACATTTGGTGCTGGCCGACATCCGTCGTCACAATCGCCTCCCCGTTTGTAATGCGGTGGATTGCCTCTAGCGCCTGCTGCGGCATGATTTCTTTCGGATCCTCGTCATACCATAGCGGGAACTCTGCATCCTGCGCGTTCAGATAGTCAATCCAGGAAGTTGTATCCGGCCCATCAAAGTCCTTCTTCAACAGCGCCTTCAATGCTTCCTTTGCATCTGCGACAATCGGGATGTCCGTCGGCACGTTCTTACCGATTTCCGCAGGGTCGATATCGATGTGGATGACCGTTGCATTCGGTGCGAATGTTTTCAGATTGCCTGTCAGGCGATCGTCGAAACGGGCACCGATGTTGAGCAGCAGGTCGCATTTCGTGATGGCATCATTCGCCGTCACCGTACCGTGCATGCCGGCCATTCCATAGAACAGCTCATGTTCGCCATGGATACTACCAAGACCAAGTAATGTATTAACGACCGGCAATTTGTACTTTTCAACAAATTCAGTCAATTCTTCTTGCGCTTCGGCGAATAAGACACCCGCTCCAACCAGTACAAGCGGTTTTTTCGCCTGGCCAAGTGCTTGGATGGCCTTTTGGATCTGCATATAGTTCGGCTTTGTATTCGGCTGGTAGCCCGGCAGATAGATTTCCGCCGGCGTTTCCGGCATATCGCCTTCCGTGAACAGCATCTGGGATACATTCTTCGGGAAGTCGATGACGACCGGTCCCTTACGCCCTGTATTGGCGATATGGAAGGCCTCCTGCACGATGCGCGGTATATCGCGTACATCCTGCACCTGATAGTTGTGCTTTGTAATAGGTGTCGTTATGCCCATGATATCCGCTTCCTGGAAAGCATCTGTACCGATGACCGATGTAGCAACCTGCCCTGTGAAGATGACCAGCGGGATGGAATCAATCATCGCATCCGCAATGCCCGTCACTAGATTCGTTGCACCCGGACCGCTCGTCGCGATGACGACGCCTGGTTTATTCGTCACCCGTGCATACCCTTCAGCAGCATGGATGGCCCCCTGCTCATGGCGAGTAAGGATATGACGGATTGGGTTGCGGTACATCGCATCATAGATTTGCAGGACAGCCCCGCCAGGATAGCCGAAAATGATATCAACGCCTTGGTCATGCAGTGACTGGATTAGAATATCTGCACCATCCTTAGGCTTTTTTATTTCTACTTGTTGTGGCAATACCTTCTCTTGCAATTGTTTTGCTGAAACATTCGACATTTTGTTTTATTCCTCCTTACTCAAACTGGTTATGGAAACCTGGAACACCATGGTCGGTAAAGTAATTTTAATAAAAAGAAAAAGCCTTTTTCTCCACACGCAAAAGAACACCTCTTACGTAGGGATGAAAAAGACTTTTCATGGTACCACCCTTATTCACAGCGCAAATGGCTGCCTCATGAATAGTGTAGACGATCCGCCTTTACCGAAACTTTCAAATCTTCTGATATTTCGGCGCAAAATTAAGATCGTTTTACTATTCATTGGTAACGGGCACTGTTTTTGTGCCCGGGGCTATCTAATGGCATCATGCGTTTAATAGCCCACTCCGAGGGGATGTCGGATTCAGTTGCATCGCCGGCTTCCAGCAGTACCGGCTCTCTGGTAGATGCAAGTCTCTAAATCCTTTAACCTCATCAACGTTTTCAGAATATTATATTTTCATAATACCGCCCTGGGAGGCATTTGTCACTAGCTTTGAGTAACGTGCCAGCCAGCCGCGTTTGATTTTTGGCTCAAATGGAGTTAATTTCGTACGTCTTTCAGCTAAAACTTCCTCAGAAACTTCTAGATTGATCGTACGATTCGGTAAATCGATTACTATTTGGTCACCATTTTCAACAAGGGCGATTGGACCACCCTCTGCCGCTTCAGGTGAGATATGACCGATGGAAATGCCACGTGACGCACCGGAAAAGCGTCCGTCTGTAATCAATGCGACTTTCGTTCCTAGACCGCGTCCCTGGATTGCCGAAGTCGGCGCCAGCATTTCAGGCATTCCCGGCCCACCTTTTGGACCTTCGTAGCGGATGACGACGACATGCCCTTCACGGACTTCCCCGGCATCAATCGCTTCCTGTGCCTCTTCCTGGGAATCAAAGACAATGGCTTCACCTGTAAACACCTTGATGGATGGATCGACAGCTCCAACCTTGATGACCGATCCTTCCGGTGCGATATTGCCGAATAAAACGGACAGACCGCCGACCGGGGAATACGGATTATCTTTTGTACGGATGACCTGGTTATTTGTAATATGGTAATCCTTTACGAGCTCACCCATTGATACACCCGCAATCGTCTGGCGTTCCGGATGGATGGCCCCAGGAATCTTCGTCAATTCATTAATGATGGCTGAAACGCCGCCCGCCTTTTCAATGTCATCCATGGAAAGGTCGGATGCTGGCATGATTTTTGCCAAATACGGTACTCTTTCAGCTACTTTATTAATGTCTTCGATGTTATATTCGATTTCTGCCTCATTTGCAATCGCCAATGTATGCAGGACTGTATTCGTCGACCCACCCATTGCCATATCGAGTGCAAATGCATCGTCAATCGCTTCTTTTGTAATGATGTCGCGAGGTTTGATGTCCTCCTTGATCATACGGACTAAATGCTTGGCCGCTTCCTTGATCAAGCGGTGGCGTTCATTGCTTGTCGCGACGATGGTACCATTGCCGGGCAGTGCCACCCCCAACATTTCCATCAGGCAGTTCATGGAGTTTGCCGTGAACATTCCTGAGCAGGACCCGCATGTCGGACATGCGTTGTGCTCGATATCGTGCAACTCTTCTGCTGTCATCTTGCCGGATTTCAGGGCACCGACGCCTTCAAATACACTTGTCAGCGATAACTGCTTCCCTGATGATGAAGTACCCGCCTCCATCGGTCCTCCAGATACGAAGACGGATGGTACATTTGTGCGGACAGCCGCCATCAGCATTCCCGGAGTGATCTTGTCACAGTTCGGGATGTAGAACACACCATCAAACCAGTGCGCATTGATGACCGTCTCGGCAGCATCGGCAATGATTTCGCGAGATGGCAGTGAATAGCGCATCCCGATATGTCCCATCGCAATTCCATCGTCCACACCAATTGTGTTGAACTCAAATGGAATGCCTCCTGCCTCGATGATCGCTTCCTTTACGACATCTGCGAACTGGCGCAGGTGCACATGCCCCGGAATAATGTCGATATACGAGTTGCACACACCGATGAAAGGCTTCTCTAAATCCTTCGCCTTCACTTTCCCCGTAGCATATAAAAGACTACGGTGAGGAGCTCGGTCTACCCCTAGCTTAATCATATCACTTCTCATTTAGAACGCCCCTCACATCTATAACTATCGGTCGGTTGAAATACTCAGCCACCTTTATTTACATATTGACGTCCGTTTGAAGTAACGGACGTGTTAAATTGTTGCTATCATAGTACGAAATCGTGAGGTGCGTCAATACTAATTTTTCAATTTTTTACACAATTCTAAACATTCCGTTTTATAGAAAACGTTTTCTTTATTGATATTGTTCCGTTTTCGCTCGTTTGATTATATATTTTATTTTTTAGACATATTTTTGAAAATTCAACTTTTCACAGTTTGTTTCATTACATCGCTCATCAACTGCCGAATATGCGCTTGAAGTAACTGGTCATGAAAACCTGCTGAGAATCGAATTGCCGTCTCAATTCGTTGAATTTTTCGACCTCCGGATAATACATCGCCATGTCCATTTTATCGTAGCGGTTGATCTTTCCCCAGTGCGCCCGTCCACCGTATCTGTCCATTAAGTCGAACACCCAGCGAAAATAGGCCGTCTCATCCATTCCCTTATACATATGGAAGGCCAAAAAGGCGCTCTCCCTTCCCAGCGTCGGGCTCAAAAATCCGCTTTCGCCCATCGTCGTCCGGCATTCAATCGGGAAATGGACCTGAAACTTCCCCTGTTTCATTACAAAATGAATTTCTTCCATACAGGCTTCAAACTGCTCTAGTGGAATGGCGAATTCCGCCTCGGTGAACTTCACCCGACGCGGGCTTGGATATACTTTATAGCAGACGTCCGTCTTCGTCCCTTCTGAAATCATGTAGGAAGATAGCCGGCTGACGGCACCGCTCCAATCAGGGCGCCACCTGCAAAGCCGTGATGCCCCCTCAAACAGACGGTTCTCCAGCAGATCGAGCTTCCGTCGCTCCCTCTCCCGTTCCTTTTCTGATGCAAAGCAAAGAGGCACGATGTTCATCCGCTTTACCTGTATCAGCTCCGCGCCGGGGAAATAATACCATTCAACATGTCGATTACTTCGTATATCCTTACTAAAGCATTGCAGGGAATCCCCGAGCTTTTCACGCGACGATTCATATTGCAGGCTATACAGCGGCATGACGCGGATGGTGACGGACACCAGCACCCCTAGCAGACCAAGCGACAGGTGGAGTGCGTTCGACAGGTCGTCGTCGGCCCGTTCATGCGTGATGAGCTCGCCTCTGCCGTCGACGAGCGTCCATGTCAC
This sequence comes from Lysinibacillus sp., assembly GCA_045605545.1. Taxonomy (GTDB): domain Bacteria; phylum Bacillota; class Bacilli; order Bacillales_A; family Planococcaceae; genus Lysinibacillus_B. The sequence goes on from JAZUQF010000458.1 coordinate 11,369, forward strand.
GACCATCGAGGAAAAGGAGCCGAGCGTCACACCGGTTCCATGCGTGCCGGTCGAAATGACGCCGGCCAGCGTCTGGGCATCAATATCCCCCATATTCATGACGGCAAGTCCGAACTGCTCCAGCAGTGGGCCCACTTCATAGAGATAGGTGCCAGCATAAAACGTCGCCTCCATCCTTTCTGTATCTACCGACTGTAGCCCCCGCAAGTGATGAAGCGTAAGTGCAGAATGTTCCGGCATGGCAACAGGACTGAAGGAATGGGCAGCCCCAGTCGTCCGGATCGTTCTTCCACTGCCTGCATGGTCTTTTATAATGTCAGCCAGCTCATCAATCGACTTCGGCGCATAATATGCAGGATAGCTGATGAACTGCTCCGACCAGTTCGTCCATGGCTTTCCTTGCGAAAATTGCTCTACAGAAAACATTGTCCATCACCCCGATAGGTTGAATATGTGCCGATGTGATCATCGCCCCGGATAGCGTGGAGTGCGGGGAAGCGTTCACACAATTCCCCCGCCTTGGCATGCCTGAAATAGACGGTATCCCCTATTTGCAACGCCTTTCTGCTGTCGGCAATCGGTGTTTGGACCTCTCCAGCCCCCTCCAACGATAAAAAGCGGAAGCGCCCTTCCTCGTAAAAGGCGGGAAGCCGGTCCATACCTGGAGCTCCTGAAGCGATATAGCCGCCTCCCTGGCACACGAATATCTCCTCATCGAACTGCCGGACGACCGACAGCGCAAAACCGCTCGCCTTCTCGAGTGTCAGGGAATGGTAGCGGTCGAATAGAGCCGGGGCCAGAAAAGCGGAACCAACCGTAATCTCTGTGACATCCAGGCGATTCGTTGAGTCAATGCTCCCTGAACCGCCGCCATTAATAAAATGTGGTTTATTTAAGTGTCGGATAATGGTTAATGTATCATCATGTGCATGCCCGACCGATTGGATGGAACGCTTTTTCAATTGACTGATTAACTTGCTTTTTATTTTCGAGATGGTCGATCCGTCGGGCAGATCCGGCACCCCAGCGATTTGTGCCTCATATGCCATAATGCCGTGCACCTCCACCCGTTTACCTGAGAGGGCATATAAAAAATGCGCCACCTTTTCATAACTGTCCAGCGGCGACCTCTTCGTTCCAAAATAAAGCACGCCATAGTTGTCGGATACGTTGATGTCAATGCAGATTGGCACCGCTACATCGAGCCCTTCCGCCATCCGCTCCAAAAACTCCACCTGTTCGATATGGTCGACCATAAAGGTGACATCCTTTCCTGCCCTGATTTGGAACAGCAGTTTCTTCACCGCCCGCTCCTCCATGACGGGATAGCCGAGCAGCAGATGGTCGAAGCCCTGCTCCAGCAAAAAGACCGTCTCCGCTGCCGTAAAAGTCATGAAGCCCGCCGTCTTTGGCAGGCGTTCGGCAATATAGCGCAGCAGCTTCGTGGAACGAATCGACTTGGTGGCGATGCGGATGGCCTTATCCGTCCTGCCGGCCACAAAATCAATATTGGCATCGAGCGCATCCATATCCACCCACGCAAATGGCCTTTCCAGCGATTTGAATGCTTTGTGGAACCTATCCATACGTCACTCCCCTTTGCAATACCGTACCTCCATGTTAAACACGGGAAAGACTCTGCCGAGGAGGAAGAATGGACACCATAGCCGTCCATCCCCCTTAGGCAAAGAAAAATCCTAGCATTTCTGCTAGGATGCCAGTAAAAATTCTGCTGCGAGGTTCAATAAGATGAATGTATGCAGTGCCACAAAAAGTAATCCCTGTTTATCGAGCTTTTTCATCAACGCTGTATCCATATCCATCACCTCTCACTCTTGTTTGAGTTTATTATAAATCATTTGCGCCCATTTTACAAAATATTATGAATTTTTTAATTATTTATTTCGTTCTCTACAAATGGCATAATAGAGGCATATTGATTGGAGGCGAGCGAAATGGAGAAAGCGTTGATTGTCATTGATTACACATACGATTTTGTCGCGGATGACGGGAAGTTGACTTGCGGCGAGCCCGGCCAGGCAATCGAACAGAAGATTACTTCACTGATTGAGGATTACGTGGCAGCAGGCGAACTTGTCGTCTTCACGAACGACATTCATATTGAAGGCGACCCTTACCATCCGGAGACGAAACTGTTCCCGCCCCACAACATCGACGGAACGCCGGGACGTAACTTATACGGTTCCGTCAAGGATGCCTATGAAAAGTACAAGGAAGTATGCATCTCTATAGATAAAACGAGATATTCTTCATTCGCCGGCACGAATCTGCACCTGTTGCTACAGGAGCGAGGCATACGCGACATCGCCCTTGTCGGCGTCTGTACTGACATATGCGTGCTGCACACAGCCGTGGATGCATACAACCTCGGCTATAGACTTTCAATCTATAAGGACGGAGTGGCAAGCTTCAATGCGGTTGGCCATGATTGGGCGCTCGGACATTTTGCTGGAAGCCTTGGCGCGCAAGTAATTTGAATCTTTCGACATATTGCTTTTCAAAGCAAGAGGTTTAACTTTATGTACCACAGGTAATAACTAAGTAGACGCTATCATATTTCACAAACTAATTTTAAAGGAGTTGACGCAATTATGATTAGCTTTATTTGGTTCTTGATTATCGGTGGTATTTTAGGATGGTTGGCAGGTGTTATTCTTGGGAAGGACGTACCAGGTGGTGTCATCGGCAACATTATCGCCGGTATCGTCGGTTCTTGGATTGGCAGTATGGTTTTAGGAAATTGGGGATGGAGAGTATCCGACTTCTATGTATTCCCTGCATTGATTGGTGCAATCGTGCTGATTTTCATCGTAAGCTTCATCATGCGTTCGATGAACAAAGCTACTCGATGAGTAAAGCTACTTGATACAACTATAATTAAAACAGTGATAGCAAAAAAGAAGGCATCCCCCAAGTCATTTGGGGATGCCTTCTTTCTTATGGTGAATTTCTGCATGAACATGGGTCCCCGGGCGAGATATTATTAAGCAGAAATATAAGAGGCTCCTGTTCCATCAGCCTCCGATGCCTTGGCAATTACAAATCGTTCAAGACGAGGACCGTCTCCATTCTCTCCCTGTAGGTGTTATAAAGATGATAGTAATGCAGCACATCCTCCACATATTCCTCACTGTGATTGTATTGGAAGACGGCCTTTTCCAGCTCCCCGTCCGATGCACCGGCAATCGATAAGAAATTGGCCGCCGAAAAGATGGCGTCCTCTATATCAAACGGATCGGCCTTGCCGTCCCCATTCGCATCCACTCCGTAGCCTCCATATTTGGCGATGACCGCAGGGTTGGTCTTCTCATCCTCGGAAATCTCCCCTTGTCCAAGCTCCGAGCATGTCGGGTGCTCCCAGCCGACGAATGTACACGGCATGAACTGCAGATGCCCTTCTGCCCCGACCGGCGATACGAGCTTCCGCATCGTCGAAAAGCGCGTCTCGATACGGTGGTGCGCCGCAATGAGCGTCCACGGAACATTATATTCCTCCCCCGCCTCCATATAAATCGGGATGTACTCCTCAGGGATTTCCAGATCGAAGTTCGCCTGGATTTTCTCCATTTCCGATTGGTGGGTAAGCTGCTGTATAAACGGCAGCGTGCGCAGCTCCTGCCAGGCAAAGAACACCAGCACGTAGATCGCCACCGTCGCAGGAATCATTAATACTATTAAAAACAGCTTCATTTTGGGAGAAATCCATACTTTTTTCTTTTTCTTTTTTTTCGCCATGTTACCACCGAACTTTCAAAAATGTTAATATGACCTGATTCTTCTTTACTAGAGCAGCTCATGTTGAATTCATCCTAAAAAACGATTAGAATGTTGTTCTCTCATACTACAATATATAATGTAAAGGAGCTATCGTCAAAATGTTGAAAGAATTCAAGGAATTTATCATGCGGGGTAATATTCTCGACCTCGCCATCGCCGTTGTCATCGGGGCAGCGTTCAATTCCATCGTCACGTCACTTGTCGAAAATATCATCACCCCCATCATCGGTGTACTGACAGGCGGCATCAATTTCAAGGATGATTTTGTCTGGACATATGGGGAGGCAACTGTGAAGTTCGGTGCGTTCATCCAGTCCATTCTCGACTTTTTAATCATCGCCTTCTCGATTTTTATGGCGATGAAGGTGGTCAATACATATATCCTACGCAAAAAGAAGGAGGTCGTGGAGGAGCCGGCGCCTGTCCTCGACCCAAAGGAAGAGCTGCTGAAGGAAATCCGTGATTTGCTGAAGGAGGAAAAACACTAGCGTTTTTTTGCAATCATTTTACAAGTCCATCTGGAAAGATGGGCTTTTTTTGTTTCATAGGTTGTACCTGGCACTTTAACATGGTAAATTGATTTAATAATCGATTCATTAAAAATGTTTCGTTAATTTATATTAGTAGAAAGAGTGATTGTATGACTGAACGCAAATTGGAGACAAAACTTGTACAGCTGGGGAATATGAGCGATGCAAAAACAGGTGCGGTAAATCCGCCCGTCTACTTTTCCACTGCCTATAAACATGCTGGAATCGGTGAATCGACAGGCTATGACTATACACGTACGAAAAATCCGACTAGAACGATACTTGAAGAAGGGATTGCTGCATTAGAAGGCGGTGATGCAGGCTTTGCATGCAGTTCGGGCATGGCTGCCGTCCAGCTCGTATTATCCCTGTTCTCCCCTGGTGATGAACTGATTGTACCGGAGGATCTGTACGGCGGTACATACCGCCTGTTCAAGGTATATGGCGATACATACAACATCAAGCCTGTCTACTCGCCATTCACTTCCGTTGAAGAGGTCGAAGCATTAATCAATGAAAATACAAAGGCACTGTTCATCGAAACGCCGACAAACCCGCTCATGCAGGAAATCGATTTGATTGCCTACAATGATCTTGCGAAAAAGCACAATCTTCTTTTGATTGTCGACAATACATTCTATACACCGTACTTCCAGCGCCCAATCGAGCTTGGTGCCGATATCGTCGTGCATAGTGCGACAAAGTACATCGGCGGACATAATGACGTCCTTGCCGGGCTGGTGGTCGCAAAAGGTTCAGAACTTTGCGAAAAACTTGCCTATATCCACAACGGTGCAGGAGCCGTCCTATCTCCGATGGATGCCTGGCTGATTATCCGCGGGCTGAAGACCCTCCACCTTCGTCTCAAGGCACACGATGCAAATGCAAAAAAAGTGGCGGCCTATTTAGAGGCAGAAGAGCTGGTGACGGACGTATTGTATACAGGAAAAGGCGGGATGCTGTCGTTCCGTGTGAAGGATGCAAGCCTCGTCGACCCGTTCCTGCGCGGCATGAAGCTCATTACCTTTGCAGAAAGCCTAGGTGGTGTCGAAAGCTTCATCACCTACCCTGCAACGCAGACGCATGCCGATATGCCGTATGAAGAACGTGTGGCACGCGGCGTATGCGACCGCCTGCTTCGTTTTTCAGTAGGCGTCGAGGAAGCGGACGATATCATTGCAGATTTGAAGCAAGTATTCGACTCGCTTCGAGCGGGGGTGTAGCATATGAGCCGTATTGAAACTGCACTGGTCCATGGTGCCATCCGCGAGGGCTATGCCGATAAAAAAGGGGCCGTCAACGTTCCGATGTACCTGTCCTCCACATTCCATCAGGAGTCGATGGAGGCGTTCGGCGAATTTGACTACGCACGTTCCGGCAATCCAACACGCGCCGCACTGGAGAAGGCAATCGCCGAGCTGGAGGGCGGACACCAGGGCTTCGCGTTCGCTACCGGCATGGCTGCCGTATCCGCCTGCTTCATGCTGTTATCAAAGGGCGACCATATCGTCATTACGGAGGATGTGTACGGCGGTACATACCGCTTCGTCACGAAGGTGCTGCCGCGCTTCGGCATTTCCCATACATTCGTGGACTTCACCGATTTGGAGGCGGTCCGGGCCGCTGTGACGCCCAATACGAAGCTCCTCTATATCGAGACACCGTCCAACCCGACGCTCGGCATCACGGATATCGCCGGTGTCGTGGCAATCGCGAAGGAGTCAGGTGCACTGACATTCCTGGACAATACCTTTATGACGCCGATTCACCAGCGTCCGCTCGACCTGGGCGTTGATGTTGTCATCCACAGCGCAACGAAGTTTCTGTCTGGGCATTCCGACATCGTGGCGGGCCTTGTCGTGACGAAGGACCCTGCGTTAAGCGAGCAGGTATACTTCATCCAGAACTCCTTTGGCTCATGCCTCGGCGTACAAGATTCCTATACACTGATCCAGAACATGAAGACGACTGCGGTGCGCTTCAATGAATCCGCCCGTGTCGCCGGTGTTTTGGCTGAGTTTCTGGACGATCACCCGCTTGTCGAGAAGGTCTATTATCCAGGCTTGGCGAGCCATCCGGGGGCAGCCATCCATGCTAAACAGTCCACTTCCGCCGGTGCTGTATTCTCCTTCAGCCTGCCGTCCTACGAGGTGGCAAAGAAATTCGTAGAGGCGATGCAGATTCCGGTATTCGCGGTCAGCCTCGGGGGCGTGGAATCCATCCTGTCCTATCCTGCGAAGATGAGCCACGCCGCAATGGAGCCGCAGGAACGCGAAAAACGCGGCATCACGGACGGCCTGCTACGCTTCTCGGTCGGACTGGAAAATGAATTTGATCTGCTGGAAGACTTCAAGCAGGCTTTGGATAAAGCCTCTATCTAATGCGAACGGCCACCTGTGAAAAGGTGGCCGTTTTTTATTGACTCGCCACGGGGCTATTGCGCGAATTTCGGGGTTCGTTGCGCGAATCGGGTCGCCTATTGCGCGAATTCAGCCCTTTATTACGCGAATTGTGACCTTCTGCCCGTAAAAAAAAAGCTGCCACCTAAGTGACAGCCCCCTCTTATCTTACTGTGAACCTTCTTCAATAAGTGTTTCCATATCGATGGCGATTGTATCGTAGGAGATTTCCTCTCCATCCATCGAAGCGCCCGTATAATTTTTCACGGCAACTCCATTTTCATCGACTAAAAAGAATAGGCTTTGGTGTAGCACTTGATTATCTTTTGGATCGGTCGGCATCCTCACCAACGTTTTAAAGGAATTCAACGCGAATTGCTCGATGAATTTCTGGTCATAGCCTGTCACGAGGTTCCACTTCGACTCATCCGGTACATCGTAGCGCTCCAGATAATCCGCCAGCACGGCAGGCTTGTCCGTCGCAGGGTCGACAGAGAATGCCACGATATTATAGTCCTCCACACCCCGCTCAATCAATTCATGCTGTACTTCCGTCATATTGTACGTCATCGGTGTACAGACCGTCGTACAGTTGGTGAAGATGAACATGGCCAGCCACGGCTTGCCCTTGAAGTCCGCCAGCCCGACCTCTTCCCCTCGGTGGTTCGTTACCTGAAAGTCTTCTACCTCATAATGTGTTGTCGCCTTGAATTTATAATTGCTGCATGCGCTCACGATTACTGCGGCGACAAGTAGCACGGCTACTAGTACATATTTCTTTTTCATCTACTTCTCTCCACTTCTACCAACATGTTATCATCTTAACGAATTGTATAGAAGATTACAATACTTCCAGACGTGAAGTCTTTTAGGCAAATATGTGAAACTAAACTTCACAATTATAACCATGATACAAATTGCTTCGAGCTCAATTTCAATCCAGTAGAGTACATGGAACGATATTCGTCAAAATACCGCTCCTTCTCTCCCTATGCATTTCGAATTCGTCAAAATTCGTCATAGAAAAAGGGACATTGCTGATGAAAAAAGTGGTAAAACCCCTTATAATAGTTAATAGAGATAGCAGAGAGGTGAAAGCAGTAATGTTAACGGGCTGGTTTTTATGGTTTATTTTGTTTTGGGTTGTCATCCTGATCACCTTGATGGGCATCGGCGGCTTCTTCATGTTCCGGAAGTTCCTGAAAGCATTACCGAAAGCGGACGGCAAATCCGACCTGGACTGGCAGGAATTCTATTTGGACAAGACGATTCACTTGTGGAGTGATGATTCGAAGGCAATGCTTGCGGAGCTGACATCACCAGTGCCGGAGCTGTTTCGCCAGGTGGCAAAGGAAAAGATTGCAGGGAAAATCGGGGAACTGGCACTCGAGGAGAGGGCCTCGACGATTACGCAGGATTTGATCATCCGTGGGTATATACAGGCGACGCCAAAGCGGGACCATAAATTTCTACGAAAAAAATTGGATCAAATGCAGATTGATGTTTCACCCTACGAGCATTTGTTTGAATAAGTTGAAGGATATAAAAAGGGGGCTGTCCAGCATCGGGCAGCCCCTTTATATGTACGTCATCAAAGAATAGCAAGCACCATTCTCGTCGTTTGCAGCAAATGGCCGTCGAAATCCTCTTCGAACTCGTTCACTACAAGGAATCCCTTTGCCAGATAAAAACGTTTTCCAACCTCATTTTTGGACTCAACATTAACAAAAACTTTGCTCGGGTTAAGCTCGGAAATCCCCTGCTTCAGCAGTTTTGTTCCTACCCCCTGCCCTTGTCCGGTAGGCTTCAGATAGATGGCGGCAAGCTCCACTTCCCCCTCTTCCTTCACATTAGAGAAGTTAGCAAAACCAAGAATCCCTTCATCACCTTCCCCTACATAAAACGGCATCTTTGTCAGCCGCTTTTCCAGCCTATCTTCGCTATAGGCCCTTTCAAGGAAACGCTGTTGCACATCGGGCGGAATCAGCCCGTCGTAGGTCGCATGCCAGCTCTCGAACGCGATGCTTTGTACCGCTTCAATATCTTGATTTGTCATTTGCCGGATGGTCACCTTCATCTATTCTCCCTCCCTATATAACTTCTTCACAAGCTGCAGCTCATCCTGTAAAGGAATGCCGTGCTCCCCGATGTGCGGAATTGCAGGCTTGATTTTCCTTGCTTCAGCTACCGCATCTGGGAGCACCTTTGCTAGCCGGTAGCCTCTCTTTTGATAAAACTTCAGCGCATTGAGGTTGTCGTTTGTCGTAATGAGCGAAATGGCGTTCTTCTTCTCTATTCGCGCCTGCCGCTCCACCTGCTCGAGCAGCCTGCTACCGATGCCGCGCCCTTCTGACAGGCTGTCGAGGGAGATGATTTCAAGCTCCTGCTCTTTTCGGTCAAATGTAATCAGGCCGACAATACGAGCTTCTTCATCCAGCGCCGCAAAACCATCAAGTACCGAACAGTCATATATACCGCTCGAAATCACCATTTCAGGACTGCCCCACTGCTCGATAAAGAAGCATTGTACTTTTGCCCTCAGCTTGTCATGTAGCCTTGTTAATTCCATTACCTTCTCCCTCATTTAATTAGAAAATTTAAAATTACCGAAACCTTTCAGTCTTCCATTCGTATTAATACCAGTATTATACAAAATATAATGGATGGGTGGGTAACATTTGATTACGTTATTTAAAGAAATCGTTGAAATAATGCACAAAGATTATGCCGGCTGTTTTGACAAGCACGGCTGCGATCGACCGGACTTTTTTATTGCTCAACTGAAGGGCCTTCAAGAGAACGGTGAGCTGACAAATAAAATGTTTGTAGACATTGTGAAGGATTATTTATTGGATTATAATGATAGGCACATTCTCTTTTTCCACCCTGAAGTAAAGCAAAATAGCCTTTCCTATGCGGGATTTCAAGTTAGAAGGTATGAAGACAAGCTCTATGTGACAAAGGTGGACGAGGAAAAGCGCTTGAAGATTGGAGATGTTTTTTCAAGCATTGGCGGACTGTCGATTCCAGAGCTGAAAACTAAACACGCCAGGCTCCTTAACGAAAGTCATCCGGAACGAGAAAACTGGAATGCTATTTTTCCTTACTATAAATTTGCCGAATTGGAAGGTGATACAACCGAAAAGCCTTTTGTGCTGAAGTTATATCCTAGTCCCTCCTATGTTCCGACGTACAGCGTCCAGGCATTGGACGAATCGACTGTCTGCCTGACGATGACCGATTTTCTAAATCCGGATGCAATCGTCTCCATGATGCAACAGTATCAGCATCAGCTGGAGCAGGCAGACAACTGGATCATCGATGTGCGGATCAATAACGGCGGGAGTGACATGAGCTTTTTCCCTCTTCTTCCGTATATCGCTCCTGTCGAGGGAATGGATGCTTCAAGTGAAGATTCGATGCTGTTCCTCTGTACGGAAACTAATACTGAAAGAAGGCTAGCCGACCTGGAGGAAATGCTTCAACAAATTGAAGATGAAGAAACACGAGCAGCCCTCCACATTTTCAAAAGAGAACTATTGAACAATAATGGCAAAGGCTTCGTGGAATTCGACTTTACAGATATAGGACCAGACACGTTTATCAAAGGTAAGGCTTCCCCTAAACGAGTAATTGTGTTATCCGATACATTTTGCGGCAGCTCGGGCGACTCCTTTGTGGAAATATGCAAGAAATCTCCCAAAGTGACCGTGATGGGGCGTGCCACAATGGGCGTCAATGATTATGCAAACTTGGCGAAGAAAAAATGGCCTAGCGGCTTTGTGATGATGTATCCTACTTCCCGACTTTCGAGAATCGATCAAGGGGAAGGCATGACAGGTGCAGGAATTTTACCGCATGTCCATATCCCGTGGACACCAGCGCATTTACAGCATGATATTGATTTGGAATACGCCTTACGTCTCCTTGAGATACCAAGCATTTAAGCATAGCATTCCATAGGTCATAAGCTTGGATTCAAGCAATCTTTCAAGAAGCAAACAAAATCAGCGACCATTCCTACAAAGAGAGGTCGCTGTTCTATACAAATTCATCTTCTACTGTGGATAGGAGGGAGTGTATTGAAAATTACTATTGTCATCCGCTTGTTGGCGTTCCTTGCACTGCTTTTTATCATTACAACAAGCTACACCGGCACAAATGCTTTGTTCGCCCTTATGTTTTTGCCTCTATTCTTCCTCGGCAGGCCCTGGTATAGCTATTTGAAGAAGAAATAGCCCTACTCCCTTGCAGCCTGCAACTCTTTTATACGATTCGAATGGAATGGGGAGCCTTCTTCCTCGTTCACTACGCTGAACGGGTTGCCGTCCGGGTCGAAGAAGTCGAAGCCCCTCATGCCCCCGAAGTCCTCGATGGCAGTCGTCACCACTCCATTTCCCGCCAAATGCTTATAAGCTGCCTCAATGTCCTGCACGACGAAATTATAATAGACGTTTTTCTTCCTGCCCTGTATGACAAACTCGGTCGGCTGCGGGACATCCACTTTTATCAGTGCCAGCTGCGTGGAGCCATTCGGAAAGTAGAAGCCAGCCCCCTCCTCCCAGCCATCAATCTTTTCTAAGCCTAAATTATTTATATACCAACTAGCTGATTTCTGAACGTCCGTCACCGGAATGAAGATACTGCCTACTGTAAACATAGCCTCTCCCCTTTATTTGAATTCTATTGCTCGATTCCTCCAGCGATACATGATAGCCCTTGCAAAACATTTCCCTCTATAACTATTTCTCCATACCGGGCGGCAAGCCTTTTTTAAAATGAACATTTTGAAATTCTTCTTCCATTTTCTCATAAAACCTGGTTATCGCGATAGCCAAGATGCTTTCATCAGTTATGTATTGGATGTGGATTATGTCTGTTTTCATCGGGAGCCTCGATTTTCCTTATCCTACCATAAAATCCATTTACCATATAAAGAAAATTCATTAAACTGGAAATAACGTACAACGAAAGGAATGATGACAATGCATACTAATAAAAAGGTGATTGAAAAGTAGAATCGTCATTTCTCTTTTCAAGCCTAGCCATCATCAAATTATATGAAAAGAGGAATAGCATGTATACAGATCAGGAAGTAACGATTCGCCCGATTAAGAAGGACGATTTACCAAGGCTGTGGGAGCTGGTCTACAAGGACGAGCAGCCGGAATGGAAAAAGTGGGACGCCCCCTACTATCCGCATAAGGCCATGAGCTATGGGGAATTTTTGCCGCAGGGTGAAAAATGGATAGGTCAGGACAATTTTTGGGCTATCGAGGTGGACGGTACGGTTCGGGGCATCATCTCGTATTACTGGGAGCATGCGCCTTCCCACTGGTTGGAGATCGGCATTGTCTTCCACGAGGCAGGTTCCTGGGGAAAAGGGCTCGGCACGAAGGCTTTGCGCTTATGGATTGACCACTTATTCGCCATGATGCCGCTCGTCCGTATCGGCTTTACGACATGGTCAGGCAACGAGCGCATGATGCGTGTCGGCGAGAAGCTCGGCATGCAGCTGGAGGCACGCATCCGCAAAGTCCGCTATCATGATGGCCATTACTACGACTCTATCCGCATGGGCGTTTTACGGGAAGAGTGGGAAGGAAATAAGCAATAAATATCGGCAGCACACACTTCTAAGTTTGTGCTGCTTTTCTATAACAATGATGTACCTAGTTCAATGACATGCTTGCTCTCCATCAGTAATATGCACATAGACTACAAAAGACCAAAAAGTAAATCAAATGCGAAACCAACCACCTTTTGAAACGTATATTAATTAACATTATATTCCTTTTGTTAGGATTTTGGTGGTTAAAACTCATAAAAAGGAGGGCAATCAAATGACACAGCTGCAAGCAATGAAAACCGTGTTACTGGCAATCATCATCATCTTTATAGGTAGTTTTGCTTTTATGCTTACGCAGGTCACTGTTTCGAAAACTGTAGAAATTATACAAGAGCAGGTAGTCGAAGAGGATGGGCAGTATTATCTGCTGCTAGACGACCGGAAATTGGAGATTCGCGAGAGTTCCCTGCAACATTTACAGCCGGAGAAGTATAAAGACTATAAAGTCATGTATTCCTTCAATAAATTGAATTCCGACAAAGGCAAAGTAGTAAGCTTGGAGGCCTATGGGGCAGGAATGCCGTAAGCTCCCTATATCCTTATGAACATGGAAATAGGCTATTCTCTTCCGTGAGATAAGCCTATTTTTTCAGTCCATGTTCCCTATATAGAGTAGCGGAACGTTCCCCGGTCCGTCTTGATGATGACTGGTGCTTCTCTGCCCGGCTTGTCGGAGAAGATCCACCTTCTCCCTACCGGACCGACGATGATATAATTGCCGTCCTCCGCTTCGCCCATGAAATTCAAATACGTATGCTCGTGGATTTCCTGATTGTTCCGCGGATGGATTCCCATCGCCATCAGTTCATCCAAGACAAGCCTCATATCGCTCGCTGAAACGCCGATTTCACTGATACCGATAAGATTTTGCAAGCTGAATTCCAGCGTATTTTCAGCAATAGGCGTGGTAGAACGCGCAATGTATTCGATGATATTGCCTGCAGGGTCTGCAAAGTAGAACGCCTTCGCCCTGGATTCGGTAAAGTCCGCCTCATCATCCCCGTCTTCCGTCAATAAAGCTACTCTCTCTTGCACCCTGCGCTTCGCCGATTGGAACAGATTCGGCGGGATATTGATGGCAAAGTGGTAATAGTGCCCCGACTCCTCATCCTGGTGCAGGACGAGCAGGCTCTCCCCTATTTGGAATGTCGCCTTGCCTTCTGAGGCATCCAGTAGCTCCCACTCCAGCTCCGCATAATAGGGCTTGGGGTTCCGCTGGTCAACGGGCCGGAGCAGGGCTTTTTTCGCAAGATACGCCGCCTTGTCAAAGGTGCCGCCGATGCCCACGCCCACCACAATGGGTGGACACGGGTTTGGGCCGGCCTCTTCTACTGCCTTCACCACAAAATCCTTCACACCCTCTACCCCATCGGAAGGCCGCAGCATTTTTATCTGACTCATGTTC
>JAZUQF010000459.1:0-3395 GCA_045605545.1 Lysinibacillus sp.
CGCAAATATCCTGCATAGTTGTTCTTTTCGCCCCTGAAATCTTCGTATTCGACATAGTCCGGTGTAAAGTTCAGGAAATCAGGATAATACGGATAGACGTGGTATGACGCAAATTGGCCGACCGCTGCCGCCTCATTTTCCACATGGATTACGTTTGGATCCACCGATACATAGTCCTCCTGTTCACTCGGCTCATAAGGGTGCTCAAGCAGATCCGTCGTCACCCAGTTCGTGAAACTGAACGGGCGGATCCATCCATACTGCTCGGCCTCGTATCGGGCGGTGAATTCAAACTGCTCCGCCAGCCATATTTCAAATGGCACAGCGCCTTTCGTCGAGAAGAACTGTCCGTCATGCTGCGCCTTGCCGGCATGCTTTTCATTTGTACCTTCCACTGTATAGGGGTACCATTCGATGCCAAGCATCCAGCCGATAACATACGGGGATATATCCGCCGTATACGTCCCATACGCGTGTCCCGGCTTTTGCTCCACTTCCGCATTGCCGTGGATTACATCGATGATGCGGGCAATTTCAGACTGGAACCGTTCTGTCGGCTCCCCGTAGACATCAAGCGCCTCCTCCAGAGGCTCTTCATCAATCCACACACCGTGGAATACATAAATTGGCTTCTCGTGGGTTTCATTATATGTCTTCAACGCTTTATAAAAGCCGGGTGGATGCAGGGTGTATACGCGGATTGTATTGGCCTCCATCTCGCCGATATACTCGAACCAACGGGTATACTCTTCCTCCGATATGCCCGCTTCTCCCGGAAAGACGCCGGGGCGTGCCATGCCGATATTGACACCCTTGATTGTGATGGGCTGCCATTTCCCATCTACAAGCACTTCATACCGATTTTCATTCAGCCGCGCATTATAGGACAGGCCCTCCACCTTTTCAGGATCTACCGATACCGGCACCTCAGCCGCCTTTTCCGTATGCTTCGTCTCCTCGAGGATTCCTTCCATCATCGCGTAATAATTATGCCAATAGAATCGGTCATCAGAAAGCCACTTCTGCAGTGTTACATACCCTTTAAAACGGGGGATCGATGCTGCCTTCTCCTTTTCAGAGAAATTCCCTGAAAAATAATACAGTTTATTCGTTCCCACAGCGTTACGCGTAGCCGCAACAAAGGAGGAAGGGATGCCGTTTTCAGAAAGCAGCGCCTGCTGCTCTTTGCCTGGGTTCAGATTGAAATGGGCAAGCACTTCCGATTCCGTCGCTTCAGAAACATCCATCCACCCATGGTACGCCTGTGATTCCGCAAATCCGAACAGTGCCTCTCCAGTTGGTGTTGTTGTCATCTTCACTTCCGAAGCCCCTTCGAGTACAACTGTCCGATCATCCCCCTCATGGTAGAAAACAATCCCGCTTCCACTTAAAGATTGATTCCATTCAGCCAGGCTTTCAAAATATTTAGCCGCCCAGCCGCTATAGGCAATCCCGAGTGCGCCCTCCAATTCCTTCCGCACCCCTTCGCTCGTGTTGATGGATAGGTTATCATGCTCAACCACCACCGTTACGGGCGAGGCTTGTGCAAGACGGGTTTTTATATGACGCCATGCATTGTTCGAAAGGCCCCCATAAAGCGTCCTGGTCGATTCCTCATCCCCCCATGCCAATGCCGATTCATCGAGCCCATACGTATTGGACAAATAGATCATATCGTATGAATCGTAGCGCATCGGCAACTCATTAAAGGCTACGTCCTCCTTATGGTCCGACACCGCCACCCCATAGTAGTGGATGGAAGGGTCATATTTTTCCCCTTGTTCATTTTGGACATTGGCCGCATTCAGCACTTCCGTAATGCCGACCCGCTCCTTCATCTGCCCATCACTCGACCCCGCATCTATGATTGCTATATTCGCCACGACGGCAGGTTCAACCATCTGCCATATCCAAGGGACCAGCAATATAGCCAGCACCAATACGACCCCTATTAGTTTTTTCATCATTGCCTCCATATTGACGCCTGTTAGTAGATGCCATTCCTATAGCCACGGTTTCTTTTAGTGAAAAACAGTCCATAAAAGGCGCATAATTACCATTGTATTTTCAACAAATCATCCGGATTGGGTGCCTATGCACCCTCAAACACACCAGTCCACCATCTTTTTAAAAAAGTTGATCCCCCGCCTTATTTTTAGCATAATTTAACAATCTCTCGACATATACTGTATCTTCCACAATTATAACGAGGGACAATTAACTAGACTTTTTGAATAAAAAAGATAAAAATAGATATATATAGTAATTTCAATCTGTTTTATTATAACTAACAAGCACATGATCTATCTATTAAATTTAGAAAGAGAAGGATTTTTCCCATGAAAAAGCTCATCTTTTTTGCCATTATATTGATTTTGCTTTTCTCCCCAAGGATTTTTTGGCAGTTGAAACCTGACATGCCCATTGATTTGGCCGTTATCGATAAAACGGTGCCTTCGACGGACTACCGCGAGCACCTCGGACTGTTTTGGGTGCTGACAAACGAGAAGGTGACAAAGCCGAACGGGGACTATTATGCAATGGAAGAGGATTACTTCGGCTATAGCCCGAAATCGGGGGAAGCAATGAATGCATATAATATCAATAGGGAGCTGGATTTCATCTATATAGCCGATACCTATGGCGTCTATACGGATGATATAAGAAAAGGTGACGGGACCGACCGCTCCCAAAAGATATATGGTGGAATGGAGGAGAAAGAATGGGAGGCCATTTTGCGAAGCAAGGGTGAACACACCACCCTCATTGCAGAATACAACTCATTCGCCACACCTACCGAGGAGGGGCCTCGTTCATTGATGGAAGAGACGCTGGGCGTCGAATGGAGTGGCTGGTCCGGCCGCTATTTTGAGGATTTGACAAGTGAAGAGGTCCCCTCCTGGCTCATCGCCAACTACGAAAAGCAGCAGCGGCGAAAATGGCCGTTCGAGGGAGCAGGTCTGGCATTTGTCCATCATACAGACCAGGTGGTTGTTTTAGGGGAAGAGGATGTGGAGGAAAAGGTATTGTTCACCCTGACCGACAGCGGAAAGAAAAAATTCCCGAAAGCCTCTTCATCCGACTATCCTTACTGGTTTGATATCCTGACGGTCCAGGACGATGCAGACGTTTATGCAGAGTACAGCCTCCATCTATCAAAGGGTGGAAAAGAGGAATTGGAGGATGCCGGCATCCCCACCTCCTTCCCTGCTGTCATTCACCAGCCAAAGAGCAAGACATACTACTTCGCCGGTGATTATGCGGATTATACGAAGGATAATTTGATGAAATGGGAACACAGTGATTTTTTAATGGCCATTTTTTCAAACGACGCATCCAACTTCTTCTGGGTGACGTATGTACCGCTCATGCGCACCATTTTAGAGGAAGTAAAA
>JAZUQF010000460.1:0-7539 GCA_045605545.1 Lysinibacillus sp.
CCCTGCGCAGGACGGAGAACCGGATGCCCGCCCAGGTTCTTCACAATCGCACTTTGCTCCTCCACTTTTCGGGAAGCGACAATGGCAATACGCTTGCCTTGTAGTTTTTTCATAAAACTAACCCCTTTGCTATGTATTTACGTTTCCATTATCCACTAAATCCATCGATTTTGAAATTTTTATTGTTTAAAAAATAATATATGTTAGATTTTCTGACAATCTATTTTCCACACTAAAAACATTGTCATCCCTGAAAAGAAAGCGTTTTAAATGAAACAAACTCCTAGGGCATATATTAAAAAACTGATTTTTCGCACTTTACACAAAATATCCATGTGATATTATTTAACACATGAATCTTACAAACAATTTTTTACTTTTTCTGTTCCATCGTCATCACTTTTTTATAACTTCAAGGAGGGGTTTTTTATGTCAAAAAGCAAGTTAGTTCTTATCGGAAACGGAATGGCAGGCGTGAGAACCATCGAGGAAATCTTAAAAATTTCAAACGATTCCTTCGATATTACAATATTCGGCACAGAGCCACACCCCAACTACAACCGCATTCTTTTATCAAAAGTGCTACAGGGAGATACAGACATCCAGGCTATCACCTTGAATGATTGGGACTGGTATGAAAGCAACAACATCACCCTGCATTGCGGGGAAACGGTTGTCAAGGTGGACCCCGAACGAAAAGTCGTGGTGACGGAGACAGGAAGAACAGAACCCTATGATGAACTCATCTTCGCAACCGGCTCATTGCCATTCATCCTTCCTGTAAAGGGCGCGGACCAAGATGGCGTGATTGCGTTCAGGGATATTAAAGATACAAACGCCATGATTGAGGCTGCGAAAAAATATAAAAAGGCCGCAGTCATCGGCGGAGGCCTGCTCGGACTGGAGGCTGCCCGCGGACTATTGCATTTAGGCATGGATGTTACGGTCATTCATATAGGCCCCTTCCTGATGGATCGCCAGCTCGACCAGACAGCGGCCAAGCTGTTGGAGGAAGAGCTCACGCAACAAGGAGTGAATTTTTTATTAGAAAAAAATACAAAGGAAATCTTCGGTGAAAGTCGCGTCGAAGGAATTACCTTTACGGACGGAACGCAGTTGGAAACGGATTTGGTCGTTATGGCAGCCGGTATCAGGCCGAACTGTTCATTGGCGAAAGAAGCGGGCATCGCCGTCAACCGCGGCCTCGTTGTTAATGATTACTTACAAACGAACCTGCCAAATATTTATGCTGTTGGAGAGTGTGCGGAGCATAACGGGATTGCCTATGGGTTGGTCGCACCATTATTTGAACAAGGCAAAGTATTGGCTAAGCATTTATGCAACGCAACTCCGGAGCCTTATCAGGGATCCATCCTCTCTACACAATTGAAAGTCTCGGGGGTAGAAGTATTTTCAGCTGGAGATTTCAGTGAAGGGGATGGCAAGAAAGCCATCAAGGTATTCGACGAACAGGACGGCGTGTACAAAAAGATGGTGTTGCGCGAAAACCGGTTAGTAGGTGCAGTCTTGTACGGAGACAGCAGTGATGGAAACCGGCTGTTCTCCATGATTACAAAGCAAGCGGATATTACAAATACAACAAAGGTATCCCTTTTACAATCAGGTACCGAACCAGGAGAAAGCGTAGTGGCAAGCATGGAGGCCAACGAAATCATCTGCGGCTGCAACGGTGTCTCAAAGGGAGCAATCGTGCAGGCGATCCACGAAAAGGACTGCACGACAGTCGACGGCATAAAAGCGTGTACAAGCGCCACCCGTTCATGCGGTGGATGCAAACCGCTCGTGGCCGAACTATTACAGCATACACTTGGCTCCGATTTCGATGCCGCCCCTCCAAAAGAAACGGTCTGCAGTTGTACGACACTGTCCAGAGATGAAGTGATTGCCGAAATCCGCGACAAGAAATTACTGCACACGCGCGAAGTGATGCATGTGTTGGGCTGGAAAACAAGCGATGGCTGTTCGAAATGTAGAACCGCATTGAACTACTATATCGGAATGGTTCATCCCCTTGAATATGAAGATGAAGCACAATCGCGGTATGTCAATGAACGCCTTCACGCAAACATCCAAAAAAACGGCACATTTGCGGTCGTCCCACGAATGTATGGCGGCGTGACTAATCCAGAACAATTACGGAAAATCGCCGATGTTGCCGATAAATACAACGTTCCATTGCTGAAAGTGACAGGTGGTCAACGAATCGACATGTTCGGCATCGAAAAGGAGGACCTGCCAAAGGTCTGGGCTGAACTGGATATGCCATCCGGGTATGCATACGGCAAGACGCTTCGGACGGTAAAGACATGTGTCGGCGAAGAATTTTGCCGGTTCGGTACACAGGACTCCATCGGCCTCGGCATTCTATTAGAGAAAAAATTAGAACGTGTGCCAACACCACATAAGTTCAAGATGGCTGTATCCGCCTGCCCTCGCAACTGTGCGGAATCAGGCATTAAGGATTTCGGAATCGTCGGTGTGGATGGCGGATGGGAGCTGTACGTCGGCGGAAACGGAGGCACGCACCTGCGAGCAGCAGACCTATTGTGCAAAGTAAAAACGAGCGAAGAAGTTATCGAAATCGCCGGCGCCTATTTTCAATATTACCGTGAAACGGGCGTGTACCTGGAAAGAACCTCAGTTTGGGTAGAGCGCCTCGGCCTTGATACAATCAGAGCGGTAATCGAGGATAAGAAGCAACGACAAGAGCTGAATCAGCGTTTGGATGAGGTAATATCCATCCAGGAAGAGCCTTGGAGCCGCATTTTGAAGGACGAAAGGATTTTAACAGAGCTTTATAAGAAAGTGACTGTGCCTGTAACGACAAACTAACACAACCGGGAGGAAACCATTATGGAAAAAACATTAGGTCGGGTCAGAGTATCAACGCTGGATGAGCTGCCAAGGGA
Organism: Lysinibacillus sp.; assembly: GCA_045605545.1. Lineage (GTDB taxonomy): Bacteria > Bacillota > Bacilli > Bacillales_A > Planococcaceae > Lysinibacillus_B. Next base: position 2,931 of record JAZUQF010000460.1, read on the forward strand.
CTTCGGGAAAACAGTCCGAATCGGCTCCCTGGAAATTGCGGTATTTCATTTACTAAATGGAGAAATCCACGCAATCGAAAATCGTTGCCCCCATAAAGGCGGCGTCCTCGTGGAAGGGATTGTAAGCGGCCAATACGTCTTCTGCCCGATGCATGACTGGAAAATCGATGTAACAAGCGGTCAAGCGCAGGAACCAGACCACGGATGCGTCAACACATTTCAGGTGGAAGTCGACAACAATGAGGTCTACATTATTTTGCCGAATAACGACAGGAGCGATGTCTTTTAATCATTGGACGGGGCGTCATTACGGGTTCCCCGGCCTATCAATGAATGCAATAAAATATGAGAGATGAATGGGGAGATTGGATGTCATATGTAAAGCCAGCTCAAGTCGTACAAAATATGATTCAGGCAGGGGCGGACAAAGCGCGTCTCCCTGTACAAGATTTATTAATCAGGGGAGTCTTGGCCGGGGCGCTCCTCGGCTTCGGGACGACTTTGGCGTTCACCGCTGAAATGCAGACCCAGCTCGGCATTATAGGCGCCCTTTTCTTCCCGGCCTGTTTTGTCGTGATTACCCTTCTCGGGCTGGAGCTTGTCACGGGAAACTTCGTGCTGCTCCCGCTCGCCGTATTTGAAAAGAAGGCGACAATCAGGCAGATGCTGCTAAACTGGTTCTGGGTAATTATCGGCCATCTGATTGGTGGCGCCCTTTATGCTGTTTTATATGTTATTTCCGCTACGCATTTAGGCACGATTGCAGGCTCGCCTGTAACGGAGAAAATCATCACAGTCGCCGAAGCCAAAACATTGGCTTATTCAACACTCGGTTCAGCCGGCTTACTGATTGTCTTTGTAAAGGCCGTGCTGTGCAACTGGATGGTGACGCTCGGAGTCGTCATGGCGATGACATCGCAGTCGACCATCGGGAAAATAGCAGCGATGTGGCTGCCGATTTTCATATTTTTTGCCCAGGGGTTTGAACATGCTGTCGTCAATATGTTCGTCATCCCCGCCGGCATGCTGTTGGGGGCGAATGTTTCGATTGCCGACTGGCTGCTGTGGAACCAAGGACCCGTACTGCTCGGAAACCTTGTAGGAGGCTTCGTATTTACTGGCCTCGCATTATACACAACTTACGCCAGACCAGAAAAGAGCAGTTCTGACCTGGAAGGTAGTTTCCAGATTGAGAAAGTAAGCCAAGGAGGATGAATGGAATGGGGAAAGTCTATATCGTCGGAGCGGGCCCTGGGGATGTTGAACTGATTACCGTGAAGGGTCTGAAATCTATACAGCAAGCGGACGTCATCCTATACGACCGCCTGGTGAACAAGGACCTTCTCCAGTATGCAAAAGAGGACGCCGAATTGATAAATTGCGGGAAACTGCCGGATTACCATTTAATGCAGCAAGATACCATCAATAAATTCCTCGTCAAATATGCCAAAAAAGGCAAGGTCGTCACACGTTTAAAGGGCGGCGATCCATTCATCTTCGGACGTGGCGGTGAAGAAGCGGAGGCATGCAGACAGGCTGGCGTCCCGTTTGAAATAATTCCCGGCATTACAGCCGGCATTGCAGCACCCGCCTATGCCGGCATCCCGGTTACACATCGTGATTACAGCTCCTCATTTGCCATCGTAACGGGGCATTGTAAAGAAGGTGGCGAGGACGGTATCCAGTGGGAAGCGCTCGCCAAAGGGATTGATACACTCGCTATTTATATGGGTGTTAAAAATCTCCCTTATATTAGACAGCAGTTGCTGCACCACGGCAAAGACCCGGATACCCCGGCGGCGCTCATCCATTGCGGTACATTGGCTTCCCAGCAAACTGCTGTCGGTACGCTCGGTACCATCGTAGAAATAGCACAGCGCCATCAAATCATCAACCCAAGTATGATTGTCATTGGAGACGTCGTGAAATTGCATCACCAATTAAACTGGTTTGAACCGGCTGGTGATGCCGCCCTGCTGGCAAATAGCGCCTTCTGATATGGAGTTTATTCTAGACGTATGCCACGGCGACATGAAACCATTCAGGAATACAGATTTTCTGAATTGGCCGCATCAACAAGTATAAAGGGAAATTGACACGCTCGAAATCATAGGACTCTTGATTTCGAGCTTCGCCTCTTCTGGGATAAAGGATTTGCATAATGGAGCTTGCAGCCTGAAAAAATGCATGCATCTTCTTTATGCCATTGCCCACAAAGCTATTTGTGATTAAACATCTGGGAGAGAATCATTTCTCACAATTCTTCGGTCACCCCTCCGCCAAATAGGCTACCTTCAGCTCCATCTCCTTCACCCCCTTCTCAAAGGTGACATGATATGCCCTGGCATCCGGTCTAGAACTGACAATGGCTTTGATTTCTTGGCCGATGAAATGGATGGCGACCCCATCATCCACCGCCAGCCCAGGCTTTATCCGACCCGATGCTATCAGATGTTGATAAGAGGGCCTCCGATCCACCTCCCCATCATAGTGAGGGCAATTGCTGCCTTGCAGGAAGCCAAGGCATGCCAATGGCTCCAGTCCATCCCTATAGGAATCCGTCACCCCTTCCTCGAACCAGCAGATAGAGCCCGCACTGATTCCCGTCAGCAGTACGCCCTCTTCCCAAGCTTTCTTCAGTATTTCATCCACTCCCCATTCCTTCCATAAGGCCAGCAGATTTTTCGTATTGCCTCCACCGACATAAATGATGTCCTTCTCCAACAAGAATCCTTCCAAGTCCCTTGTCGGTGGATTGAATAATGACAGATGGGAAGGCTGGCACTTTTCCTGCTCAAAGAATTGATAGAAGCGGGAAATATAGTTCTCCGCATCCCCGCTCGCCGTCCCGATGAAGCAGATTTTCGGATTCGTTTTGCCTGATTGGGTGAGGATGTAGCGATCCAATAAAGGATTGTCGGGCTCCATCGAGAATCCGCCCCCTCCTAAAGCGATGATTTGTTTCATAATAAACCGTCCTCTCAAATCGACTATTTCATATATAGTTCTCTTTAAGGATAAAAATACCTTTCACATCCCCTAATCGTACCATTTTTATACATTTTCATTTTTTTTACGATATAATTACAGGTAGAACAATTCATGACACCAAGGGGGAAAAGAAATAACTATGGAAATTACGCTGGTAGGCACAATGCACATTGCTATAGAAAATAAAATAGATGTCGTCCATCTATCCGATGAGGATAAAACGATTTATAACGACCAAGACTTCGAACAATTCGTCCATCTGTTAGCACAATACGAACCGGACCAAATTTTTGTCGAAATCCCGACTACTTCTCAAAGGGATCTCGATGCATTATATAAGCGCTACATACAGGGAGAGCATGCACTGCAATATAACGAAACAGAGCAAATCGCCTTCCGACTCGCCAAACAGCTGCAGCACGACAAGCTGTGGGCCATCGATTGGAATGAATCCCTTCCTCACATTCCTGACATAGACGACCTATCTTCTGATCCGGCGTTTCAATGCATTATGGAAAAAGCCAATGCCCAGATGCAGCTTTTTTCTACTGCTATGAAGGAAAAGAGCATGATGGAAGCCTTTCTACTCCTCAACAGCGAGGAGCAAACGAAAAAGAACCATGAACTCTACACAGACCTCATGATGATGGACAATGCATATGCATTTGAATGGGTGGCGAACTACTGGTATTACCGCAACCTGAGAATGGCTCAAAATATCCGGAGCAGTCTGAAGGGGACATCCACGAAAGTGCTGGTTTTATGCGGAGCGGCCCATAACTACTTATTGAAGCAGTTCCTGAGCGAGGTGGCGGGCTATACGGTCGGGAATTTTGGGGAAGTGCGTGTGGAGAGGGTATAGAACCACCACCCTCTTCTCGACAAAAACTAAAAAGAGGAACCCTATAAAGGGTTCCTCTTGAATGTCGCTATGCGTAAAAATTAAAGTTTTACGATGTTTGTAGCTTGTGGTCCGCGTTGGCCTTGTTCTACTTCGAATTCAACCTTTTGGCCTTCTTCTAAAGTTTTGAAGCCGTCGCCTTGGATTGCTGAGAAGTGAGCGAATACGTCTGAACCGCCTTCAACTTCGATGAATCCAAAACCTTTTTCTGCGTTAAACCATTTTACTGTACCTTGTGTCATAATAAATGACCTCCATTAATTAAAATTTAATATATAAGCTTTTTTGTAAAGAAAAAAATTCACATATTACAAAAAGTATCAAATACCACTGATTACTCTTTGTAATAGGTGAATTGAACGTGTTTCCTATCGAAGGACTTTATTAATTACACTATACACCTAATTTCTCCAATAGTCAAATGAATAAATACCCTTCTTTGGAAATTTATATAGTGTTTTTGGAATCGGATGGATTCCAAAGCGTAGTGCCGTTTGTTGACGGCTAAGTTCAACTGTCACCCCTAAATATATACCCTGGATACACATCGCTTAAACCTACTTTCTACAAATTATACACGTTTTTATAAAAAATTATAGTTGTCTTTCGATTCAAGAATGAACTGATGTTTTGAAGGTCACCACGAAAAAGCCATCCCCTGAACGCAGTGACGACGTGTATTTATTGATATGCAGCATCGAATCTCGGCAGGCCGCC
>JAZUQF010000461.1:0-10193 GCA_045605545.1 Lysinibacillus sp.
TCCATCGCTTCCGTCATACGGCCGATGACTTCCTTTGCCATCGGTGTAGTAGCCGCATGGTCAAGATAGATTGTATTCATTTCCAGTAAAACTCCTTTGATCCGTTCCTTAAATGTAGAACATATAGCCATCATGGACTGTATTGTCCGTATATTTCGCCAAGTCTTCCAACGTAGTCGTATCCAATACATTTTTCACTGCATCACGAATGCGCACCCATAGCTCGCGCTGCGGTGCCTCTTCATTTTCGATGCCTTCCACCGGCTGGATAGGTCCTTCCAACACACGGATGACATCGGCAGCTGTGATTTCTGCAGGAATATTCGCCAGCATGTACCCGCCATACGCACCTCGTACACTTTTCACCAACCCTGCATTTCGTAGCGGTGATACAAGCTGTTCCAAATAGGCTTCCGACAGTTCCTTTTCAGCAGCAATCTGGCGCAGAGGAATCGGCCCCTCTCCGTAATGCTTTGCCAATTCAATCATGATTGTCAATCCGTAACGTCCTTTTGTAGAAATTTTCATACTAACACCTCAATTATTGTCCTTCATGTATTCCCAAGTATACCACACTTCTTTCTACTCTTATCAAAATTGCTCCATTTTAACCCTCAACAGTTGGCTTTCCCGATTGTAAATTCTATAATATTTATAAAAAATGAATCTTCAAAGAGGAGGGATTTCGTGCACAATGAGCCACTCGCCTATAAGATGAGGCCAAAGCATCTTGATGAAATCGTCGGCCAGAAGCACGTAATCGGCCCCGATACACCGCTCTACCAGATGATTCAGAAGGGGCATGTCCCTTCCATGCTTCTTTACGGCCCGCCTGGAATCGGAAAGACATCCATCGCCAATGCCATCGCCGGGACGAGCAGCCTGCCCTTTTTTGCACTGAATGCAACCCATGCCGGGAAAAAGGATATCGAACAGATTGTCATGGAGGCCCGGATGGCCGGGAAGGTACTGCTGTTCCTGGATGAAATCCACCGCTTCAATAAACTGCAGCAGGACACCCTACTGCCCCATGTCGAAAACGGTTCCATCGTATTGCTCGGAGCAACAACAGAAAATCCGTTTCATGATGTAAACCCTGCCATTCGCTCACGATGCGGAGAGATTGTCCAGCTGACAAGACTTACCGTCGAGGACATCACGGAGCTATTGAACAATGCATTGTCCAATAAGGAGCGTGGGCTTGGCAGCTATGGCATTAAGGCGACACCCGAGCAGCTCGTGCGGATTGCCGAAGCGGCAGGAGGGGATGCAAGAAAGGCCCTTACTCTGCTCGAGTCCGTATATTATGCCTCAGATGAAGTAGACGGCACAACTGTTTTCAGCGACACCGCGATAGAAGCGCACGCCAAACGGATTGGCGTATACGGAGATAAGGGAGGCTCCCATTTTTACAACCTCTTGTCCGCCCTGCAGAAGTCGGTGCGTGGAAGTGACGTCAATGCCGCCCTCTACTATCTGGCGCATTTGCTCGAAAGCGGGGACCTTGTCGCCGTCTGCAGAAGGTTGCTAGTGATGGCATATGAAGATATCGGGCTGGCAAATCCCGCTGTCGGTGCCCATGTAACGGCCGCCACCGATGCAGCCCAGCGCCTCGGCATGCCCGAAGCCCGCATTCCACTGGCCACGGCTGTCGTGGAGATGTGCTTGAGCGACAAGTCGAACTCCGCCTATAAAGCGCTTGATGCAGCAATTCGCACCATTAACGAGGGCAAGACGGGAGATATTCCGAACCACCTGAAGGACACGCATTACGCAGGAGCTAGTACACTCGGCCATAAAGGCTATCAATATCCGCATGATACCCCTGTTGGCACATTCGGCGGCTGGGTCGATCAACAGTACCTGCCGGATGAACTTGCAGGTACAGAATTTTACCAGCCCGTCATCGCGGGGGAAGAAAAGCGGATGGCCGGCATTTACGAAAGGCTAAAGTCGTTTAAGAAATAAATATTGCCAATCAGGCAGTTTGTTGGTGCCAAATAAGGGAACTCCATTTTACGGGGAGTTCCCTTATTTATTGGAAAATTCCTCGCAAAGAGGATGCCGAAGGGCGAAAATCCAGACTCTTTTCGTACAAACACAAAAACTGCCCATAAAAATGGACAGTAGAATTTTATCTATAATGATAGTATTTTCGAAGGAAAGTAGATTCCATCCTCAGTAAATGCATAGATAGAAAATCACCTACCTTTTCACAGGACAAACGATGGATATATCCCCAAAGTAAACAGGGGCAAGTTGTTCCTAAAGCTCCTGCAGCCAGCAATCGCGACAGGCAATGCATCTGTCATGTGGCAGTTTTGCCCTTCCAGCCTTTTCAGGAATCTCCTGCTCCAAGCTTTACTTCACGTAAGCCGTAGAATTTAAATAGCGGTAAAACTCCTGCAAACAGGCCGATAACGGATTGGCTGGCTTTTCTATAGTCATTTTTCCGCCTGTCAATTGCTGAAGGCTTTTATTGATTTCTCCGAAAAATTCATCGTTGTCTTCCGACTGGCAATTAGGCAGAATTCTGGCTGCCGTTATATAGCCATCAGCAATTCTACGTTGCGCAGCCTCATCCAGTGCGGGACTACTGTTGTGCTTGATGAGAGTTTCAAAATAGACGATGCGTGAAACCGTATGCATGAACAGCGTCCAGTATGAATTTTCCTTTGGCATGGCCCCTTCGTTACGCTCTACAACACTCTTAAAATAATCCGCCGCCTGCTTAGATAATGGTTGCAGCTTTGCCTGCGCCTTGCTCCAATTCTGTGCAGTGTCTACATGTTCAAACACTGCGTTGTCCAACCGTTCCTGCAACTCCGCCAAATTTAGCATATTGTTCTTTATTTGAATAGTCATCCTTTTTTCCATCCTCCTTTATAACCCCTATTGTGCACAATAAGTGTACCAAAAATTATATAAAAAGAATTTAAATAGTATAATTAACGGAAAAAATGAAATAATTGTGTGAAAACTGCACGCAATTACAGAAAAAGTAATTCTTATTCTGAATATTATATATTATCCAAAAACATTTCCCTATAACGCTTTTCTGTCAAGCCTTTCAACATATTTTGGATAAAGGCCCATTTGAATCAGCGCCTCCTCTTCTTTTGAAGCTACTTCATCTATATTGATGACTGTAAATTGCCCTTCTTTGTAGGTCTTAATCATCTGGTTGGAGCTATAGAACTGCCACGTAAAGCCCCCTATCCATTCGGCGAGTTCCCCTTCCCTTTTTTCTGCAAAAAAATGTTTTGACCTCAATACTTCTGCAAGCTTGGCAAAACCTTCACTTAGAACATATGACTTGTTCAAAAAATGATATTCGGGCTCCACTATGTGATTTGCATCAAAGATATGGATTGTATTTCGTCCTTCATCCAATGCAATTTCTACAACCCCTACTTCATCCATCAAATTCAGCCCTCTATATTCCAGTTCAATCAACTGCATCCTTTTACCTACCTTACTTTCGAAATTTCATTTTTTTATTATAACATTAATTTCATTCCCCGAAATTTGACGAAGTATTTTTAGTGACAAAAGCAGATATTTTATGTATAAATTAGTAAATATAGTTTTTTAACCCATTCTATTGGAATGTCATAATGTACCGTCTTGGAGGGAAATAGATGCAAATTCAAATACTACAGAAAAAAGACCTATTGGAGAAGAACTCCATACTCATGCTTATCTATGGATTGGCAGCTGGTCTAGGGGGACTTGCCCAGTTCTTCATCGGTCGCCCCCTCGGACTAGCACTGTCCCTCTTCATCCCTGCACTCATTGCACTGGGTATCTATTTACTACAAAAGAAAGCAGAAGCGATCAGACCTTACTTTCCTTTTGTCGTATCTCTTGCTGGGACCATCACAATATACGGGGCCATCGCTTCCTTTAAAGTGACGTTGGCCACTATCATCCTCAGCTTTTTCGTTCTGATCATGAGCTCCATCCACAGTCGGTACAAAGTGCTTGCCGCCGGGTATATCGGTTCCACACTCGGGCTGATTTTCAACTTTACCTTGGATACGGAAGGGTTCGCCATTGATCCGGCAAATGTCTTCGTCGTCCACATTTTGATGACATTGGCCATCGCGCTCCAGGTGCGCCAGAATAAACGCATGTTTGCCAGTGTGGAGCTGCTGATGCAAGAGGCATATGAGAAAGCTTTGCGTGAAGAACAGCTTTATTCACACCTGGAAACGGCGGTGCAAAGCATTACAACAAAGCTTGAACTGATTACCGACAGCACAAACAATGCGACTGTTGCACAGCAAAATATGATGACATCTGTCCAGGAGGTGCGGACAGGGGCTCACCGTCAGGCGGACCACGTCCATGAAATCGTCCTCAGTACGGAGGCCACGACGAATGAAATCGCCCAAATGGTCCATCAGCTTGAACAGATTGTGGCAGAGGCGGAGACCGCAAGTATGAATGCCTCGGACGGGGCGAAAGCGATGAATGATATGAAGCAGGAAATCGATCTATTTACAGAATTTTTCACCGCTCTCCATACCACCTTCATTGCACTATCAGGTAAAATCGAAGAAACGAACCATTTTGCTACAGATATTAAAAAGATTACGGAGCAGACCAATCTTCTTGCGCTGAATGCTTCCATCGAGGCTGCGCGAGCTGGGGAACACGGAAAGGGGTTTGCCGTTGTGGCAGAGGAAATCCGGAAGCTGGCACAAATTACAGACCAGACACTGGTGAAGATTGATACAAACTTGAGCGATGTAAACGGCTATAATAGGGATACGTTAGGAAAGCTACAACACGGACTGGATCATATTACGATGCAGGTGTCGGTGACGGACCGGGCCACCCTTACGTTCAACGGCCTATTTGAAGCATTGAAAAAGCTGCAGCATGACCTTACGTTATTCTCCCGGGCGACCGGCTCCATCGAACACAACAGCAAATCCATTTTGATGAGCACGAACGAATTTGCCGCCATCATCGAAGAAAGCTCCCAGGCAGTCGATCATCTAGGTGTCATATTGGAAAAAGTGAACACCGAACAACAGCTCATTACGGGTAACATTGAGGAAACGTATCACCATGCGCTGAGCATCAGGGCGAATTGACGGCAAAGAGGAGACGTGAAGAACCTGTTGTCCCTCCTATTTTGCCTTGAGGGGGGAACCATTTCGCTATGTTCGGTGTAAGAGGATTACTTCGTTGGCGAAGATGCCTCAGGAAATGACAGAGCTGCCCGGAAAGTTCGGCTTTCCGGACAGCTCCATTCAACTGATTACCCTTGGACGCGTGTGATTTTTACATCCTTCACTATTTGATTGATGACCCAGCTCGCTGCAATCAGGCCTGCGACCGACGGAACGAATGCATTTGAAGAAGGGGGCATTTTTGCCTTGCGGATTTCCGCATTCGGATTTCCTACCGTCTCAACGACATCCGGTCGGACAACGATTGGGGATTCATCTGAAAAGACAACCGTCACGCCCTTTTTAATGCCCTCTTTTTTCAGCTTCGTGCGAATTACCTTCGCCAAGGGGTCCGTATGGGTTTTTGAAATATCCGCGATTTTGAAACGCGTTGGGTCCATTTTATTCGCTGCACCCATGCTTGAGATGATGGGAATGTCCCGCTTCAAGCATTCTTTCATAATATGAATTTTGTATATTACCGTATCTGAAGCATCGATGACATAATCGATTCCCTGCGCAAAGAAGTCTTCATATGTTTCTTCCGTATAGAACATGTGCATATCGATTACTTCGCACGATGGATTGATATCTGCAATACGCTCCTTCATCACCGCTGACTTCGACTTGCCGACTGTCGATAAATAAGCGACAAGCTGACGGTTTACATTCGTAATATCCACGTTATCTTTGTCCACCAGAACGATGCGTCCTACCCCACTGCGTGCACAGGCCTCAGCCGCAAACGAGCCTACCCCGCCTACACCTAAAATCGCCACCGTTGTGTTTTTCAGCTTTTCTAGACCTTCCTTACCGATTGCTAGTTCGTTTCGGGAAAATTGATGTAACATATGGAAACCTCTCAATCATTATTATTCTACTCGGAATTATACACAGGAAAAAACACACCTGCAACAAAAATAAAACCCTTCTACTAGTGGTAGAAGGGAAATCAATCAATTATAGGACGAATCCCGAATGTGCCGTCATGTTAAACATCGTTTTGAACCCGCACTGTAGCAGGGGGGTGCCCTCACTCCTACTTTAAACGTCCCGCTCCAATGGGGCATGTTCGCCATAGGAAAAATATCGAGCTCCCAACGATTTATTGTTCGGTCAAAACTGTTAAGTAACACTTTTTAACGAACACCTCAGGATCCGTATTACTGATATCATACCACCATTAATCAGAATTTTCAATCCTTATTTTTTTACACTATTAAAAATTCAAGGCAAATCTGATTCTTCTAGTCGATGGCATCCCATTGCAGAAAACTGCAAATCCCTTAAAATTGGAATGTACTATATGGATACCCGACTTTTAGAAAACTAAACGAAAAAACTGCCCAATAGGCGTGGGGCCTATCGGACAGTTCTGGTCAGCTATTCCTTTTTCTCAGCTGTTACTGCCAGCTTGAGTTCCTGTAATTGCGCATCCGCAACCGGTGATGGGGCAGACGTCAATAGACAGCTTGCCGTTGCCGTTTTCGGGAAGGCAATTGTGTCACGAAGATTCGTACGGCCTGCTAGCAGCATCACGAAGCGGTCAAGACCGAACGCTAAACCGCCATGTGGAGGAACGCCATATTCGAACGCTTCCAATAAGAAGCCGAACTGCTCACGTGCTTCCTCTTCCGTGAAGCCTAACAGCTTGAACATCTTATTTTGCAGTTCCGGCTCGAAAATACGCAATGAACCACCGCCAAGCTCATAGCCGTTCAATACGATATCATATGCCTGTGCACGGACTGCTGCAGGGTCTGTATCCATCAGCTCGATATCCTCATCGAATGGACGAGTGAATGGATGGTGCGCTGCATAATAGCGGCCCTCTTCTGCGTCATATTCGAACAACGGCCAATCGACGATCCACAGGAATGCAAACTTGGACTCGTTAATCAGGCCAAGCTCTTTTCCAAGCTTCAGACGAAGTGCGCCTAAAGCGTCCGCCACGACATTTGATTGATCGGCACCAAATAATAATAAGTCTCCCGCTTCAGCACCCATGCGCTCGACTAGCTTGTCGGCCATTTCACCTTCAAAGAATTTCGCAATCGGACCGTTCAATCCTTCTTCTGTCACTTTCAACCAGGCAAGACCTTTTGCCTTGTAGATTGCTACAAATTCACCAAGCGCATCGATGTCCTTACGCGAGAACTTGTCGGCCGCACCTTTTACATTGATTGCCTTTACTTCCCCACCATTTTCGATGGCTCCTGAGAATACTTTGAAGTTCGAATCCTTTACGATATCCGAAAGCTGTACAAGCTCAAGGCCGAAACGTACATCCGGCTTATCTGAACCATAGCGAGCCATGGCCTCTTTATAGCTCATACGCTGGAACGGCGCTTCTACTTCCACACCCTTCACTTCTCTCATGACCTCTTGAATCAGACGCTCGTTCATTTCAATGATTTCATCCATCGACATGAAAGATGTCTCAATATCGACCTGTGTAAATTCCGGCTGACGGTCTGCACGCAAGTCCTCGTCACGGAAACAGCGGGCGATTTGGAAATACTTTTCGAATCCTGAGACCATCAGCAACTGCTTGAACAGTTGCGGCGATTGTGGCAATGCATAGAATTCGCCTTCATGGACACGGGATGGCACTAAATAGTCACGCGCCCCTTCCGGTGTTGATTTTGTCAAAATAGGCGTTTCCACTTCCAGGAAACCTTCTTTTTGCAGGAAGTTCCGAATCGTTACGGTTACATCCGAGCGCATTTTGAACGTATCGAACATGACAGGACGGCGCAGGTCCAAATAACGGTATTTCAAGCGGAGATCTTCTGCTACTTCCACTCTGTCCTCTATTGCAAACGGCGGGTTTTTCGCCTCGTTGATGATTGTCAATGTATCCGCCAGAATCTCGATCTCACCTGTTTTGATAGTACTGTTGATCTGCGAAGCATCTCGCAGGACAACCTTCCCTGTGACTTCGATAACATATTCATTACGGATTTTTTCAGCTACTCCAAGCGCATCTTTCGCATGATCGCCGAATACGACCTGGACAATACCCGCGCGGTCGCGCATATCGACGAAAATTAAACCACCTAGATCACGTCGCTTTTGAACCCATCCCTTTAATACGACTTGCTCGCCTTGGTGAGCTGCTGTTACCTCACCACAGGCATGTGTACGTTGTGCCATTTTGTAATTCCTCCAACTTCATTTCCATCTATTTTTGTAATACGAAATTCACTAGTTCAGTAAAGGCTACCTTTTCCTGATTGCCCGTTTCCATTTCTTTCACATTGACTGCCTGCTCTTCAAGCTCCGTCTCGCCAAGGACGATGACATATTTGGCTCCCTGACGGTCGGCCGTTTTCATCTGCGCCTTCATTTTACGCTCTGCATAATCCATATCCGCTGAAATGCCGTTTGCCCGGAATGTGCTGACCAGCTCGACCGCCTTTACTTTAGCCGCTTCCCCCATCACAACGACATACATATCCAGCTGGTCATTGTTTTCCAATGCAACGCCCTCCGCTTCCAATGCTAGAAGCAGGCGCTCGATTGAAAGGGCAAAGCCGATGCCTGGAGCATCCGGACCGCCTACATCCTCTACCAGGCCGTTGTACCGGCCGCCGCCGCAAAGTGTTGTAATGGCGCCGAATCCAGAAGCTGTGGACATGATTTCGAATGCCGTGTGGTTGTAGTAATCGAGCCCGCGTACGAGGTTCGGGTCCACTTCATACGGAATGCCCAAACAGTCTAAATAATCCTTCACCTTGGCAAAATACTCTGCGGAATAGTCCGTCAAATAGTCTGTCAGTGCCGGTGCAGTTGCCATTAGCGGATGCTCACGGTCGACCTTGCAGTCCAGGATGCGAAGCGGGTTTTTCTCCAAACGCTTTTGGCAATCCGAGCAGAATTCACCGATGGACGGCTCAAAGTGGTTGATGAGTGCCGTACGATGTGCATCCCTTGTTTCTTTATCTCCAAGGGAATTAACGACCAATTTTAAATCCTTCAACCCGACCTTTTTATAAATGTCCATCGCGAAGGAAATCACTTCCGCATCAATTGCAGGATCCGCTGAACCAATCGCCTCCACGCCGAACTGTACAAATTGGCGATAGCGCCCCGCCTGCTGCCGTTCATAACGGAACATCGGCCCGATATAAGACAGCTTCACAGGCTGGTCTGGCTGCCCGAACATCTTATGCTCCACATAGGCCCGCACAGCTGCCGCTGTTCCTTCCGGGCGCAACGTCAATGAACGTCCCCCACGGTCGGTGAATGTATACATTTCCTTTTGGACGATATCTGTTGTATCACCTACACCGCGCTGGAATAATTCCGTCGATTCAAAAATTGGCGTACGAATCTCCTTATATCGGTATACATGGCTGAGATCACGCAGCACCTTTTCCACTTGCTGCCATTTCTCTGATTGGCCAGGTAAAATATCCTGCGTTCCACGAGGCACTTTAAAGCCCATGAATCACACTTCCTCTCTTGTTTCTTTTGATTGCTTTTTATTATCAAGTAGCCGCTAGACAGGCAGTGAAGCAGTTGACTGCACTGACAAAGACAGCGCTTTTTCTGCTCAGCACCCGAGCGGATCATCGCAAAAATAAAAAAAGCTCCCGTCCCCTGCTCATAGCAAGGGACGAAAGCTGTAGCTTCCGCGGTTCCACCCTAGTTGATGCACAATCGCATCCACCTCATAATCGGATAACGGCCGATTCCGTTCTTCCCTAGTAGACATCAGTTTTTCAGGAAAAAGCCTCCCAAGTGTTATTCGCATCATACATACTGCAGGAAAACTTTCAGCCCATGATTTTCCCTCTCTTATCAGCATTGGTATTTACTACTTGCTTGATCAACAGCGCTTCATTTTAGATTATACATAATCTTAATGTTGCATACGTGTCTTGTCAACTCTTTTTTTAGAATACATGCCCTCTCTGTATATAACGGGCGTTAGGTGTTACCATATTACCCCCTACTTTCATTTCCCGCCCGAAAGTAGGTGTAGCTTCTTTTCCTCCCTTTCTA
>JAZUQF010000462.1:0-19939 GCA_045605545.1 Lysinibacillus sp.
ACCATGGATCGATTGAAATCCCCCCACGCGGCGTGAATTTGCCCCACACCTCGATATATCGTGGGTCCAAAAGCTTGATCAGGTCATCCATGATGATGTTGACGCAGTCTTCATGGAAGTCCCCATGGTTGCGGAAGCTGAACAGGTACAGCTTCAGCGACTTGCTCTCTACGATTTTCTTGTCTGGGATGTACGAAATGTACATCGTCGCAAAATCCGGCTGCGACGTAATCGGACAAAGGCTTGTAAACTCCGGACAATTGAATTTGACGAAATAATCCCGGTTCGTATGGAGATTATCGACCGCCTCCAAAACTTCCGGGGCATACTCCATTGAATATTTCGTGTTTTGGTTCCCCAATAATGTCAACTCTTCTAATCCTTCTTGTTGGCTTCTGCCAGACATAAAAAAACCTCCCTGCAAATGTGTCCAAACACGTTACAAAAGAGGCGCATCCATCAATCTATTAAACGTATGGTTGAAACAAAAAAGCCATGTCCTATATGGACATGGCGTCAAGTCATGTTTCCATAGTTTTTTATAGAGGGTATCTGCTATGAACCTCTCCCGTTCGTATCCGGGCATTCTTTTCTCCAATATTATACATAAAATGCAAGGAACCGTCAATGACGTTTTTATAATCCAGTTCCTTCCCGCTAAAAAGGACCCTTCACTTGTATGCTGTCTAACGAGCGGACTCTTGCTCTTCATGCAGGCACACCCGGTTGCGTCCTCCCTTTTTGGCTGCATACAGCGCCTGATCGGCCCGGTTCAGCAACTGCCGCAGCGTCTCTCCCTTCGCTTCAGCTACACCCATGCTAAGCGTGACATGCACCGATTCGTCCCTGGCGTCGACTGGCTGCCTTTCAACGGCACTCCTCAACCGCTCGGCAAGCAACATGCCTTCCTCTCTATCCGCCCCCTTCAGCGCAATGACGAACTCCTCGCCGCCATAGCGGGCAAACAGAGCCCTCTCATCCAGCATGTCCCTGCAAATCTCCACCGACCGCACAAGCACTTCATCACCTATTTGATGACCATACGTGTCATTTACCATCTTGAAATGGTCAATATCGATGAGCATGACAGTAAACGGCACGCCCGCTTTCCTAGCTTCCTCATAATCGGCCTCGCACTTTTCAAAAAAGGAACGCCGGTTGTAAATCTGCGTCAGCTCATCGTGATAAGCCAATTGCTCCAGCTTGCGCTGGAGCTGCTTCAACGCCGTAATATCCGTAAAAATAAGCAGCATGCCCCAGCATTCATCCTTCATCTTGAGTTTGGAGGTGCGGACCTGGTAAATCCGTTCATCTTCCCCATCGTCAAATTGCAGCTCGTCGGCACAAGCCACTTTCTTCACTTGTTGTGAAAAGGACATACCGGTCATCTTCAACCAGATCTGGTCAAAGTCCATCCCTAGCATCGATTTCTGAAAGGAAGGAAACATGCTCTTTGCCGCCTCATTGTAGTCGATCAGCCTGCGTGCTTCGTCAAGCACCAGTACCCCATCATTGATGCTATTGAAAATCGTGTCCTTCGCAATCGGCATGAGATTGAACAGCCGGGAGGAATGGATGGTCCATAAATACAGCACCGAAGAAAGCCACAATACCATCGGCACAGGATCTACCCCGGGTGGTGTCACCCCTAGCAGATAAATGAATGCCGTCAGAATTGGCAGGGCCTGCCCGAACATCACTGCGGCAAGCTGCGGGCGATAGACAGCCGCTGTCTCCTTCCAACGGGACGCACCCAGCAGGCAGGCAATGAGCATACACCCGAAGATGTACGTTCCGTGGACTATATACCACACACCGATTTCCTGATAAACAAACGGCGCACCAAGGACAGAATTCAATTCAAATACCCGGTAGTGAAGCGTATGCCAATCGTTCGTCGCTACCATGAATAGCGTAACCGACGGGATGACCAGGACGGCCAGCACCCTTCTTTTCGTTATGTTCATGCCCAGATAGTCCATGACGAACAGCATTCCAAGCGGCGGGGCAAACGCAATCCCGATATATTGAAAAAACGTCCAGAACTTGATGTCCGCCAGACTCGTGGACAGCATGCCGAACGCCGCAGCAAAACAATAGACCGTCGTTGCGGCCGTATGCAAAAGGAAGAAGCGCACCACATTCGTGTAGCTGTGCCGCTTCAAAAATGTACGTATAAATAAATATAGATTCAATGCCCCAGACGCACTGATCAAGGTCATGTAGGTGGTCAATTGGGAATGCACAGTCAAAGCCCCCTCTTCTTGCCAATGTATAGTAACTGTAGCATATTAAAAGCTATTTGTGGATAGCTTCATCCGGAATTGTCAGCGGATAGCCAGTCCGTCATACGCACACGTACCCATCCTTAAGACTAAACTCCCAAAGAATCGGATTACTTTACCATGACTTGACCTGGTCGCACCGTAATGAATCGCTAAAAGCCGAAATCAAAAAAGGGACGCCTCAATATTTTTTAGGCGTCCCTTCTCAATACTTACTATATATACAGCCTTTATCCAGCTGTTTTTTCACGAAGAATTAGTTATGGGCTGGCTCTTTTTTTACATTCAGGCCAAGTGCCTTGTCTGCTACTTCGTTGACTTGTTTCAATAGCTCTGGGTTGCCTGCTAGAGAAATGCCGTACGACGGAATCATTTCTTTAATCTTCGGCTCCCATTCCTTCGCTTGTGCCGGGAAGCATTTGTTGATGACTTCAAGCATAACTTGAACAGCAGTAGAAGCACCTGGTGAAGCACCGAGTAATGCAGCGACCGATCCGTCTTCTGCGCTTACCACTTCTGTACCGAATTGAAGCGTACCCTTACCGCCAGTCTGTGTATCTTTGATGACTTGTACACGTTGACCAGCGATTACAGTATCCCAATCCTCGCTCTTTGCATCCGGAATGAACTCCCGTAATTCTTCAATGCGTTGCTCTTTTGACAGCATCAATTGGCCAATCAGATATTTTGTCAATTTCATTTCTTTCGCGCCTGCCGCCAATAGCGTCAAGATGTTATGTGGCTTGACGGAAGCGAATAAGTCCATATTGGAGCCCGTTTTCAGGAACTTCGGCGAGAAGCCTGCGAATGGACCGAATAATAATGATTTCTTATTGTCGATGTAGCGTGTGTCAAGGTGAGGAACAGACATTGGCGGAGCGCCTACTTTTGCTTTTCCGTACACTTTGGCATGGTGCTGCTCGACGATTTCTTGGTTTTTACATACTAGGAATAGACCGCTGATTGGGAATCCACCGATATGTTTTCCTTCTGGAATCCCTGACTTTTGAAGAAGCTCCAGGCTTCCGCCGCCCGCTCCCAGGAATACGAATTTCGCTTTATGGTATTCCATTTTGTTGGACAGACGGTCGTGGACTTTCACTTCCCATAGCCCTTCTGCAGTACGTTTCAAGCCTTTTACGCTATGTTTGTAGTCCACTTGGACATCTTGGTTTTGTAGGTGTTTGAATAGCATGCGCGTCAATGCACCGAAGTTTACATCGGTACCGGCATCGACTTTTGTCGCAGCGATGCGATCACTCGCCGGGCGATTTTTCATAACAAGCGGCATCCACTTTTCCAACGTTTCTGGATTTTCTGAGAATTCCATGTCTTGGAATAGCGGGCTTTGCTTCATCGCTTCATAGCGGCGTTTTAAAAATTGTACATTCTCTTCACCCTGTACCATACTCATGTGCGGCAGAGGCATGATGAAATCTTCTGGATTGCTGATAAGGTTCTTATTGACCAGATAAGCCCAGAATTGCTTTGAAACCTGGAACTGTTCGTTTACATTGATTGCTTTTGCAATGTTCACTGTTCCGTCTGCATTTTCTGAAGTATAGTTCAGTTCGCAAAGTGCTGCATGTCCTGTTCCGGCATTGTTCCATTCGTTGGAACTTTCCTCACCGGCTTTATCAAGCTGCTCGAATACTTTGATGTTCCAGTCTGGTGCCAATTCTTTTAGTAGTGTCCCTAACGTAGCACTCATGATACCAGCGCCAATTAGAATGACATCTGTTTTCGTTTCAATATTGCTCATCTTTACCATCCTTATTCCCTAGTATATTTTGAAAGGATGTAGGCGTCCCGCTTAAGTGCCACACCAAGCCAAGGCGCGAACACCTTCCCTGTATCAACTTTACCATTTCATAGTGTATCACAATTATTTTTAGATTGAAATATCCTCTATTATATAATAATTCCAACCTACTTGAAGCAAAGTCCTTCCATGAGACTGCAGTAACGACTGCAAAGGACCGCGGGATACGTTATCCATCCCCAGCTTCATCTGCTATTAGTGTAGCATATCTGTTTTTATATTAAAATAATTTTGACTTCTTTTAATTAGGCAGTATTTACGCTCGCTACACCCATCACTTCAACTAAAATCCATAAAAAACCCGTCATTTCTCGTTAATATCCGACATGAAACAGGAGCAAGCTACAAGAAGGATACAACTACATATAAATTTATTTCAGGAAAAATGAAGCGCGTTTTTGAGAAAAATAGTTGTATCTTCTTTTATGTATAAACCAATAAACTCCAGTTCTTTAATGTAAAGGAAGCTGCCTGGAAAGTCGGTACTTTCCGGACAGCTCTGTACGCCTAGATGAAAATCCTTAAAGAACTGCCGAATGCATCAAAATGCCCTCATCAGCACCGGCAATGATTATTGATTTTCTTTCGTTTCCTGCAACTGCTGTTTGATTGTATCGAGCATCTCTTTATTCTGCTCCACCATATCCATATGCTCCTGATGCTGTTCTGCATTCAGCAGTGCATTTTCAGCATGGCTGATGGAGTTGAATGCATGCTCGACCGCGATTTCCTCCGGATGGGACATCGCCTGCTTCACTGCACGATTTGCCTTTTGGACGGAATTGCCCAGCAACGTACTTGGATGATCCTTCTTCCAGCTTGTATCCGAGTGCTTCGCCATTTGTTCCTCCCCTTCCTAGCATGATTTCTTGAATCCTTAGTATTCGAAGGGGATGAAAAAATATGCGTCAAGTCTGACTGAGCGAATGCACTGGCCGATCCGTAAGAAGCGGACAGTCTCCTATCCGTTACGCCTGACCATTCATTAAAGTATTATGCGCGCGTATGCTCTTGCGTCGTCACTGTTTGGCGGATGAGGTAATCGAATGCACCAAGTGCCGCCGTTGCACCTGAACCCATCGAAATGACGATTTGCTTATACACTGAATCAGTACAGTCTCCTGCTGCAAATACGCCCGGCATGCTTGTTGCACCATGCTTGTCGACGATGATTTCACCGTGCTCATTCAAATCAATCACGCCTTGTAAAAACTCTGTGTTCGGCAACAGGCCGATCTGGATGAATACGCCTTCTAATTCAATATGGCGCTCTTCCCCTGTAACGCGGTCTACATAAGTAAGTCCGTCCACTTTATCCGTTCCTGTAATCTCCTCTGTCAGGGCATTTGTCAGAATCGTCACGTTCGGCAGGCTGCGGAGGCGCTCCTGCAGCACACGGTCAGCCTTCAGCTCATCACTGCGTTGCAGCAATGTAACATGCTTGACGATGCCTGCCAGGTCAATCGCCGCCTCGACACCGGAGTTGCCTCCGCCGATAACCGCTACATTTTTCCCTTTAAAGATTGGACCATCACAATGCGGGCAGTATGCCACGCCTTTATTTTTGAACTTTTCTTCTCCGGGTACACCTAATTGGCGGTAACGGGTACCTGTGGATAGGATGACCGTTTTGCCTTTTAAGACAGCCCCATTCTCAAGCTGTACTTCTACAAGCTCCTTGCGTGATATGTTCGCTGCACGCTGGGACTTCATGACCTCGACGTCATATTCAGCAACATGCCCTTCCAGGCTCGCCACAAACTGCGGCCCTTCTGTCGCTTTTGTACCAATGATGTTTTCAATCGCCAGTGTATCGTTTACTTGTCCGCCGAAGCGCTCCGCAACAATCCCCGTACGGATTCCCTTACGAGCAGCGTAAATGGCCGCACTTGCACCTGCAGGGCCACCGCCGACGACCAGCACGTCAAACGGCTCGACGTTCGCAAATTCCGAACCATCCGATTTGTTGCCCAGCTTCTTCAAAATGTCTTCGATTTCCATACGACCGCCCGCAAACGTCTCGTTGTTCAGGAAAACAGTCGGTACCGCCATAATGTCCTTTGCCTTCACTTCGTCCTGGAACGTACCACCCTCGACCATCGTGTGGGTGATATTCGGGTTGACAACAGCCATGATATTCAGTGCCTGTACCACATCCGGGCAGTTGTGGCATGTAAGGCTCACATATGTCTCAAAATGCAATGGCTCCTTGATTGCCTGGATGCGCTTGATGACCGCCTCATCCACTTTCGGTGCACGGCCGCTCACTTGCAATAAAGCAAGCACCAGGGACGTAAACTCATGTCCCAACGGCAGGCCGGCAAACACCACGCCGGACTCCTCGCCCACTTTATTAATGCTGAAGCTTGGCGTGCGCTCCAATTGTACATGCTCGACTGTAATGCGTGGAGACATCTTTTCCAGCTCCGTGACAAGCTCCAGCATATCACGCGACGTCTTATCCTCGCCTGCACTGATTTTTAAAACAAGATCCCCTTCAAGCAACGTCAAGTATTGCTGTAGTTGTGCCTTAATTTGCGTATCTAATACCATAATTATTTGCTGCTACAAAACATTTTTGTTGTAGCAGACCCTTCACCCCTCATTCTCCTTTATTTAAAAACAGAGCGACAAAAATCAATCAAAGGGATTGTTCTTTGTCGCCTGCATAGCTGTATGTTCAGTTTCGAAAAACTTAGATTTTACCTACTAGGTCCAAGCTTGGCGTTAATGTCTCAGCGCCCTCTTGCCATTTTGCCGGGCAAACTTCACCTGGATTGTTGCGCACGTATTGAGCCGCCTTGATTTTATTGACTAATGTAGAAGCGTCACGGCCAATGCCGCCAGCATTGATTTCGTATGCTTGTACAATACCGTCTGGATCGATGATGAATGTATCGCGCTCAGCAAGGCCATCCTCTTCGTTCAACACGTCGAATGCTTTAGAGATTGTATGAGATGGGTCACCAATCATGATGTATTCGATTTTACCGATTGCTTCAGAAGTATCGTGCCATGCTTTGTGTGTGAAGTGTGTATCTGTAGATACTGAGTATACTTCTACACCTAATTCTTTTAGTGTAGCGTATTCGTTTTGCAAGTCTTCCAATTCAGTCGGGCACACGAATGTGAAGTCCGCTGGGTAGAAGCACACTACGCTCCATTGACCTTTGAAGTCTTCTGAAGATACGTCGATGAACTCGCCTTTTTGGAATGCTTTTGCAGTGAATTCTTGGATTTCTTTACCGATTAATGCCATGATAATTCCTCCTATAAGTTGTTATTTGTAGATTAGTATTCTAATTATTTTAGAATAATTCCAATTAGGATTTGACATTACCATATACTGCGCACCATCTTCAAGATAAATTGCACAAAATACACTAATAGCGTCTATATCAAGAAAATTTTTCCCTGTTATCCAGATGGGATTATTCTTTTTCTCGTCAAAATCGGCTATGGAAATTTGTTTCTTTTCTTTTTTATATCCACTATTTTCTCAATTCCAGAGAAAACAGCCGATGTTCATGCCTCCAGTTAATCAGTAGTACCGTCAAAGACACTCCGAACGCTACAAAGAAAGTAAGACCTATAATTGGCATCAAGTAATACTCTTCGATGGCCTGGGCTTTGCCTGTTGTAGGCAATGTAAAAACAAGCCGGACCACTCACCTTCGGGGAGTTGCTCTCGAGCAAATGTTATAATCAACAGAGGATTGAAAAGGAGGAAAGCCATGTCGAACAAAGGCGCACAGAGGAAGATAATTTTGGATTTGGCTGTTACACTGGATGGGTTCATTGAAGGGAAAAATGGAGAAGTCGATTGGTGCATCATGGAGCCGGATATGGTGTTCACACATTTCCTGGAGCAGATTGATACCATCTTTTATGGCAGGAAAAGCTACGATTTATGGGGACAGTATAGACCAAAGGATGAAGACGGCGATGCGGAAAAAGAGCTGTGGGAAATAGTCCATAACAAAAAGAAATATGTGTTTTCCAAAACACAGAAAACAACCGGTCAGCAAGCAACTTTCATCAATGAAAATATTTATGAAGAAGTAATGCAATTGAAGGACCAGCCCGGCAAAGACATCTGGTTGTATGGCGGTGCCAGCCTGATTACCTATTTCATCAATGCTGGGCTTGTCGACGAATTCAGACTATCCATCCACCCAGTTGTTCTAGGGGAAGGAAAGCCGCTATTCAATGCTATAAAGCAGCGGGTGAATGTAAAATTGGCGAGCACAAGAACATTCTCCTCTGGGGTTGTGCAGCTGATCTATCATCGAGATGACAGTGAATAAAAGAATTTTATAGAACGTGGAACCCCCCTCACTCATCTATGATTGGGTGGTGGAGGTTCTGGATGAAATATTGTATCTTTAGCTTCTCAGCCTCATTATAAAATGTCTATTGTTGGGCTTCACATTCCCTTACAGGAGAAACGTACCGTGCGTGATGAAATATAAAAAACAAGAAAGGGCTGCTAAACCATTTCAGTTTAACAGCCCTTTCCTCATCGCTCCAATTGGATGTCGCTGTTGTCATTTCAACACTGTACTCTTCCTGTTGTCAGTCTGCTTTTCATTATTGGAACGGAACCTGGAGATAGCATATACCCCGAAGCTTATAAATGCACCGATCGAGGTACTATTGCTCGTTACATACCCGCTTACAATAACATCCATGCTGACCAGTACGTTCAAGCTATAGAATACTAGGATTCCAAATAAAGAAATCATCATGATTCCGCTATTGCTAGTAACCTTCTCCCCATCCACTGATTTAAATTCCTTCATTCTTCTAATGAGCGAATAGACCAATAAACCCAAAATACCTAGCACTACGATGAAACCTAGAAACTCATCCATATGATATACCCTTTCTACGATACATTTTTGTTAATTATAAACAACTCTCTGGTTGGTATCCATAAAAGCTCATAATATCTTTATATAGACAGAACATCAGCCAATCTATTAGCACTCAAGGGATTGCTTTATGACGAATCCCATCTCCAATCGCACTTCTTTCTTCCTAATATCCTCGTTTGAATAGCTGATTGTATCAAATCCAATGAGATTGAATCCATGCTTCTTGTAAAACTGGATTGCCTGGTAATTGGATGTCTGCGTTTCAAGTACAACGACCCTTGCTTGCATCTGGCACGCCCGCTTCTTTACGAGCGCCATCAAGCGGCTGCCAATTCCTTTCTTCTGTTCTGCCTGGTTGATATGAATATCTACAATCCTAACTACATTGTTCCACTTTTCATGGTAAAAGCTGACAATCCCAACCTCCTTCTTCCCCACCTCCGCAACATAGCACTCAATCTCTTCTATGTAATCTTCAAAAATCTCCACTTCCAAATATTTATGGAATGGTGTATCAAAGTCCTTTAGCGATAAGTCCATGCGCCATCCATTATCATTTTCCTTCAGGCAAACATCATAGTATTTATCGGAAGTATATTCATACATAACTTTTTTACCATTCGGGTAATCCGCTCTAGTTACTTTTCTTATTTGCACCATAAAGTCCTCCCACATTCGATTCTGCGATGTTTCGCTAAAGGGTTACTATTCTATAAAAGTCGCAGAACCCCTTCGATATTATCCGTTTCTCGAAAGATGAGATACATTACCAGTAAAGCCAGGCTTCCTTTTCACCTTCCCCACTCCCTTCATAGGATTGGACTTGAAACGCCTCACCGGCAATGAGCAGGCAGTTCAGTCCCTTACAAATTGGACAAAGGGCAATTCGGTAATCCGGCTCGAACTCTAAAAGGCAGCTTTGGCATTGCGCCTTGGCTACTTCGCGTATAATATGCAGCTCCGTATTTTCAGTGATTGGGAACCGCGCCTGGTGCTGAAAATACTGGAATACCAGCTCCAATGCATCCGCCAATACATTTGATAAATCCCCGACTATGACCGTTATTTCACGGACGCTGTGGATGTTTCTCGCCCGCGCATCGTCGGCAACTATATGGATGATTTCTGCCATGAGCGACATCTCATGCATAATGGACCCCTTCCATTGCTCAACTTTTGTAAATTATATGTCCCGCAACATGAAAAATGACCCGCCGGCTGGCAGCACAAGCATACCAGTATCAGCAGGTCGAAATCCTTTTTCATATGGTCATTTTTTTAGGGCTCCCCCTTACCGCCAAGCTCTCCTTCAGCGAAATCCGTTCAAGAAATGCTCAATCGGCGCCTTTGCGCTGGCATGGAGCGGCTGCGGGTCATGTAGCGTACACCAATAATAGATGGTGCCCATCGCCAGCTGGATGAGCGACGCCTTCAGCACCGGCAAGGGCAGGTTCGATTCCTGCTCCTCTGAAATTTCGGCCAGCAGCCTTTCAAACAGCATGAACAACTTACGGTCCGGGGTCCGGAAATATACATGCGCCTCCATTTCCAGAGAAGTCGAATAGATGACTGCCAGAAATTCCTGTCCGAATGTATCATCCAAATACCGATACATCTTTTCCATGAATGTACGGAAGCGCTCTTTTGCCGATTCCCCTTCAGGCAAACCGGCATATACCTTTTCATAATATTTATCCGCAATGATGAATTGTTCATTTAAAATATCGGCCTTTGATTTGTAGTGATGATAAAATGAGCCTTTCGATGTTCCACAAACACGTACTATCTCATCGACCGTCACACTTTTATACCCCTTCTCCTTAAATAGCTTTAGTGCTTCAGTCGCTATCAGAGCTCTCTTTTCTTCTCCTCTTTGTTGCTTTTTTTCTACTTTAATCATTTTATTTCTCCCTTGTGTATTGACTGCCATTTCATTTTAAAATAAAATCAGACTACAGTCTAGTATTGTGATAGGGAGGAGAGGTTGATGAGAAGCAAGGTAGTAAACGGTTTTGACGAATTAAAGAGCGTCTTTAAGGACAACCAGAAAATTTTGGCTGGCGGCTTTGGTCTATCCGGTTCCCCTTTAACGGTCATTGATATGATTGCAGAGACAGACGTCAAAGGACTTCACATCGTCAGCAATAACTTGGGGGACCACGGCATCGGCCTTCATAAGTTATTTATCCAGGGACAGATTGAAAAAGCGATCGGCTCCTTCTTTACGATGAACCGGGAGGCAGTGATTGCCTGGTCGAAGGGAAAGCTTGATATTGAACTGCTGCCTCAAGGTACATTGGCAGAGGCCATCCGTTGCGGTGGAGCCGGAATAGGAGGCTTTTATACGAAAACAGCTGTTGGAACGGAGCTGGCAGAAGGCAAGGAAGAACGTGAAATCGACGGAGAACGCTATATTTTTGAAAAAGCGATAAAGGGCGATGTGGCAATTATCCGGGCGAAGACTGCCGACCGTCTTGGAAACCTCACCTATCATACGACGGCCCGTAATTTCAATCCGATGATGGCTACGGCAGCCGATGTGGTGATTGCCGAAGTGGATGAAATTGTGGAAGTTGGCGAGCTGGATCCGGAAGTCATCGTCACACCGCATGTCTATGTCGACTACATTGTCCAGTCAGCCTACACAAAGGCAGGTGAGCAATATGTCAGAGCGTGATGTACGTGCAAAAATCGCAAAGAGGATTGCCCAGGAGCTGGAGGATGGGCAGATTGTCAACCTGGGTGTCGGGATTCCAACACTTGTCGCCTCTTTCATGGATGGAAAACAAGTATTTTTGCAGTCTGAAAATGGACTTGTAGGGATGGGCCCTCCCCCGTCAGAAGATGAGCTTGATATCGATCTGATTTCAGCCGGAAAGGAGCCGATTACGATTGCAGAAGGCGCCTCCTTTTTCAGCAGCGCCGATTCCTTCGGGATGATTCGTGGCGGTCATATTGATGTAGCTGTTTTAGGCATCCTGCAGGTGAATATGAAGGGTGAAATCGCCAATTGGGCTGTGCCGGGGCAGCCAATCCTCGGTGTAGGCGGTGCAATGGATCTTGTTGTTGGTGCAAAAAAAGTCATCGGCGCTGCTACATTATTTACAAAAGATGGCCACGCAAAAATCGTTGAACAGTTGACGTATCCGACAAGCGGTATAAGACAAATCGACTTATTCGTAACGGAATATGCCGTATTTTCCTTTCATAATGGTGAAGTCGTCGTCAATGAATTGCTCGGTCATTTAACAATTGAAGATTTGCAACAGCTTTTAGGAATCCCACTTAGACAGGAGGTCACTTTATGAATGAACATGCGTTAGCCGCTTCTACAACGAAAAAGACAATGTTTCGCATCCTGCCTTTTATTTTATTGCTTTATGTAATCGCTTACTTGGATCGGGTTAATTTAGGGTTCGCCGCGCTTGAAATGAATGCAGATTTGGCGCTTACTGCAGAGGTGTTCGGACTTCTCTCAGGCATCTTTTTTATCGGCTACTTCTTCTTTGAAGTTCCGAGCAATATGATCATGCACAAGGTCGGTGCAAGGATTTGGATTGCCCGCATCATGCTTACTTGGGGAATCATCGTCATTTTAACGGGCTTTGCACAATCCGCTACCCACCTTTACATTTTACGCTTCCTGCTGGGGGTGGCCGAAGCGGGATTCTTCCCTGGCATCATATTATATTTAACATACTGGTTCCGCGAACGCGAACGAGGAAAAGCAACAGCTGTCCTGCTGCTAGCTTTGCCGATTGGCGGCTTGGTTGGGGCTCCACTCTCAGCCTGGATTATCGATAACATTACCTGGGCGGGAATGGAAGGCTGGCGCTGGATGTTTATATTGGAGGGAATCCCGGCACTCATTCTAGGTGTAGCGGTGATTTTCTTGCTTACCGACCGCCCGGCAAAGGCGAAGTGGCTTGCGCCTGAGGAAATCGCCTGGCTAGAAGGCGAACTGGAAAGTGAGCGTCGTGCTGCCCTGAGGCTCAATAAGCCAACAAAACGGGAAATGCTAAAAGGGGCAACGGTATGGAAATTATCCGCCTTCTACTTTGCCGGCTATACTGGCATCTATGGGTTATCCTTCTGGGTTCCGACAATCATTAAGTCCTTATCGGCTACAACAGCTACAAACATGGAAATCGGCTGGGTGGCGATGCTCCCTTCTCTCATCGGGATTCCAGCCATCATCTTCGTAGGCTGGAGCGCGGATAAGACGCGGAAGCACAAGCAGCATCTACTCATCTGTTTATGTATCGCCATTGCAGGCTTTATCGGCTGTGCACTCGCCACTTCCCTGTGGCCGATGGTTGCTATGCTATCGCTGGCATCAGCTGGACTCTATGGCTTTACAGGCTGCTTCTTCGCCTATTTAACATTCTTCTTCACAGAATCGACAGCACCAGTGGGCATTGCGCTCGTCAACTCCTTCGCTGCATTAGGCGGATTCGTCGGGCCGACAGTTTTAGGCTGGTTCACTCTGCAGACAGGCATGTTCGTGCTGGCAGGCCTATTGGTTATCGGTGTCGTGATTCTGTTCACTATGCAGAAGACAAATATTGAAATGGATGCTGAGGAAGTGCGAGTTACACCTTCCGGGAAGCGTTTGGCGTAAAGAGAAAGGAGACCTTGTTTTATCGACTGGGTCTCCTTTTGCGCTGATATTTTCTAGTGCTTCATAGTTGATCTGGTGGATTTGTTAGAAAATAAGAAAAGCCGATAAAGTAGATAGGTGGCGATGTTCAAACCACATAAAACGACCAGTTGCAGGAATGCGTACATGAAGACAAAAAGAAACAAATCCCAGTATGCTTCACCCGGCGGGAACCCCTCCCATGCCGCCAAATCTATATTGATATAAAGGATAAAATAGAAATAAGGCTGGAACACGCATGACTAGCGTACATAAATAGCCAATATTGATGGAACTGGACTTTCCATCCCCCGAGCCACAGCAATACATTCACGCCTACAAGGAGAATCGGAACATAAAAGAAATGAAAATGAGTGAGACTCATCTCATCCTTTAATAATGCAGCAGCGTACCATTGGATCAGGCAGCTGCTGATAAGATTTATTACTCCTATTAAAAGAGGTGAACGCTTGATTGTATACATTCCCATCCCTCCATTCTACGTAAACAAATGTAATGATGAAGACGCAGGCAACCCAAAAGAGTTCCTTAATATACCATTTACTTTATGCATTTAAAATGAATCTACAAACAGCTTTATTTCCTCGGCCATCTTTTCAGAGTTTGTCCAATGTAGATAATGATGCCCCTCCAGCGCTATGAGCCTCTTATTTTCCAGCGGATTCAGCTGCTCCTCATAGAAAGTCCCCATCGATTTGCCGTCCTCCGTCACTTTGTCGTCCTCCTTCATGAAAATCATGACAGGCAGCTTCGGAGAAAAGGAAAGGTCCTTTGTTTTCTCGATGTTCTCCTGCAGTTCATTTGCTTCAGCGACAATCGTCCGGTTGTAGCCCCTGGACGCTGAAATCGCCTTTGTCATCGCCAGGTTGTCATCGGAATACGTCCCTTCCTTAGCAAGCGGAAGAAAATCCTCCTCCTGCACAGACAATGCTAATCTCGCAATACCGCTCGGAGCAAGCAGGCTCATAAAGGAAGGCATTTGGGGAACCCCTTCATGAAAATACTCGAGCGCCTGCGGCAAGGTAGGGTCGATTCCTACGATTGCCTCCACTTCCCCCGGATACTCATTGGCATAGTACATGCTGTATACTCCAGCCAGCGAATGCGGCATCAAGATATATGGACCTTCAATCTGGGCGGTCTGCAATGCCATTCTTACTTCCTCTACTATATTTTCAACCGACCTCTCTTTTTTCGTCAAATCGCTCCAGCCGTACCCGAACGGCTCGACGACGACCACTTGAAAGTCGTTTGCCAATTCATCAATTAATGGCTCAAAATCAAGTACCGGCGCTGCCGTCCCTAAACCCGGCAGCAGAACAATCGTTTTCTCACCTTCCCCCTTCATATACACATGGATCTTCTCCCCGTCCACGTCAACATACTCCCCGATGGCGGGATACTTATTTGCTTCATAGATTTTCATGCCTGAATGATACAGAAACCAAACGCCCGATAAAAGGAGCACTGCCAGCACCATATTTCTGACGACTTTCCAAAACCACACCTTCTTTTTTCCCATGATTCCCCCTATCTCCCTCTCCACCGGACATCCAACTGCAATGCACTCCAAAAGAGGGACATTACGCTATTCATAACTCAAATTCTACAGAAGAGCACAAGGGGTCAACCATCGATTCTCCTGACAATTCGCAAGCCCAATGTTACAATTCCGTCACCTGACGACTGTAGATAGACGGGCAAACAAAAAAACGGCGGAAAATCATTTTCCCTACCGTCTTTTATGAGCTGGTTCTACAGCCACTCTTCTACACATTCAACTTTGCGCAACTTCGTATCCACCCTCACCCGTTTTCCAATTGCCAACGGATGCATCGGGTGGGTATGGCAAGTGTCGAAGCCGTTTAGGATGGGAATGTTTCGCCCGTCCAGCTGCTCCAACAAAAGATCCATCGGCTGCTTCCCCGTGCCGAGGTCGTCGTAGCACTCATGCTTGCCGAGCAGGATGGCGGCCGTCTTGTCGAAGATGCCATGCAGCTTGAGCATCGCAAGATTCTTTTCCACAATGGCCGCGTTCTTCATACAATCCTCAATCAGCAGGATGTCCCCATCCAGAATTTCCGGGAAGTATTCCGTACCAATGAAGCCGTACATCGCATTGTTGTTACCGCCAATCCACCGCCCCTCGGCAACCCCATCATTTACGGATGTCCATTCATTTGGATATAGCGTCTTTTCCGTTTCTTTCTCAAGCCAGTTGACCGGCTCATCAGACCAAACGGGAGACATTGGAACCTCATACGGAATTGCCTGCTCCTTGCAGAAGTAATTCTCGAAGAAATTATATGTAATATCGACAAGTGGCTCAAATTCTCCGAATGACGGAACGAGCGCCGGCCCGTAATAGGTTGTAATACCTGTCTTGGCGTAAAGCGCAAGCAGCACAGCCGTGGCATCCGAGTAGCCGACGACAAGCTTGGGATGTTCCTGGAAGGCTTCATAGTCGATGTAAGGAAGCATGCTGTTGGCGTTCGTCCCGCCAATCATTGACATAATCATTGAAATGTCCGGGTTTCTGAGCAGCTCATTCAGCTCCTCCGCCCGCTCTTTTGGCGAACCTGAACGGTAAATATCCGACCTGCCCGTCAGCCCTCCCTCAACAATCTCAAAGCCCTTGTTTTCAAGAAATGCCTTTGCCCGTTTGTAGCGCTTCTCCGCGGTTACGGATGCAGGAGATGACGGGGAAAAAATGCCGATTTTGTCTCCTTTTTTGAGGTGTTTCATTATGTTTTCTCCTTTCTAAATAGTAGATAGATGGTGTTCTCTATCATAATTCAAATGAAAAAACAGAAACCTCATCTCATGCACCGATTGCTCTTTACAGGAGCAAGCAAGTAACACCTGTGTAGAGTTTTTACTTTTAGATGAATTGAAACGCCAACATTAAACCAATCGGGATTGTTAACCAAATCATGATGTTGCTCAATATCATTTTAGAACGGGAACCTTTTCCCGACTTTCCTTTGGAGGTGACCCTCCATATTAATAGAACGCCAATAGCCCATATCGGCAAGATTAAAAAGAATTGTGGCGTCAAAGAATCAGCGTCCCCTATTGCCCCAACCGCAAAAAAACAGGAAATAAATAGCGCAGCAAGGCCACTAACTATAACATTACTCATAACTAAAATCGATTTTATGTGAAACCCGCCTTTCTCTTTTACGGCATTTTAGATTCAATATGAAGTAAACAACTTAATTATTCATGAACACCACCTTTATTTAATAGATATCCCCGTATTGATCGCACCTGAATTCAATAGTAAACACTTTTTCAAAGCTTGTACCAGACAAGCTCCACACACCTTCAATTTCAACACTGTACGTGCGGCCCCCGTCAATCAAGGAGACTTCAACAGATGTCTGTTCCCAATCACCACCATTACTCGTTCCCGCGGTCGTGATGTCGTCCATCCCCGCAAACAGCTGCCGGTTGTGAACCTCGCTGTACTGCGTTTCAAAGTTTGCAGCAACCTTGACAGAACGGACGACATCACTGATATACATATACGCCTTTTTCGCTATCGTCCCATCCTTCTGCAGCTTTGTCTCTTTATCGGTCGGCTGTAGTAATTCTATGAATTTACGTTCCTTAGCCAAATGCTCGTCTACCCAGGCTTGAACTCCTTTCTCAAACATATCCGGTTCCCGCCAAGATTCATCTGTAAATTCTTCAATTGGAGAGACTTCCATATGAAGCCCCACTTTCTGTTCGTTCAGCCATTCTACGGCGGCCACGTATCTTTTGTGATACTCTTCCTTTTGCTGTTGCGTCAAATCCAATGGGGCCGCCTCTGCTTCCTGCACAATGTCAATCTTGCTTTCTTTTTCCGGTGCAGCCTCCTCCCCTTCGAGAGTGACCGGTTTCGTCTCCTTCTCCTCTTCTGCCGTGCAGGCAGCCAGTGCGACACCCCCCAGCAAAACCCCTATGCAGAACATTTTCTTCATATCTGACTCCCCCTATTGCTTGTTGACCCGCCATCCATTATCCACACTTTACCATTTAGAGGATAAGAGATAAATATTTTTATCTTAATTTTCCGAAAATAACAGGAGCTATCGCATCTTGTGCAATAGCTCCTGTTATTTCTAGAAGGCTCGTCTCTTGCATCAAGCAATCTCCCGCACCTTTTCACGCCGTAGCAGCCAATAAACAAGCACTACCGTCAACCCTATAAGCCCGGCATAGATACCCGGTACCACCACCGGCAGATGATACGTCTGGAACAGCCTGCCGAGCGCCATGGAAATAATCAGCCAGATGAACAGTCCAATCACTACAATCTGTGCTGCCATCTGGATAAGATAATTGCCGCTCAGGGAGGAGCACGCAATAACTAGCATTCCAAAGACTAGACTGATGAGATAGATGCCAATCACGACGAACACGATATATTGACCGAATGTGATGTCATACCAGTAGGAGATGTACTCCATATGATACAGCTGCATGAAGAAGAATGGCGATGTACCGTTTCCCATATAAAGCACACCGTTAACTGCTATCAAAACTGTTGTCACAAGGCATGTCAGTGTTAGTCCAGCCCACCATTTCGTGATAAATGTTTTGCGGCCATGTTTTGTACTGTATTGCAGTGGAACCATCTGATTTGCTTTATCTCGCAGGAATAGAGGTGACAGCAGAATCATCAGGTTGAATAGAATGGTAATGGCTACGTTTTCAGCAATCATCATGAAGTTTTCTACGACGTACGAGCCGTAATATTGGTAGCTCTCTTTAGCAAGCAGCTCTTCTACACGTTCTTCTGCCTGAGCTGACCGATAATAGTTAGATTGGAGGCCTTCCTCCTTGTATTCATAGCGTTCTAAAATATTTTCATAGGCCTCCACCCACCACATCAAGTCGAAGTCGTCCGTTTCCCAAAAAACCTGGCGCATCTTTTTGAATTCTTGATCCTCCCGCTCGAAGTCCCTGTACTGTGCAAGCGTCTCCACCCTGGCAGCCTGCGCAAGCGGATGCACTTTCAATATCCCTTCGAATTTTTCCACTGTTTTCTCGTACTCCCGCCGAACCTCGGCTATTTCCCCATCGTCAACGACTTCTCCATACTTTTCAATCATCCCCAGCTCGATATCAAATGTTTCTCCCACCGGTCGACCATTCGGAAAATGCTCAAAATGAAATTCTATAAGCAGACTATATAACAGTACATTCATCACAATCAGTAGCCCGATGATGGGCCATGTAAAGCATTTCTTTATTTCCATCCACCAAAGTCTCATTCGTGTAGGTCCTTTCGTTTAAATCGTTTCAAGCTCCATGCTGCCAGCACAAGTGTCAGAAGAGTGAAGATGCTCAACGTCAGCAGCTCGTGATACCAGAATCCTGTCATACCTGATAGCCCATTGAACAGCATATGCGGATTTAAAACCAGGAGGATGAGGTTGAAATGGCTCGCAAGCATAAGCAACGGCGAAAATGTAAGATAGCTCGGCACGACGAACAAAGCAAGCAGGATGACCAGCATTGCAATCGATGCAATGTAGCTGTTCTGCACCCCGACCGTCAACGCAAATGTCGCGATTGTAATAATCAGCCATGAAATAAAAATGATCACTACTGCCAGCAGCACATACTGCCATAACGGTATATCCCACCAGAAAACGTATGGAGCCAGGTACTCCCAATTCAGCCCGCTACCGACATTGACACCCCACAGCCCGCTGTAATCATGCAGGATGAAAAATACTGCAAGTGTGCCTATCACCAACATAAGGCCAGAACCCACCGTCGCAATACTGGCTGCCCAAGCCTTTTTCTTCATTACTCCCCTCCCCATCTTGCTCGCGAATACAAGAAGATGCGTACGCTGCTCACGCTCATAGGATACGAGGTAGGCCGTCATCAGCACAGTAAGGAGAATTCCCTCGAGTGCAATCATCTTCATGACGGAACGAAACAGAAAACTATGCATCCGGTATGGATCCGCAGCAAAAAACCATTCGTTGTACGATTCATCCTCCATATAGGTCTCGAATCTTTTCTCAAGCTGGGCAAAATGTCCATCCATCCAGGATGCAGCAATCCCCGACAATCCGAATGCCTTCTT
The DNA here is from genome assembly GCA_045605545.1 of Lysinibacillus sp. Classification (GTDB taxonomy): domain Bacteria; phylum Bacillota; class Bacilli; order Bacillales_A; family Planococcaceae; genus Lysinibacillus_B. The sequence continues at coordinate 19,736 of JAZUQF010000462.1, forward strand.
GTCAGCTCCAGCGATAGCCTGAATATCAACCCCTTGATAGCGCTTCTCCAGCCCGCCTGCAAGCTCTGCATACATGGCATACAAGCTGAGCTCGTCGATTTGCCACTGCACTTCTTGCGGCTGTTCATAATAGAATTCAGACGTCATGGACGCCAAATAGGCGACAGCCCCCTGCTGGGCACCGAGCGCCTCAGCCTTTTCCTC
>JAZUQF010000463.1:0-5076 GCA_045605545.1 Lysinibacillus sp.
TTGCTATCGTATAGGAAATGGCGTTGTGTTGTCAAAACATGAAAAATGCAACATAATGGGAATACTGCAGTTATTGCACAAATAATTAATAGCTTTCTGAATGTTTTATTACTCATCGTCTAAGGAGGTATTTTGTGTGAATGGGATTAAACTGAAAAATATACTGGGCATCCTGTTCGGAGCCGCCGTCTTCAGCTTCGGCTTCGTTCATTTCAATATGCAGAACGAGCTGGGGGAAGGCGGCTTCAGCGGTATTACGCTGATCCTCTATTTCACTCTTGGCTGGGATCCGGCGCTAATGAACCTGTTATTGAACATTCCGGTGTTCATCCTCGGCTGGAAGCTTCTCGGACGGCGGACGTTCATCTACACGCTCATCGGTACATTCGCCGTATCCTTATTCCTGAAGTTATTCCAGGCATATGAGTTCCAGATGAATCTACAGGACGATAAACTGCTGGTGGCGCTTTTTGCCGGGGTATTCATCGGCGTGGGCCTCGGCATCGTCTTCCGCTTTGGTGGCACGACTGGCGGCGTAGATATTTTTGCACGACTTGCCAATAAATATTTGGGCTGGTCGATGGGCAAGACGATGTTCGGCTTCGATACGATCGTCATCCTGCTGTCCTGGCTGACGTTCCTTGATGCACGCTCGATGATGTATACGCTCATCGCCGTCTATATCGGCGGACGGGTCATTGACTTTGTGCAGGAGGGTGCCTATTCCGCAAAAGGTGCATTCATCATCTCCAATGAAGCGGATGCCATTGCAGACGCCATTACGAAAAACATGGGACGAGGCGTCACCATCATCAACGGGCGCGGACATTTCACAAAGGAAAACAGGGACGTCCTGTACTGTGTAGTTGCCCGAAATGAAATCGTCCGCCTGAAATCCATCATCGAGAGCAGCGACCCCCATGCGTTTGTCTCGATTGTCGAAGTGCGGGAGGCCGCTGGACAAGGGTTCACTCTTGATGATCAGAAGCAACCCCTACATTAGAGGTTTTCTGTTTTACCGCACTTCTCCAATAGAAGTAGATAGCCTAAAAGCGCCACGTCCTGGGGCAACGGCTATCTGATCGGCTTCCTGCCGACCCGAAGTGCGGGAGGCAGCTGGACAAGGGTTCACTCTTGATGACCAAAAGCAACCGATTCATTAGTTTGTTCTCTGTTTGATTGCACTTCTCCAATTAAGGAAGATAGCCTAAGAACGCCACTTCCTGTGGCAACGGCTATCTAATCAGCTTCCTGCCGACCCGAAGTGCGGGAGGCAGCTGGGCAAGGGTTCACCCTGGATGACCAGAAGCAGCGGATTCATTAGGTGTTTTCTATTCCATTGCGTTTTTCCAACACCAAGCCCATAAAGGAGCTGTCCAACGTCGCGGGCAGCTCCTTTCTTCTTGCTACTCGTCCGATGAGGCATCTCAATATACCTTTCGTACTTCCCTACATTATTCTTCGTCTTCATCCACGGCATCATTCGCTATGCCGTCCCATGCTCCGTCCAGCTTAAACGTATAGATTCTTTGGCTGTAAACGGCTCCCGCCAGCGCCTTTTCTACAGCCACCACCGACATATATTGCTCTTCCCCTATTTTATACGTAACAGCCGGTGTATTGATATCTGCCCCAGTTCTGTAGCTCCACACCTCTTGTCCTGTCAACGCATGAACGGCGCTTACCTGTCCGTCATCTCCACCAGCAAACACGACATCCCCAGCAGTCGCTAAAATGCCTGCATATCCGGTATGCTGCCAATCCACCTGCCAGACGATCTGCTTTGTATTCATATCCACAGCCGTCAGATTGCCTTGCAACGAGGTTTCGTCCGGCTCATCGTCCACGCTGCCTCCATCGATTTTGCGTTTCCTTTGCATGCCGGTCGTCCCCACATCCTCATTGCCGGCCATGACATAATAATATTCTGCTTTTGGAGAATAGGCGGAAGGCTGCCAATTTTCTGCTGTACGTACGGACGATTCCTTCACCGTGGATTCCCCAAATGGATTGAAGACGGTGTGCTCACGCCCCTTGAACATGGCCTCTTCATTTCTTCCAATTACCTTTTTCCCTTCGTTCGAAGGTTCCGATTTGTCCCCTTCTTCAAATGACCGACTGTTCGCCGGCTCCGGGCCATTCACTTGAAATGCCCTTTCTTCATCAGCCATCTGCAACGGCGAACCGTCCTTTCGGTCAAGCAGGTACACCCATCCCTTCTTCCCCGCCTGTCCCAACGCCTTCTTTATTTCTCCCTCATGCTGCACATCAAACAAGACGACAGGATTGATGGCTTGCGCCTGCCCGAGGCCTGGCGATTCGTCTTCAAAGTGCCATTCATATTCACCGCTTTCTGCATTCACGGCCACAATTATATTCGTAGTCAAGCTGCCCTGCCCCTGTTCATTCTCGTGGCTTTGCGTACGGTAGCCCGCCGCGAAATAAATGGTCTCCAGCTCCGGATCGACTGCCGGCGTATTCCAAATGGCTGCCATGCTACCAGGTTTCGCCTCTTCTTGGGTTGTATCTTCATCCCCCCGCTGCCCGCTCGCTCCCGGAATATCATGAAATCCCCATAGATTCCTGCCGTTTTCCGCATCCAATGCCACAATATAACCGCCCATACCGCCGCTTCCTTCTGTGACCCCTGTATAGATTTTGCCGTTATAATAAAGTGGTGCACTTGTCATTCTGTAGCCTTGCTCCCAATCCGCCACTTCCTTTTCCCAGACGATTTCCCCTGTCTTCTGATCAAGTGCAGTAAGCGTTGTATCAGGATTTCCTACATAAACACGGCCTTCCCCTACAGCTACACTGCTTGTGGTCTTTCCGCAACACTCGGCATCTAGACGCTCGTTGCTTTTGGGTTGATAACCCCAAATTTCCTCTCCCGTCTCCGCATTGAGTGCCTTGACCGTTCCGGAGCCGGCCGCTATATACATTACGCCATCTACTACAAGGGGAGCAGCTTCTCCTAAACCAGCCTCCCCCACACCTATACCGAGGCTTGTCACCCATACAGGCTTCAGATTGTGAATCGTCGCCAAGTCCACTTGGTCCAATTCAGAATAGCGGCGGTTGTAATAGTCTCCCCCATATGTGGTCCATTCTTCTTTAGCGTAGGCCACCTTCACATCCTTTTGTCCAGGCGGCGCCGTCCCCCCTTGTGGAGAGAAGATTTTATATCCATCCCGGCTTTTTTGGGCTTCTTCTTCGGGCAATGTATTTTTCGTAATGAGGGCCGATATATAGGCAATTCCTCCAATGAATACTAGCCCTAATGCGGCAGCCAATATAACATGCAACGAAGCTTTTCCGAATTTCATATATTCCCTCCTCCGTTTTCTCTACAACATACGTTTCTGTAATCTCTTACATGACTAGGAGGGCTGAATTAACGGAGAAAATTGATAGTTTTCTTGAAAGGACGAAGGCGGGCTTACATGCTATGGTTGTGGCAAAATAAAAAACCGCCCAAACAGAAAATTCTGTTTGGACGGACCAATCTTTAGTCATCCGAGCGCATGCCTGTGTAGATTAGGACTAAACGCAATAGCTCCAGTACTGCCACTGCAGCCGCTGCAACATATGTCAATGCCGCTGCATTCAATACTTTGCGAGCACCAGTTTCTTCATTGTTGCCGATAATGCCGAGTGATACGACTTCATTCATCGCCCGCTTCGAGGCATCGAATTCAACCGGTAACGTGACAATCTGGAAAATGACACCTGCCGCCAATAGGACGATACCTAGTAGAAGGAATCCTGAACTTGATGCAAAAATACCGATCATTACAAAAATCCACGACATGTTTGAAGAGATATTTGCTACAGGCACCAATTTCGCCCTCAATGTCAGAAATGAATAGGCTTCCTTATGTTGAATGGCGTGCCCTACTTCGTGGGCAGCTACCGCAATGCCGGCTAAAGATGATTCATAATAGTTCGACTCGGAAAGTGCCACTGTTTTTGTTGCAGGGTTATAGTGATCTGACAATACCCCCTGCGTCGGTACAACACGTACATCCGTCAATCCGTGATGATCCAGGATCATCCGCGCCACTTGAGCGCCGGTCATGCCGCGCTGAGCAGGTACCTCAGAAAATTTACGGTACGTACCTTTTACTTTCATTTGCGCATACAACGGCAGGAGCAAAATGACGGCAAAGTATACAATGTACATTCCTACACCCAATGATATCTCCCTCTCTATAAAAAGCTTTCTATAAAATAATACTATCTAGATTTTAGAACACTTGCAACTTTTTTGCGCTTGGTATAAACCGCATAGGCGAGTGCGATGCATGCAATGGACAGCCAAAATGTAAAGTAGCCGATTTTATCCGCATACATGGACAATACCCGATAAGTCGGCATTTGACCGAATACATAGTCGATTACATCATTATGCAGCGTCCAGATGGCGCCGACGATGACATGTCCAAAACCAAATGCATATTTCGGGATGTACATGATGGCCTGTACAGCCATCATGAAGTGGGAAAAGACAAGCATCCAGCCGTCCAGGCTCAGCGAACCCATTTCGACTAATGTCAGCATGTTCATTACGACCGCCCATAAACCGTACTTGACCAATGTAATCAATGCCAATACTTCCAACAGCTTAAAGTTCTTTCCGAACAGCCATCCGATGAGGGCAAAGCAGAAGAACAGACTGGCCGTCGGACTATCCGGTACAAAAATATAGAAAATAGGATCGGTGACCGCCAATTGCCCCTGATACCAATAATATCCGTATATTGTACCGAAAAGGTTGATGATGAGCACCGCTGTCAGAAAGGCACGGTGCGTTAAAAGATACCAGCTTTTGATAAAAAACGTTTGCATGTATGTTCTCCTTATTTATACGTATTAATCTGCACAAAGTTTCACTTTCCGACTTTTTTCGTCATTATTATAATAGAATGGGAAAAAGAGAGCCAGTAAACTGGCTCTCTTGTCGTGACTACTCTTCTTTTAAATCCGCAATATACTGTGATAGAATTTCAAGCTCTTCCTCAGTACCTGTGAATTGGCCAGCTGGCATGCCGCCACGGCCTTCAAGGATTACTTCCT
>JAZUQF010000464.1:0-1763 GCA_045605545.1 Lysinibacillus sp.
CGCCGCCACCATTTCCCCGAATTTCGGGTGGGCGTTGATGCCCGTACCTACAGCTGTACCGCCGATTGCAAGTTCCTTCATGAACTCCGTCGTCACCTGGATCATCTTTTCGGACTTCACGAGCATGTGGTGCCAGCCTGATATCTCCTGGCCGAGCGTAAGCGGAGTCGCATCCTGCAGGTGTGTACGGCCGATTTTGATGATGTCGTTGAATGCTTCCTCTTTTTCCTTCAGCGTCGCCTTCAGCACGTTCAGCTTCGGCAATAGGTAGTCCTCGACGGCAAGTACGGCCGCTACATGCAGGGCGGTCGGGAATGTATCATTCGAGCTTTGCGATTTATTGACATCATCATTCGGATGAATGCGATCCTCGCTGCCCTGCTCCTCAAGAAGCTGGTTTGCACGGAATGACAATACTTCATTCACGTTCATATTGGATTGCGTACCGGAGCCCGTCTGCCATACGACAAGCGGGAACTGGTCATTCCATTTGCCGGCGAGCACCTCATCCGCCGCCTGCACGATGGCATTTGCCTTTGCATCGGACATCTTGCCGAGCTTCTGATTGGCGATGGCCGCCGCCTTCTTCAGGATGGCGAATGCACGGATGACTTCAATCGGCATTTTCTCAGTGCCGATTTTGAAGTTTTCCAAGCTTCGTTGTGTCTGCGCCTTCCATAACTTATCCGCCTGTACCTGGATTTCACCCATTGTATCTTTTTCAATACGAAATTCCATTTTATTCGCTCCTTTTTTAATATGTATTATGTATTTGATGTTCCCCAAACAGGAAACATCACAAACGTAAACAAATAATTATTTTGAAGAAATGGCTGATAGGTGGAAATGAAAGCAAGGGGCGGCATGTGCCTCCGCCTGCAAATAGAAATCCCTCAAACTATTCTGAGGGATTCCAATCAATGTGAAAATAAGTAAGAGGGTCGAAACAGTTCTGGGGGGACATGTTTCGAAACAAATGAGTAAAATATGGTTGCTACGATGAAAATGATAATCTTTCTCAATGAGGATGTCAACGGTGGCAGGTCAAGAAATTTCGGAAAATACATTTTTGATGAAAAAGGCCCATTAAACAAAAGGGTAGCTGTTTAATGGGCCTTGATTTGCTTCTATATGCTAGATATTGCCTTTCGCCAGCCAAGGGAGGAATCCGTCGAGGAAGCGCTCCGTAGCGGGCATGAAATAGGAGCCGAAGTGGTAGTCCGGGTCAAGGGTCGTCACAATCCAGGTACCTTTGGAGCTGACTTTGTCCACATACAGCACGGCACCGCCATCCGTCGTTGAAATGAGCGTCTCGGCACCCTCCACCGGCCAGAATACCCCATGCTGGTGCCATGTCGCATCGGATAATGTAATGTAGTTGAATAAATCATGGTCCGGTGCGGCAAGGCGCAGGCCGCTGTCGGCGCCCGGCTCGAGCCACCACCAGAAATTCGTCGGGCGGTCCTCCCATTTCTGGTTCGGAATCCACTCCCACGGCTGGGGACCGAATACGGCCACGATGCCGCCGTTGTCTGCAAATGACTGGATTTTCCCCTTGTTCTTCATCATCAGTCCCTCGTTCAACTGAGAAGGAACGAGCAATACATCAAATGTCGAGAGGTCCGCCTCCGCAAAATCCGGGAAGTAGATGAGCTCCTCGATATACTGCTTGTATTTCGGCTCATTGAAAGTCCGCATATGCGGGGCATGCCCGCTGAACACAACTGCAATTTTACGCATGATTCCCATCCTCCTGTAGGCGT
>JAZUQF010000465.1:0-3102 GCA_045605545.1 Lysinibacillus sp.
ACGCATGTCCGTCTCAACCATGCAATCAACCAGTCGTTGAAGGCCCATGTATCGATGCACAAGGACGTGGACTATGTCGTGCAGGACGGCGAGGTTGTCATCGTTGATGGCTTTACCGGACGTCTGATGAAGGGTCGCCGCTATTCTGACGGTCTCCACCAGGCAATCGAGGCGAAGGAAGGCCTGGACATTCAGAACGAGTCGATGACAATGGCGACGATCACGTTCCAGAACTACTTCCGTATGTATGAAAAGCTTTCCGGTATGACGGGGACGGCGAAGACGGAGGAAGAGGAGTTCCGCAACATCTACAACATGCAGGTCATTGCGATTCCGACGAACCGTCCGATTGCACGTGAGGACAAGCCGGACCTGATCTATGCGACGATGCAAGGGAAGTTCGAGGCGGTCGCGAAGGACATCGCGGAGCGTCACCGCAACGGCCAGCCGGTGCTTGTCGGTACAGTGGCAGTTGAAACATCGGAAATCATTTCGAAATTGCTGACGAAATATAAAATTCCGCATAATGTATTGAATGCGAAGAACCACGAGCGCGAGGCGGAAATCATTGCGAATGCCGGCAACAAGGGCGCCGTGACGATTGCGACGAACATGGCGGGCCGTGGTACGGACATCAAGCCGGGTGAAGGTGTACTGGAGCTTGGCGGTCTTGCGGTCATCGGGACGGAGCGCCATGAATCCCGACGCATCGACAATCAGCTGCGCGGTCGTTCCGGCCGTCAGGGGAATCCTGGTGTGACGCAGTTCTATCTATCATTGGAAGATGATTTGATGCGCCGCTTCGGTTCGGACAATATGAAGAACATGATGACGAAGCTCGGGATGGATGACTCCCAGCCGATCCAGTCGAAGATGGTATCGCGTGCCGTCGAGTCTGCACAGAAACGTGTGGAAGGCAATAACTTCGATGCCCGTAAACGTCTCCTGCAGTATGATGATGTATTGCGCCAGCAGCGTGAAGTCATCTATAAAGAGCGTGAAGAGGTGCTTGAAACGGAGAACATGCGCGCGCTTGTAGAGAATATGATCTATGAGTCGATCGAGAATGCCGTTTCGGCTCATACGCAAGGGGAGCAGCAGGACTGGAACCTGCAGGCGCTGGTCGATTACGTTTCGGGCACAATGCTGGATGAAGGCAATCTGCAGGTTTCCGATTTCGAGGGATTGTCTGCAGAGGAAATCACGGATGTCATCAAGAAGGCTGTCATCGCCCGTTATGATGAAAAAGAGGAAGCGCTGACGCCTGAGCGCATGCGTGAATTCGAGAAGGTCATCCTGCTGCGTGCCATCGATTCGAAATGGATCGACCATATCGATGCAATGGACCAGCTTCGACAAGGGATCCATCTGCGTGCATATGGCCAGAACGATCCACTCCGCGAGTACCAGCAGGAAGGGTTCGCCATGTTTGAGGACATGGTCGTTGCCATCCGCGAGGACGTAGCGAAGTATGCGATGAAGGCGGAAATCCGCAACAACCTGCAGCGCGAGGAAGTGGCGAAGGGGCAGGCGGTGAACCCGAAGGAAGAGGGCGGCGCCAAGCCGAAGAAGATGCCGGTGCGCAAGTCCGACACGATCGGCCGCAACGACCCATGCCCATGCGGCAGCGGCAAGAAGTATAAAAACTGCCATGGCGTGGCCGAGTAGGACGTCTTTAGCATTACTATTTGAATTTGTATGAAAAGGGGGGCCTTCTTTCCGGATGGGAAGCGGGGCCTTCCAAATTTCATGTTGGAGGATGTAAATATGATTGAATTAGCAGAAGCAAGAAATATCCTGGAAACTACAGCTACGAAACTAGCGGACTTCAGGGGGTCTCTTTGACTTAGAAAACAAGGAGGCACGCATTCAGGAGCTTGACGAAATGATGCTCATGCCGGATTTCTGGAACGACCAGCAGGCGGCACAGACGGTCATCAATGAGGCGAACGGCATCAAGGCGATCGTCAATGAATACAATGATCTGCTGTCGACGCAGGAAAACCTGGAGATGACACTGGAGCTGCTGAGGGAAGAGCCGGATGAGGACCTGCAGGAGGAGCTTGGTTCGGAGCTTGAGCAGTTCGGGGCGAAGATGGCCGACTTCGAGCTGCAGATGCTGCTGTCGGAGCCGTATGATAAGAACAATGCGATTCTGGAGCTGCATCCGGGTGCAGGTGGTACGGAGTCGCAGGACTGGGGCTCGATGCTGCTGCGCATGTACACACGCTGGGCGGAGAAGCGCGGCTTCAAGGTGGAGACGCTCGACTACCTGCCGGGTGATGAGGCGGGCATCAAGTCGGTGACGCTGAAGATTTCCGGCCACAATGCGTACGGCTATCTGAAGGCGGAAAAAGGTGTACACCGCCTCGTCCGCATCTCGCCGTTCGATTCATCGGGCCGCCGCCATACGTCGTTCGTTTCGTGCGACGTCATGCCGGAGTTCAATGATGAAATCGAAATCGAAGTGCGCACGGAAGATTTGAAGATCGACACATACCGTGCAACGGGTGCCGGTGGTCAGCACATCAATACGACGGACTCGGCCGTGCGGATCACGCATACACCGACTGGGGTCGTGGTGCAGTGCCAATCGGAGCGTTCGCAGATCAAGAACCGCGAGAGCGCGATGAAGATGCTGAAGGCGAAGCTCTATCAGCTGGAAATCGAGAAGCAGGAGCAGCAACTCGCTGAAATCCGTGGAGAGCAGAAGGAAATCGGCTGGGGCTCGCAAATCCGCTCTTACGTTTTCCATCCATATTCCATGGTGAAGGACCATCGTACAAATGAAGAGACAGGGAATACAGGCGCTGTCATGGACGGGGATTTAGACGCGTTCATCAACGCTTATCTCCGTTCCCGCATCGCTAAATAATCCATCGCCCGACCGCAGTTTCTTGCGGCCGGGCGATTTTTTATTTTAGGAAAATCAACATCACTATGCACCACAGCCCGCCGAGACATCCAGCAGGATAAATTCGTGCTTGCAACTTTGCAAAGAACATGTAAAATAAAAGTAAGAACAAACGTTCGTTTTCTGGAGGGTTTGAAAATGGAGCAAATACCGCCTGCTGTATTGCAATGCTTTGAAGCGGCCATTTA
>JAZUQF010000466.1:0-3374 GCA_045605545.1 Lysinibacillus sp.
ACATCGAGCTCGGTCTATGGGGCATCATGCGTGTGCTGAGCAGAAGAAAAATCAATCTTGCACCACTGAAGCAACCCGGTTCTGACAAGAAGAGGCCTCAAAAGCGCAAGAAGTATAAGCTGCGGCACGAAAGACAGAAGAGGAAATCCTATGAATGACAATAATCGTACAAATAAGAGGAAGAATGAAGGTGTTTTCAGATGAGTTTTTGCAGAGAATGCAGACTAGGTCCATGCAGATGTCAAAAGGCGTTTCATGACTGCTCTTCTTCATTTTCATCCCGTGTACCGGAAAATCCGGTAGATTTGTTCGGCTCGCCATTCGATTGCCGGAAACAAGCAAGGACGCGGCGGTTTGCCTCACCGAACAGCCGATTGCCGCAGGGTGAGCTGGACCGTCTACAGGATTGCATAGAGGCGGCGAACAATATACTGCGCTCGCTCGGCTCGGAGCGTGACCGTGAAAATCAAAGGCAGCTCCAGTTGTACTTTATGGAGTTGAAGGGGTCATCCGTCAAAGCGAAAATCGCTTGTACAAATAGGATGGAGGAAGAGGATGCCGCTCAAGTCATGCAGCACAATATGGGCATGCAGGATGAGGAAATGGATGCCCGTGAGCACCCGATGAAGGTGGAAGTGGTAAGGAAGCACGGAAAAATAGCCACGGCTGGCCGGGATTTTATTCAGATCAATCCTGTCGGCTCCTCCATTTTCATCCCATATGTTCAGCTCATTTCCGTTAAACGGGATGAGTGTGACGTTGCGGAGAGGGAGCCTGAATTTCTCGATGCGGATAGAGAGACGAGACGTGAACTGGCCTTCAATTTCGGAGAATTCGTGAAGAAGGATCCCGAGCTAGTCAATTTGTTTTTCGGCATCCCGCTTTTCAAGCAGTTGAAGGAATTCGTAGGCGAGGATGTAAAGGTCCTGGTAGGGGAATATATGCTTTCCGGTCTGCTGGTTTGTGTAGAAGAAGACAATATGCAGCTGCAATGCCAGAAAGAAAAGGTTGAAGTCAATCTAGACGATATCTGCTTTGTGGAAGTATTGAATCAGAAGTAACTTACTCAAAAGGAAAGATTGCCGTAAAAGCCGTCTTCGCAACGGCTTTTGGCAATCTTTTTTATTAGGGTTGTTATGATTAGTGGGTAAGCTCGGTGTTCATAGACAACCTGCGCAGATTAATAAAAAAATTCACTTCATTAACTAGGGGTTCACTTGTATGATTCAGTTAATCAAAAGGTGTCCGAAGCGATTCTCGGACACCTTCTTTACATAATAAGCCTATATAGCGGCTTTTTTCTTCTCCATCGACTCCTTCTTACCATGGAGGACATAATAGAGTGGAAGACAGATGATGATGATTGGAACCATAGCCAGGAAAATCATCCGGTAAGTTGTATAGGGCTCTACAAAACCAAGTAAAAATGGTCCCATGCCCAGTCCCAAGTCATACAAAATAAAATACGTCGAAGTCGCCAGTCCAAAGCGGTGGGGCTCCGTCACCTTTACTGCGACGGCCTGTGCAATCGAGTTGAAGTTGCCGTAGCCGAATCCAATGAGTGCGGCGGCCAGCAACAGCATCCAGCCTGCACTTGCCTGGCTGAACAGCAGCATCCCGACGGCGAAAACTGCAAGGCAAGGGTACACAATGATATTCGCTCCCTTTGCATCAAGCAGTCTACCTGTATAAGGGCGGGAAAAAATAATAACGACGGCGTACATCAGGAAGAAGTAGCTGGACGCTTCGACCAGATTGATTTCCTCTGCATAGAAGGAAATGAAAGACATGATGCCTGAGTAGGCAAAGCCGACGATTAGGGCGATGAAGGAAATAGGCATCGCCTTTGGTTCGATGAATTTGGCAATGAGCGACGTCTCTTCCAACTGAGCGGCGTCCTGCTTGGGAACCAGCAGATTGAGCTTCACAAAGAAGAAGCCGATCAGGATGAGCAGGGATAGTACGACATTCATCGTAAAAATCATTGTGAAGCCATTTTCAAGCTTCATCATGAAAATGCCTAAAAACGGACCGACAGCCGTCGCCAAAATGGCACTTAAGCTGAAATAGCCGATCCCTTCACCTTTACGGGAAGCAGGCAGCAGATATGCGACAATCGTTCCGGTCGCCGTGCCAATGATGCCGACCGCAATCCCTTGTGCAAGACGCACAATAAGGAGCAGACCGACGCCACCCTCGATGAAGTATAGACAGGACGTGAGCAAAAAGCCGATCAACCCAATCCACAGCATATTTGAAGGGCCGAGCTTGGCGATGCTGCGTCCGGCACCCAGCCGGCCGAATAGCGACCCTATGATGAAGATGCTGGATACAAGACCTGCTGTACTTGTCGAAACGTCATATGTATTGATTGAGTAGGAGGCGATTGTCACCATCAGCAGATAGAACATCAAAACTGCCATGAAGTTGATGAAGGATACGATGACAAAATCCTTCGTCCATATTTTTTCCTTCATCAGCATTCGCCTCCCTTCAATGATTGTTCCATGACAGCCAGCGCATGCTCCATCTGTGTTCTGATGGCAGGTGGGACATCGCGCAGGATATTCTGTTGCATACCAACAATCTCTTGTGAAAGCTTTTCATACACCTCGCTGCCCTCCTTCGTCAGCGCCAGCTTCTTCTCCCGTTTGTCCTCACTCGGGATAATGGCGATCAAACCAAGCGCCAGCATCTGCTTGACATTGCTAGATACAGTCGGCTTTTCAACATCCCAGTGAGCGGCAAGCTGACTGCTTGTGGCATTTTTATGCTCGTGCAGAAACTGTAGCAGTGACCAGTTGCCGGGCGTCAGACCATGGGGGACAAGCATCGTGGTTAGGCGAGCCATATAGTTCCGATGAAAACGGTGAATCTGTAAAAATAAGTTCATATATTGGCTCCTTTTTTAATTAGTTAGGTTACCTAATTATTAAAACAGAAGAAGGACAATTTGTCACGAGAGCAGTTTATGAAAGGTATGCTGGAAAACGAAAATGCGGGGCAAGGAATAGTTTATTAGATTAATAGTGAAGTGCTTTGACTTTTTAATTCAGACAAATCATTCACATTGAATGGTTCTCAAATGTTTATTGCAGTCAATCAGTACCATATCGAAAAAACTATACAGCTCCATTGAAAAATAAGGTATTAAATTCAAATAATTCCCTAGTAAAAAGACAATTTGCTATACTAGTAAATAACGAGTACAAATAAATCTTTAGAGGAGGGACGATGTTTTGGAGGAACTTGAGCAGCACGAGCATGGAAGGGCGAGCTGGTGGCAGGAATATTTTAGGAAGATGAGAGGGCAACATCTGGCGGGCAGCCATAGAACGAACCTGGCGGTTGCCCTGACGGCGGCTGTCGGGGGG
>JAZUQF010000467.1:0-5778 GCA_045605545.1 Lysinibacillus sp.
AGAAGAGCATACTAACCATCACCAAGACTAAAGGAGGCTGACTCACATGAAAATGAAAAATTTATTTAAAACAGCAGTCAAATGGGGTCCTGTTGTATACCCGGTCGTCAAAAAAATCCTGGGAAACAGAAAGACAAAAACATCCATGCCTACACGCCGTCGCTAATCGAACGGAGCAGCCGTAGTGGCTGCTCCGTTTCTGCGTGTTCCATTGGATTCGTGAGCGTACTAGGTGCCTACGCTTTCGCTATGGGAAATGTCCGGGCTCAAACCGCACCTTTTCCGCCATTCATAATCAAAAAGAGGGAGGATGCCCAAGCAGTTCGCCGTGGCCCTCCCCCCTTTCCTTACTTCAATATGATTTTCGTACGGCTATGCCCTTCCTTCAGCTTTTCCACTTCGAGGATGGCAGGCATGGCCTCCTTCAGCTCCGCAACATGGGAGATGACCCCTACCATGCGCCCTGACTTCTGCAAGTCAATCAACGTATCGATGGCTCGTGTCAGTGATTCTTCATCAAGCGAACCGAAGCCTTCGTCGATGAACATTGTATCGATGCGCACATTGCCCTGGAAGCTCTGGATGACATCTGCCATACCGAGGGCCAGGCATAGGGAGGCATTGAACTTCTCTCCGCCAGACAGCGTCTTCACGTCCCTCGCCTGTCCCGTATATGCATCGTATACATCAAGGCTCAGCCCGCTCTGCCGGCCGTGTGATTCCTGACGCTCCGAGCACTCCAGCCTGAACTGGCCGTTCGATAGATGGTAAAGGCGGATGTTGGCCGCTTCCGTGATTTGTTCCAGATAGCCCATCTGTACATACCTTTCAAAGGAAATGCGCGGTTCATTCTTTCCTCGCAGCACATCATACAGCTGCACAATTTCACCGGATACTTTTTCAAGCCGGTCGATCTGTTCCGCAGCCTTTTCCAGCTTCTCTGCATAGAACGCGCATTGGGTCGCATATTCCCGCGTCCTGTTCAAGGTATTGAACGCCGCCTCGTAGGCTTCTTTTAACGCTTGCAGCTGCAGACGCATCGCCTCCACGTCCACTCGTTCTTTTCCTTGCAGTGCCTTTTCCTCCGCATCCACGAACTCCTGCAATGCATGCAGTTCCTTTGTGAAGTCCATGTACTGCTGTTTCAGCAACGCCATCTGCGCATCTGTACGCAATGCCGCCTTGAACGCCTCCTCATCTCGGAAATCCGCCTTAGACATGGCTTCCTGCAGCTTGATTTGTTCCGTCTCGCGTTTGGCAGACAGTGAGCGTCCAAGCTCCTGCGTATGTCTGATCGCCTCCTGGATTTTGACGAAGTCTGTATGGCTCTGTTCATATTGCCGCTCTGCATCCTTCAGCATCTGCTGCAGGATGGCCAATTGGTTTTTCGCCTGTCTGTACGCTTCATCGACCTGCTCCAATGTTTCCAATCCAGCGGGGATATTGCGCCGTTTTTCTCCCAGCGCGGCCTGTTGCTGAATGAAATGCTGCTTTTCTTCATCGTATCTCGTACGTAATGCCGCCAGCCTTTCCTCGCATTGGGACAGCATCTGCTGTGTCCGCTTCACCTCGGCCTTCAACGCTGTCAGCTCTTCGTTTTTCTGAAGCAGATTTTTCACATCATTGAATGCCTCTCGGTATCTCTCTTTATATAAATCTCCGTTAGAAAGGTCCACTTCCATAGCTAGCAGCTCCTGCTGCAACTCATGGAGCTGGGCTTTGGCTGCTTCCAGCCTTCCCTCTGCAAGTGACTGCTGTTGCTGGGCGTGGGCCATCGCCTCCTTCGCTTGCTGCAGCGCCGTCTTATCGATTGCTTCCCCGGCATGGGTGCGCACATTTGGATGCTCCTTGCTTCCGCAGACTGGGCAAGCATCGCCCGGCGTGAGCATGGCGGCCAACTCATAGGCACGATTATGGACCCATTTCCTCTCCTGATTCTCATACAGGTGTTCAGCAGCTTCGTATGCAGCTTTTGTCTTCTCTGTTTCCCCCTGCAGAAGTCCAATCTGTTCAGATGCTTTTGCCAGCTTGCCAAATCCATGGACAATTTCCTTCAACCGCTGTTCCTGGGCCATCTTTTGTGGTAGCATAGCCACCTGTCCCTCGATTTCCTCCATCATCCGGCTCCGTTCTGCTAGAAGCTCCTTGTACTGCTGATGTTGGGCAGCGACGTCCGTCAGTGCTTCTGTTAGCTGTTCAACCGACTTTTGCAGCATTGGCACACGCTTCGCGAGCCTTTCGATTTCTTCATAGATGGGCCTGATTCTTTCAATCTCATTTATTTCATTTACCTGCTTCAGACGTTCGGGTTCCCGGGACTGCTCATGCTTCAGCCTTGCCTCGGCCTCTGCGCAACGGGCTTCAAGATGAGTTTTCTCTGCTTCATAGGCTACCAGTCTGCCAGTCGCCTCCACAAGCTCTTTTTGCGTCATCCCGTAAGCCTGATACAACGGAAGAATGCCCGCTGCCTTCGCAGCCGCCTCACATTCCTCGTTCTTCTGCTCAAACAGCGGCCGTTGTTGCTCCTTTTGAGCCAGCAGTGCTCGCTTCTGTTGCAATGTATGGATGCGCTCGTTCAGCTTCTCACCCTCGATGCATTTTTCCTGCATCTCATTATGGGCCCTGAAACTTGCCGTATAGGTTTCTTCATCTGAAAGGGCCTTTTGTTCGTAATGGATTCTTTCCTCTTCCAGCGCCTGCAGAATCTGATAGACATTTGCATGGCCCTGTACACGTTCGAACAGCAGAGATTCGCGTAGCGGAAGTGCTCCTGAAATCTGGTCGATGTACTGGTCGCGCAACGCTTTCGCCATTTTCGCCTGCTCCTCTGCAGCCTGCTTCTTTGCTTCAAGCTTTTTGGCGATTTCGCCGTACCGCTCCGTCTTGAAGATTTTACGTAGAATCGCTTCTTTATTCTCCGTTTGGGAAGTCAGCAGTTTGCGGAACTCGCCCTGCGGTAGCATGATAATCTGATTGAACTGATCGTACGTCAGTCCGATGATTTCCTCGATTTTGCTGTTGATCTCTTTGGCCTTCTGCCGCTCCACTACCTTGATTTCTTCACCTTTTGGACCGACTTCAAAAAATGCATAGTCCTCCCCCGTCGCCGTCTTCCGCCCCTTCTTTATGTGGGGAAGCTGACGGAAGACACGATACACTTTCCCGTGCATTTCAAACAGCAGCTCCACGGCCGTATGCACCTTGTCTTCGGCAAACTGGCTGCGCAGCGACTTATGGTCTTTGCGGTCGGAGCCGCTCCCGTTTCCGTACAGTGCGAAAGCAATGGCATCAAAGATCGTCGTTTTGCCCGCGCCGGTCTTCCCGGAGATGACGAATAGGCGGTGGTTTTCAAGCTGGGTGAAGTCGATCACTTCCTCCCCCTTGTAGGGTCCGAATGCACGCATCATTAATTTGAGGGGTCTCATTTCACAACAACCTCCTGTCCTTCCCGTTCTTCCATCAATAGCTCGTCCAGCGCTTCCTTGAACAGCTGTTGCATCATGTCGCTCGGCTCCTGCTTCGCCACTTCCTCATAAAACGCCTTGAACAAGGTGAAGTCATCCAGCTGCTCACGCTTGACGATACGGTTCTCTCCCTGCTCTGTCATGCGGACTGTCTTGCGCTCCACATGCATCGCATTTTTATATACTGTACGGACCTGCTCCATGGCATTGATGACAGGCGTCTGATCCGTAAGGCGGACGAATACATAGTCATCGCTTTCCGGATGGCGCAGTATTTGCTGGATGTCCCCTTCCACAACCCGGATGTCGCGTCTTGGGACGAACTTTCTTTTCTCCACCTCGACGGAGCCGTCCGCAGCCAGCTCCACTACATAGAAGCCCTTTTCATGCATGGCCTCCGACAATGAATACTTAAGCGGGGAGCCGGCATAGCGGATGTTCTCGTGCAGGACATAGTGCGCCTTATGCAGATGCCCCAGCGCCGTATAATGGAACGGCTCGAAATGGACGGCATTCACGCATTCCGACCCACCGATGGCAAGGGGACGTTCGGAGTCGCTCGTATTGTCCGCCTCCTCTCCGTAGGGTGTCACGAATGCGTGCGCCACCGCAACATGGCGTACACCGGGCTTCATATTCTGCTGGATGTGGGCGACCGTCTCCTTCATCGCCTCATCGTATGTCGTCACCTGCCGATTTCCAAGGACCTGCCTTACAATGCTCGGCTCGGCAAACGGGATGAGATGGAAATGCACCTCCCCATGCTCGTCCTTTAATACGACCGGCTTCAAATCCGCCCTCATTTCACCTGCCAGGTAAAGTCCTGATTCCTTCATCAGCTTACTTCCGAACTGCAGGCGTGTCGGACTGTCATGGTTGCCCGCAATCGCTATGACCGGGATGCCCCGCTTCAGGACGATTTCCGCCAATGTATCATCCAGCAGATCGACTGCATCCACCGGTGGGATGGCGCGGTCATACAAGTCCCCTGCGATAATGATGGCATCCGGCTTCTCCTCATCGATGGCCTCAACGAATTGCTGTAAAATATAGCGCTGGTCCTCCGTCATATAGACGCCCTGGACAAGCTTGCCCAGATGCCAGTCGGCTGTGTGGAAAATTTTCACATCGTTTCCTCCTTTCATTCCTCTTCGCATTACTACTATCATCATACAACATGTTTCTATAAAACAGAAACGTACGTTCTTGTTTTTATGGAAATTATTTTCCTCTAGAAAATAAAAACGGTCCTTTCTCTATAGAAAGAACCGCTGCCATCGTTCATGGCCGTAATAGATGAAAACTTCCTCTATCGGCTTTACCGCCACCTCATCCGCTTCAGCCTGCTGTACCTGCCGCTGTTTGGCAATCTCCTCGAAGGTCAGCGGGTTCGGCTCCGGCAACTCTGGCACGCCAAGCTGCTTCAGTCCCCGCTTTTCCAAAAACGCATTCGCCATCATCATATAGCCCTCCATATTCGGATGTACGTCTGCGGGGTTGGACAAGTAACGGGACGCCTCGCCGCCAAACGCAACCGGTACAAATTCTGCGCCGGCTTGCACAGCAGTCCGCTTCAGAATTTCATTCAATACATCGAGCTGCTCCTTGACTCCTTGAGCTTGTGCGTCATGTACACTTGTATAGGGAAAGTAATAGCCCATTACATATACGTCTGCATGAGGGGCAAGTTCCTTCACCCGCTCCAGCAGTTCCACATAATCCTTTCTCGCATTGTTCAATGCGAAATTGACAGGCAACTGCGAGTAGCTGATTGAACCTGTCTGCGGATTGTGGGACACAAGGGAAAGAAGATCATTCGCCCCTGCTGAAATCGTGATGAGGGTGGCGTCCTCCAATACCGTTCGCGCCTCTTCCGTCTGGACACGTTCAAGGACGTCCTCCACCGTATACCCCGGAAACGCAAGCTGTTTTGTAAATGATGACAGCTGCCCTGAACGCATCAGCTGCATGGCAATCAAATCGGCATATCCTGCATCAATTTCTGCATACGGTGTCTGCCCCGCAGCAAGGGAGTCCCCGAGGGCAACATATACTTCCTTTGCCGAGGCACCGGATGTAAACAGAAAAGATGCAAGAAGAAGCATACACATCTTTTTCATCCTGCATCCTCCTTCTTGTTGGTTTTCACTGTTCCGTTATGACACTCCGCAAACATCATGGCATCCAGTTTAAAACGCCCAGCTGCCTTTACGGAAAATCGGCTCGATTGTACCGTCAGCCAGCTCCCCGTCTATATCCATCTCTGCACTGCCAATCATGAAATCCTCATGTGTGATGGATGTATTGATGCCCA
>JAZUQF010000468.1:0-6985 GCA_045605545.1 Lysinibacillus sp.
CGAGGCAGAATTGATTCTAAGGAGGCACTTTTCGTGGCAAAATTATTCGAACCTTACAAATTACGCAATATTGAACTGAAGAACCGCATCGTCATGGCACCAATGTGCATGTACAGTGCAAATGAATTTGGATTCGTCCAGCCGTTCCACATCGTCCACTATGCTTCTCGCGCCGTCGGTCAGGTCGGTCTTGTACTGGTGGAGGCGACAGCTGTACTGCCGGAGGGGCGCATCTCCCCCAATGATTTGGGCATCTGGCGGGATGCGCAGCTTGAAGGCCTGAAGCACATTGTCGATGAGATTCATGCATACGACAGCAAGGCCGGCATCCAGCTTGCCCATGCAGGACGTAAAGCTACCGTGGAAGGTCCAATCTACGCACCTTCTCCTATCCGTTTCAATGATCAGTACGAGATGCCTCTTGAGCTAACGAAGGACCAGATTGCAGAGATCGTAGAGGCATTTGTCGCAAGTGCGCAGCGTGCCATCAATGTAGGATTTGATGTACTGGAAATCCATGCGGCACACGGCTATTTGATTAATGAATTTTTATCTCCATTGACAAACACGCGTGAAGATGAATATGGAGGCAGCCCGGAAAACAGATACCGCATCCTTCGTGAAATCATCGACGGCATCCGTGCCATCTGGGATGGTCCCCTGTTCGTCCGCATCTCTGCGCACGACTACCAGGAGGGTGGCAACACACCGGAAGATTACATCCAATATGCCGCCTGGATGAAATCGCAGGAAGTGGACCTCATCGATGTATCATCAGGTGGTGTCGTTCCCGCCCAAATCGACGCAAAGCCGCTCTACCAGGTGCCATTTGCTGAAACAGTCCGTTCTGCAGGCATTCCCACTGGCGCTGTCGGTCTGATTACAACGGGAACGGAAGCTGAAGAGGTGCTGCAGAAGGAGCAGGCCGACCTCATCTTCATCGGCCGCGAGCTGTTGCGCGACCCGTACTTCCCTTACCGTGCCGGCAAGGAGCTTGGCGTCGAGGTCAAGGCGCCGAATGGTTCCTACGGTCGCGGCTGGTAAAGGACAATAAGTCCATCTCCTATAAAAAGATACTTTTCACGGGCATCCAGGGCGTTGGATGCCCTTTTTTTCAGAAAGTCCGCATGTAGCCGTAAGACTCCAGACATATACTAGAAGAAGTAGACACATATCTATATGCAAACGTTCTGTTCTTTCAAAGGAATCCTACAATTGGAGGTTCACGTATGAAGAAATGGCTTCTCATCGTCTGTCTGCTCATTCTTTCGGCTTGTGGTGCGGAGGAGGCAAAGGGGAAAAAATCGACAGTCGAAACGATGCTCACCGAAGAAGATGCAAAAGGAATCGCCATGGAGGTCATTAAGGAGTTCTGGCAGGCATACGAATCCGTCGGAACGGAGGCATCCCTGGAAGAAAAGCGCGAACGGCTCATGCCCTTCATGACGGAAGGAATGTTCAAACAAGCTTTTAAAGAAGAAGGGAGACCGAATTTCCCTGAGCTGCCGGTCTATACATTCGGCGTGCGCGTAACGGAGCATGCACCCGGCTCCTTTACGATCGAGCACATCCTCGCTGCAGGTGCTGAGGAAGAATCCGCCGTCAAACAAACGACAAGCTTCATTCAAAGAGACGGACGCTTTGTCGTAAGTGGCTACTACAACACTGTTCTCCCACTCTCCCTGACGAAGGAGGAGGCGGAAGCCTTTTTAGTGGAGCATGGCTACGAGGTCGTCTTCGTCAAGGAAGGTCCATTCGATGCCTTCTCTTCCACAATGGAGGAGGCCTATATCTTCCGGGACGAGGAGGATGAACGTATACAGTTCGTCATCAACAAGAAAACAGGCTTTTTCATGATAGGGCGAGTATGGGGCGACTCAGGTACAGAGCCTGGTACAGACGGTGATGCAACCGCAGAAGAAATACGTGCAAAATACGCCCATCTATTTGCATACAGGCTCGCCGAAATAGATGCGGATACCCTTTCATCCGAACAGCGGGCTATTTACAACACCTACATCATCCAGCCGATCGAGCAGGCGATTGACATCGATTTTGATTTTTCGCTTACAGACGAGGAAAGCAACCATCAGACAAAGGAGCTGCTGGACCGTTCTGTTGCCGGAATGCTCGACGAGATCGAGCGCACATTAAGTGAAGAGGAATTTGCCGCATTACAGGAAAATCATGCAGCATGGGAGGCAGAAAGAAAAAATTATGCGGTTGCAATGGCCGAGGCATCGGAAAGCGATCAGATGAACCATTTTTATTCAGCCTATAGGGACGTGACGGAAGACTATCTCGCCTACCTATTCTTTGAATATCTGTATCAATGACAAAAGGGGCATTCGATTTCTTTCTAGTTAGAAAACACAACAAAGCATGGACCTTCCCCAACGGAACGATCCATGCTTTGTTCATTCACTCGTTCAATGCCCAAACTGGTCCATCAGCATGAAGAAAAAAATAGCCAGTAGCTGAAGCCCTGCCAATACAGCAAAATGTGTCCCCGTCATTCCCTCAATTAGTTGGAACACCAACGGAAACAAGAACGACTCAACCCCAAATAAAATAACAATAAGGCCGATTCGTCCGGCTAATTTCTTCTCGTCCTTCGGAACAAAAATTTCATTGTTTCCGGCAATGAATGATGTCTTTCCTTTTCTCTTTATGGAAATACCGACAACTATGATGACAATCCCTGCCGCCATTATTCCCAACGATGTCGCCAGCATAAAGATCCCTTCCTTCGCTACAGCACCCCGGCCTTGATGCGCTTGACGATTGAATAGGTAGTATAGACGGCCATCGGAGCCAATACAATCGGCAGGACAATCCAGAACGTCAGGACTCCCCCAGCCTGCAGCGCACTGTAGTTCGTCAGCAGGTAGACGAGCACCCCAAACAGCAGGATATAGCTTAGTACATTCGGAAAAATGACGAGCAGCCGTAAAACAGCTGGGTTCATCTTCGGTTGATTCATATGCCCACTCCCCTTTGTTCCATTATAACTCGGACAAACGTCATTTTTCTATAAAAAGTAAAAAACGGCCAGGTTTCCCCAGCCGCTTTCCTTCCTATCATTTCAAATGTTTGCCGAAGAACTCCGTCATGGCATTGTAGAATTCAATCTTATTTTCCTCGTTCATGAAGCCATGCCCTTCATTGTCCTTCACCATATATTCCACGTCAACGCCGCGTTTTTTCAGCGCCTCTACAATCTGGTCCGACTCCTGCTTATTGACGCGCGGATCGTTTGCACCCTGTGCGACGAATAAAGGCGTTTTGATTTTATCGACATGGAATACCGGCGATACCGATTTCAACAGCTCCTTGTCCTTTTCCGGATGCCCCACTCGTTCATGGAACATGTTGAGCTGCGTTTCCCAGTAAGACGGAATCGTTTCAAGCAACGTGAAGATGTTGGATACGCCTACATAATCCACCGCTGCCGCATACAGGTCGGGAGTGAATGTAATACCGGCAAGTGTTGCATAGCCACCGAACGATGCACCGTAAATGCCAATCTTGTCCGGATCTGCGATGCCCTGATCGATTGCCCACTGTACGCCGTCCGTAATATCATCCTGGATTTTCAGGCCCCATTGCTTGTCCCCTGCGTCCATAAACTCTTTTCCATAGCCTGTAGAAGATCTGAAGTTCATCTGCAATACTGCATAGCCGCGGTTTGCCAGCAACTGTACTTCCGGGTTGAAGCCCCACACATCACGAGCCCACGGACCGCCATGCGGGATGACGACCATCGGCAGGTCTTCCGCTTTTTTGTTCGCCGGAAGCGTCAAGTAGCCATGAATCGTCAATCCATCCCGGCTCTCATAGGAGATGGGATGCATCTTTGCCAAATTGGCCTCGTCCAGCCAAGGACTCAGCTCTGCCAACTGTGTCACCGTATCCGTCTCTGTATCATAATAGTAATACTTGCCGAACACTGTATCGCTACTGACACTTACGATGAACTTCGTCATTTCCTTATTGTAGTCGTTGATGCCGAATTCACTTTCCTCAACTCCAAGCTTGTCCTTCATCTTATGAAAGACTGCTTCGAAATCGCTGTCCAGGAACTCATAGTGCACTTTATCCGTGATATATGCGCTGTACAACAGCTTGTCCTTTGAAGAGCTGTACAGGGCTCCAGCCATATCCACATCCGGATGCGAGAAGATGACCTCCTCGTTCCCCTTCAAGTCGAATTTCACAAGCTCAATTTTGTCGCGCCCCTTATTGGACATCGCATAGATGGACTGGTTATCCTGCGAGAAGGCGATTGGCGATACCGTCTCCCCCTCTTCAATCGAAATGAACGGCTGGAATTCATCCTCTTCCGTTTCACGATACAGGACATTCCCTACAACCCCATCAGATTCAAGAGCCATACGGATTTCACCGTCGCTGTCTGAAAACCACCCCTGGATGGAGCCTGGATTTTTGGCAACAAGCTTCGTTTCCCCTGTCTGGATGTTCAGCTTATACACATCGAACACCTTTGCATCTTCCTTGTTCATCATGACGAGGATTTCGTCCTTTACGCCCCTCAGCAGATTCATCGGCATCACAGAAACGCCAGGATATGGCGTCAGGTCCTTTTCCGTTGCACCGTTGAAGGAAGAGGAGTAGATATGGAAGTTCTCATCCCCGCCATTATCCTTCATATAAAGGACGCTATCATCCTTCCAGAAGAAATCTGCAATATCACGGTCCGTCGTGCTCGTTACACGTACCGGCTCGCTGTCATCACCCATCGCCTTGACGAAGACGTTCAGGCGATTTTCCCATGCGGATGCATAGGAAATGTAGTCGCCATCCGTCGACAATTGATAGCCGAGGTTCCCCGGATTTTTCATGAAGTCCTCAACCGAAATCTCAGGTACGCCCTTGTCATCGATTGCTTTGTTCTGGTAGTCCTCGACATTGGCGAAGAGCTTCTGCATTTCCGTTGCCGTAATCGGCGCTACACTTGTAATGCCTTTAAAGAAGCCCAGCTTGGCAGCCGATGTTTTATAATTGGCCAGCGTCTGCTCCCCATTCTCAAGACCAAGCGCCTTAAGCAGGATCAATGCCGCTTCCCCCTGTGATATCGGAGATGCTGCATCCTCGAACTGATAGCCGTCAAGCCAGTTTTGCAGAATTTCCTCTCTCATGAAATCCGAACCATGCTGATACGTAAGCTCCGTGACAGCCTGCTCTAAAAAGGCTTCAACCGTCATACGCGATTGTTCATTTTGCACCACTGCAGGCGCTGCTTCATTCGCAAGGCCGGACATCGGCATCGCTAAAAGCGCCGCAGAAAAAACGAACGGTACCCATTTTTTCTTCATTATTTTCTCTCCTTTCTTTCTCTCTTTCCAGCATACTATAATTTTACATTATTTAGCATTAAATATATGAATTATTCAATATTTTTACATATACAGGTATATAAATATACGTACACACCATTTATTTGAAACTTCTAATTTTCTTTTGCGTATATAAAGGTTAGTTTGCCGGAAGTGGATTTCCGCTTCCGCTACAATCTACTAGTATGTCAATTTTTATGGAGAATTTATGTAGCAATCATGCTTTCTATCATCCAATATTCGTACAATCAACATAAGTGATAAAAATATAAAGGAAGGAGAGGTATTGTTCATGCCGCATTCTATTGAAACGAAGAACCTTCTACTTCGGACGATGCAAGCAGAAGATTTGGAGGATATAGCTCTTATTTGGGGTAGCGAGGATGTGATGAAATATTGCGGAGGCCCAAGTACAAAAGTGGATATTGGCCGCTCAATTGAAGCATACCAGCGTTTGTATGATGAAAAAGGCTACTCGACCTACACTGTTTTATTGAAAGAAAGTGCACATATTATCGGCGTGTGCGGATTCAATCCAACTGTTCATGAAAATGAGGTGGAACTACTCTATCATTTCAATCCGAATTTCTGGGGAAAGGGGTATGCAACGGAAGCTGCCGCTGCATGTATAAAGGATTTGCAAGAGCGCAAAGCCGATATAAAGAAAGTCAAAGCGGCAGTCGATCCAAATAACCCCGGCTCAGGAAAGGTTCTATCTAAAATTGGGATGGTAGCTAAAGGGATGAAATGGTTCGAGGATACCCAGCAGGAAGAGCTTATTTTTGAGCTTGAATGAAAAAGAAGGTGACACTTATTCCCAAATAGTGTCACCTTCCCAAATATGCCTTTCTATTGGGGCTGAATAATTGAGTCATCATCCCCATGATGACCAGCCGAGAGTCGCTGCAACTTTTGGTAGTATGAATGGTTAGCCATCAATTCCTCATGCGTACCCATGCCTGTCACCCGGCCATTCTCCAGTACGAGAATCTGGTCGGCATGCTGGATGGTCGATAGACGATGGGCAATGAGAATCGTTGTCCGGTCCTTCATAAGCCTTGTCAACGCCTCCTGTACAGCATGTTCGGATTCATTATCAAGGTTGGATGTTGCTTCATCAAGCAAAAGGATTTTCGGATTTCGCAGGATGGCCCTCGCAATGGCGAGCCGCTGTCTTTGTCCGCCTGACAGCTTCATTCCGCCTTCTCCTACCTGCTCATCCAGCCCCTGCTGGAAGTGCTCGACGAATGACCATGCATTCGCCTGCTTCAGCGCCTCAATCACTTCTTCATCTGTACAATGCTCTTTTCCGTATTTTACATTATCTCGGACCGTACCATTCATGATCGGGCTTTCCTGGGAAACGTAGCCGAACAGGGAACGCCACTGTGCCAGTTCGATTTCATCAATCGGCTGCTGACCGAATCGAACCGTCCCTTCCGCTATGTCATAGAAGCGTTCCAGCACGGAAAACAGCGTCGTCTTGCCACCGCCGCTCGCCCCAACAAGTGCCGTCGTTCTTCCCTTTGGCAGCAAAACCGATAAATCCTGTAGAATCGGCTTATCTCCATATTGGAAACGGACGTCTTCGAACACAATATCCTGTTCGGTAGAAGCAAGCGGCTGAT
>JAZUQF010000469.1:0-2765 GCA_045605545.1 Lysinibacillus sp.
GCTTTTTTGTGTCACATTGTTTATGCAGAGACGTTAAACGGGTGATGTAATGGTATTTCGACTTACTGCTTGTGTTCCCCATTTTGTATAAAAGGGGGCATATTTCTTGACGTTGTTAATCCGCATAAATCTGCGGAGATCCACCATACAAATGAAAGTTTGATTATAATTTTTACCCTATGTTATAACCAAGACATTCCTTTTTCAACCTTCTCCTAGCATCTGTTGGATGTCTTCCGGTCGATGCACGGGCTGACGGCATGTGTAGTTTTCACAGATATAGAAGTTCGCACCGGATTCGGCCGGCTTGTAGTCCGCGAGGGAAGGGATGAGCTCCTGGAATACTTCCGCCTCCTCGCAATGCAGGTAGAGGGTGTTTGGCTGGAAGCTTCTCTTCATGGTAGACAGCAGCTGCTTTTGCTCGTCCGACAACCGGCCGATCATGATGACCTCCTTCGTTCCTTCTGTTAGCATCATGTAGGCGCCAAGCAGATAGAAGAAACCGTGTGGATGTGCCTGAATCTCGCGCGCACCCAACTGCAGGAGGGTGATGACCTTTTCCTCATAGTCAGGACGAGTTGTGAGACGGGCAAGGCGGATGAGCGCCCCGGCGGCGATGCTGCTGCCTGAGGGAATTGCCTCGTCCTCGAGTTCCTGCTGGCGGATGAGCAGTGATTCGGCGTCGCTCCCTGTCAGGAAGAAGCCGCCGTCCTGTTCGTCCCAGAACAGCCTCACCATATCATCGGCAAGATGCACGGCTTTTTGCAGCCATTCAGGGGAGTAGGTCGCCTCATATAGCTCGAGATACGCCCAGAGCATCGCGGCGTAGTCGTCGAGTATGCCCAATTCCTTCACCTCTCCATCACGGTAGCGGCGCATCAGCCGTCCGCTTTGGATGAGATGCTTCTCCACAAAGCGCATGGCACCGACAGCAAGCCGCTCGACACCCTCATCCTGCAGGACGGCATTCGCCTTGGCGAGCGCTGCAATCATGAGGCCGTTCCAGCTTGTCAGAATCTTGTCGTCCTTATGTGGATGCGTCCGCTTCTCCCGCAGTTCAAAGAGCATCTGACGGGCCTTTTCCAGCTCTTGACGTAATTGCTCAATGTCCATTCCGGCTGTCTGTGCCACTTCTTTGAGGTCCGTATGCATGAGGTGGGGAATGTTCCTTCCTTCAAAGTTCCCTTCCTCCGTGATATGGAACGCTTCACAGTATAATGGGCCGAGGTTTTTGCCGAGGCACTTCATTACCTCCTCCTTCGTCCACGTATAGAACCTTCCTTCCTCATGCTCCGTATCGGCGTCCTCCGCGCTGTAGAAACCGCCATCAGGGGAGGTCATGACCCGGCGTACGTACATAATTAGCTCCCGCATTTTCTGCTCGAAGAAGGCGTCTTTCGTCACCTGGTAGGCTTCAGCCGTTGCATAAAGCATCAGTGCGTTGTCATACAGCATTTTTTCAAAGTGCGGCACGATGTAGGTTTCATCGACCGCGTAGCGTGAAAAGCCGAAGCCAATCTGGTCGTAGATGCCGCCGCTGTACAGGCCTTTCAGCGTATTCAGCGCCATTTTCTCGGCAACCGGCTCGTCATGGAACCTTGCATGCCGCAGGAGAAACATGAGCTGGTGCGGCATCGGGAATTTTACGTCCCTGCCGAATCCACCATGTACGTTGTCATAAGTCTTGTACAGCTGCTCGAACGCCTTGTTAAAGACGGATGGCGGAAGAGAGCCGCTAGCTTGTCGGGTCTGCAGCTGTGCCAGTGCCTGCTTGATCTCCTCTCCAATCGAGTTGATTTGTGCCTGGTCGCTTTCGTACAGCTTATGGAGACGTACAATCAGTTCCGAGAAGCCGATTGCCTGCAATGACGTTTTCTTCGGAAAATAAGTCCCTGCGTAAAATGGTACCTGTTCAGGCGTCATGAAGATGGAAAGGGGCCAGCCGCCGTGCCCGTCCATCATCATGCAGACGTTCATATACAGGCTATCGATATCCGGCCGCTCCTCCCGATCGACCTTGATGGCGATATAGTGCGCATTCAAGTAGTCGGCGATTTCCCGGTCCTCGAAGCTCTCCTTTGCCATTACATGGCACCAGTGGCACGTAGAGTAGCCGATGGACAGGAAAATCGGCTTATTTTCAGCTTTGGCCCGCTCGAAAGCTTCTTCGGTCCAGGGGTACCAGTTGATTGGATTGTCCGCATGCTGCAACAGGTATGGGGACTTTGTTTCAATGAGCCAGTTGTTTTCTCGTGATGGCCTTGCCTTCTGTAGCTTATTGTCCAATTGGTGACACTTCCTTTATCATTTTTCCCGTTTCCAGTCAGATTGGCCGCAATTGTTCATTTAGCTGGCCAGATATGCTTAATATGCCCAAAAAAACGCAAAAGACGCCCATTAATTGGACGTCTTCTCTTTTATCGAATAAAAAACCCGGTTTTCATTAAGCTACTAGTTTCCTGCATGCCTCTGCACATTTGAAGCACGCTTCCGCACAGTGCTGGCAATGGTCGTGGTCGTGCTTTTTACACTCGTTTCCGCATGCCTCGCAAACCGTTGCGCAGACGGAGGCAAGTGTTGAGGCGAATGGTGTATTCCGTGATAAGGCCTGTTCCAAAAAGCTGCAGATGTCTGCACATTCACGGTCCAGTCTGATGCACTCGGCTATCATCTTGACATCCTCTTCACGTAGACATGCGTCGAAGCAGTGATTGCAGGCCGCCATGCATGCATGTAGAGCCTGGATGATTTCTTGATGTTGTTCA
>JAZUQF010000470.1:0-1726 GCA_045605545.1 Lysinibacillus sp.
AAGGGGCAATGCGCGGATGGCGGTGCTGCACCTGCTCATCAAGCAGGACGTGACCGTCTATTCGCTCAACGAGGCGGGGCCGCTTGCGTTGAATGAAATGGATACGATGCTGCTTGAAATTCTGTCGATTGTAGAGGAATACCAGCGCAAAATGCATAATGCGAAAATCCGCCGGGGCATGAAGCGGGCGGTGGAGCGGGGCTACCGCCCAGAGCTGAACCTACGGGAGCGGGGCAACATGGAAGGCCGTGAGCGGATTGAAGTCCCGATTGAGGAAATCGTGACCTTGCGGGACAAGGGCATGACATTCAAGGAAATCGCAAACACACTGCAGGGGCTCGGTTTCCAGGTAAGCAAGGCGACGGTCCATAGACGATACATCGAATATGTTGAAGAATATGAACGAAGAAAAGCATCAGAGCTGCCGAAATAGAAATCGGCAGCTCTTTTTCGTATATGTGAAGAAATAAAGCGTAATCGCTTGCACTTCCTGTCGATTTTTCATACCTTTGTAGTAGTCAGTTAAGGAAGGTGAGACAAACATGTTATCAAAAGAAAAAATTGCCCGTATTAATGAGCTTTCCAAGAAAAAGAAGGCTGGTACCTTGACGGAAGCGGAAGCGAAGGAGCAGACGCAATTGCGCAAAGAATATTTGGATACGTTCCGTGGAACGATGCGTCAAACGATTGAAAACGTAAAGGTAATCGATGCAGAAGGTAACGACGTGACGCCTGAAAAAGTAAAAGAGGCACAGAAAAACAAGTTTTTAAACTAATAGACTAGGTGAATCTGCCAAATTTCATAGAGTGGAGAAACCAGGCCTCCCGATTTGTTTGCGGGGGGACGTTTTGATGCCTGTTCATGAATATCAAGTGAATCAAAATATAGTATATGAATGTCTCATATTTACCTAAAAAGTATAACCTATTTACTGAAAAGTCGTTGTATTCTTGAATGTTTATGACTAAACTAAATAAGAATAATATTTGTGCGAGAAAGGATGTCAAACATGACACAATACGCGGATCTGTTAGCAATCAATACTATCCGAACACTATCAATCGATGCAATCGAAAAGGCGAATTCGGGCCACCCTGGTCTACCAATGGGTGCGGCGCCAATGGCCTATACATTGTGGACAAAGCAAATGCGCCACAACCCACAAAATCCAAAATGGTACAACCGCGACCGTTTTGTATTATCTGCCGGCCACGGCTCGATGCTCCTATATAGCCTGCTTCACCTGGGTGGATACGGTTTGGAAATGGATGAAATCAAAAAATTCCGTCAGTGGGATTCCAAAACGCCGGGTCACCCAGAGTATGGACATACGGTTGGGGTAGAAGCGACGACAGGTCCACTTGGCCAAGGGATTGCGATGTCGGTCGGTATGGCCATGGCAGAACGCCACCTTGCCGGGACATACAATAAAGAAGGTCACGAAATTGTAGACCACTATACATTCGCGTTATGCGGCGACGGAGACCTGATGGAGGGCGTTGCTTCAGAGGCGATTTCGCTGGCAGGCCACCTGCAACTTGAGAAATTGATTGTATTATATGATTCAAATGATATTTCGTTGGACGGCGATTTGGAGAAGTCATTCTCTGAAAACGTACAAAAACGCTTCGAGTCAAATGGCTGGAACTACCTGAAAGTACAGGACGGTACGGACATCGAAGAAATCAACAAAGCAATCGAACAGGCGAAGGCAAACAAAGGCAA
>JAZUQF010000471.1:0-2539 GCA_045605545.1 Lysinibacillus sp.
ATGCCTCATTCGCTTCAATCAAATCCATCTGCTCGAGCGTCATGTTCGCCTTGGCGAGCACTTTTTTCACAGCTGTCACAGGACCGATGCCCATGATGGACGGATCCACTCCTGCACTTGCGTTTGCCACGATGGTTGCGCGCGGCTTGAGGCCAAGCTCGTACGCACGCGCCTGGGACATGACGACAACCGCCGCAGCCCCGTCATTGATGCCGGACGCATTGCCCGCCGTCACGGCGCCGTCCTTCTTGAACGCAGGACGCAAGCCGCCAAGCTTTTCAGCTGTCGTACCAGCCTTTACATACTCGTCCTGATTGAAAATGACCGGCTCACCCTTGCGTCGCGGGATTTCCACGGGCACGATTTCATCCATGAAACGGCCTGCCGCAATGGCTTCTGCCGCACGCGCCTGTGAACGGGCCGCAAACGCATCCTGCTCTTCACGTGTAATGGAATAGGCGTCGCACAGATTTTCTGCCGTCACGCCCATATGATAGTTATTTGTTGCACACCATAATCCATCATGGATCATTGTGTCGATTACTTTTTGGTCGCCCATGCGGAAGCCGTCACGGGCATTTTGTAGAATATATGGTGCCTGGCTCATATTTTCAAACCCACCTGCCACGACGATGTCCGCATCGCCTGCTACAATGGCCTGTGCCGCCAGATGGATGGCTTTCAGTCCCGAGCCGCACACTTTATTAATTGTCATTGCCGGAGTCGCAGTGGGAAGCCCTGCCTGAAGTGCCGCCTGTCGTGCCGGATTCTGGCCAAGGCCTGCCTGCAGTACATTCCCCATGATTACTTCATCGATGTCTTCCACGGGAACCCCTGCCCGTTCAACTGCCGCCTTGATTACTGTACTGCCCAGTGTCGTTGCCGGCACATCCTTTAAAGAACCTTGAAATGCGCCGATTGCTGTACGCACCGCGCTTACGATTACTGCTTGTGTCATCCATAATTCCCCCTTAATCCCATTGTGTATGTAAGCAAGTTACTTACTTCCTCATTTTATCAAATAATCCTTGCTATATCGATATAGCCCAAAATTTCGGATTCCAAACTTTTTTCCGCTTATGTATAGAGGAATTTTTCAGTGCCAACATACTATAGAAAGAGGTGAACATCATGAAGAAGAAGGTATTGTTGGCATCCGGCATCGCTTCAACCCTTCTCGCTGCCGCTACAGCCGTATCAGGATACATTTTGTCGAACAAATTAATGTACATCAAGCAAAAAGACGGCGACTTCATCCTGGAGAGGGAGAAGAAGGCACGGCGCTTTGATGAAGCATGGTTCGACAGTGTAGCGAAGATGGAGCTGTCGGTCGCCTCCCCGAACGGCTATGATATCAAGGGCTATTTTTTCAAGCCCCTCCAGACAAGTAATACCATCATCATTTGTCATGGCGTCACGGAGAATAAAATCAACTCCACCAAATACGCCCGCATGTTCGAGCGTCTAGGCTTCAATACAGTCGTGTACGACCACCGGCGGCATGGGGACTCCGGCGGCAAGACGACAAGCTACGGCTACTATGAAAAAATGGACCTTCAGGCGATGGTACATTATGTACGCGGGCTCATCGGTGAGGATGCCGTCCTCGGCATACACGGCGAATCGATGGGGGCGGCCACGACGCTTCTGTATGCGGGCACAGTGGCAGATGAAGCCGACTTTTATATTTCGGACTGTTCCTTTTCCGATTTCCGCAAGCTGCTCTACCTGATTGTGAAAAGCTCCATTTCCATCGACCTCCGCCTTGCCGTCCATGTGACCGATTTGTTCATGCGCATGCGGGATGGCTATTGGACAAAGAACATCCTCCCCATCGAGGCGGTACAAAATATCGAAAAGCCGGTTTTATTCTTCCATACAATCCAAGATGCGTTCATCCCCTCTTCCATGACCGAAGAGCTGTATGAGAAAAAGACCGGCCCGAAAATGCTTTGGCTTTTTGAAGAAGGGGCGCACGCCCAAGGCTTCAATGAAAACCCCGACCTCTACGAAAAAAAGGTATTTGAGTTTCTACAGCACCATGTACCTGCTGTTCTCTTAGAAAGAGGGGCATTATAAAAGTCGAGTCCAGGCAATGCCCTTGACTCGACTTCCGTTGCAATGGACAGGCTGTTTGTATAAGCACCCGCCGCTTGCTTTATTTTATTCAGCAAAGACTTTCGGCCATTCTGCGCGCTGTTCCAAAAATTCGCGCGCCAGTGCCTGTGCACCTTCCAAGCTGTGGCTCGCCGCCCATCCGCACTGCACTTCATTGCACGCAGGCACGGCATCCGCAGCAAGCACATCCTGCAACGTTTTTTCCAGCACGTCCAGCACTTCCTCATAGTCATCATGATTGATGACCGATAGATAAAAGCCCGTCTGGCATCCCATCGGTGACAGGTCCACCACATAATCCGCATGGTTGCGGATGCGGTCCGCCATTAAATGCTCCAATGAATGAAGAGCAGGCATTTCCATATGCGCTTTATTCGGCTGTTTGAAGCGTATATCGTATTTCACGACAACATCCCCGTGC
>JAZUQF010000472.1:0-6963 GCA_045605545.1 Lysinibacillus sp.
GGCAGCGTCTTCCTTCGTGATATCCATGCTGTAGAAGTGGCCTTCAAGTGAATCGGTAAAAGCGGCCAACCCTTCTTCCTGGAGCGCCTGTTTATCAGCGGCTACCAGCTTTTCATAATCGACGTTTTCCTTATCCATATAAATCGTTTCAATGAATGCAGCCAGTGCCTTTGCAGGATTGTTCAGATTGTCGAAGCTTTCCGCGTATTCCGCCGTGTCGATTTTGACGATTACTTCCTCTTTTTCTTCCATCGAGGCAAAGTTCTTAGGCGTTACACTGATTTCATATTCCTTTTCCTTCTCGGCACTAAAGATGAATGTAATATTCTTTGCCTTTCCCGCCCCTATTTCATCACTGGAGGAAACTTCAAAACCAAGGCTTGAATCGTAAATGGGTTCTACTGCCAGCTGATTCTCCCCGTCGTATACCTTAATATCGGAATAGGCCGCTACATTCAATGAAGAGTCCGACGTATTTTTAACTTTGAGCGTGACCGCAAGCGGGTTTTTCTCGTTTTCAGGATCGATGGATTCCCCGTCGTCACCAAGCAAAACGAAAGATGCACTTTCTATCGCCACCTCCAAGTCTCCCCCCTTGGCTCCCTTTGCCTCACCCTTCTCATCAGAAGAGCAGCCGGCCAATGCCATTATAAAAACTAAAAACAATGAAAAAATCCCCAATTTTTTCATCCACCCACGTCCTCCTTGTCAACCATTTTTATGAAAATAGTACAATTCATTTTCAAATATATTAAAATTTCCGAATTTTCGTCAATGTGTCCTTGGTATTACGACATTCATGAAGAAAAAGCAGCTCTCAAGGAGATGCAACAGTAAAATTAAGGAAAATAAATACATTTTACTAACACCACCATTGTCGAATCATGCATAAAGTTGCTTCCCGACATTTTCCCAATTATTAAAAAAGTACTGATTACAACCTACCATTATTTTTTTCATGATGGAGGAAATACTGCACCCAGCAACGGATTATTCATTCCATTTCCGAGCCCCCAAAAACTTCCCCTCCACTTGCGTGACAGGAGTGGGGCTTAAAAGCCTCTTCTTCCTTCCTACATGACAGGACTGACCATAGGTGTATACCCTGTACCGGCCGGATGCACCAGGCATACTATAGGGGAGGAACGGATATATGCTTTCCTAAGAAAGGGGACCATTTATGTATTATTTCCATCAATTACAAAATCAACAGTTTCCTTACGGACATATGGCTTATCAGCCGACACCTGCTTCCCCCCCTTTTCACCCGAGCCTTTTATATCAACCGGTGAAACAGCCCAATTCCTTGCTTGCCCGTCCAAATTCCCCCGCGCCATCTGAAAATCGATCCAGCTATCCGCCTGTAAACCCTGGCCATCTGAATGATTCGGCGAACGAATCACGTAAACTGATGGTGGAGGCAAGCAAGCTCCTCGATCGGTTGGCTGCCTCAAAAGATTTTGCTACATTAATGATGGAAGCCGCCCAACGCTCGGAGACGGCGGAGGTCAAGCGCTTGATTCGCTCCATCGGGATTACCTCACGCGTCGATGTCGACTATAATCCTGACGGCCTCCGCCTGGAATTCAAGGGTGAAGTTCGCGGTGTAGAGTGCTGCCGATTATTGATTGCCCTCCGCTGGCGTTAGCTCGATGCACGAAAAAAGCCCTGCTCCTATAGGGCAGCAGCTTTCAAGAAGGAATCAGTCGCTTCCCCTATCCGTCTGAAACAGGCAAAAGGGTGGACTGCCATACCAGGTGCACACAGAAAAAGCATTCAATCTGAAGTGATTGAATGCTTTTTACTGTAGGTCCGTCATCCATTACGGCAGAAGCCTTCCGGGGGACGCGTCTCGAGCCTGTATCCTCTCGATGCTACGCTCCCCCGCTTTGCTTTTGTCACAAATGAATTTGCTGTTCCTCGGGAGTCGCTCTTTCTATTGCTTTATGGCATTGCCTTCACTTCATCATCGATAGACTTGGAAGCTTCTTTGTCTGCAGGTTCACCTGATGTTTCTTTCGCAGGTGCCGGTACATTCACATACAATTTACCTGTCGCTTTTTGACGTGATTCATTATTGAATTCATCGATTGCAATGACTTCAATTACCGCACCATTAGCGACAGTGTCGGCAGGTACTGTCCAATAGCCGACATAATGGCCGCTTCCCTGCTCCATCATCGGTAATTCAGTTGCATTGTTCACATCATTTGTCAACGGCATATGAATGACGAATGTCGGCTTCAATCCCGGCTCGCTATCAAACTCGATCTTGACCGTTCTTCCTGTTGTGATATGAATATCGCTTGCCGGTTTCAAGTTTGAAATCTGTGGAGCCTCAAAATCAGTCGTAACCGTCACTGTTTTGGATACGCTGTTGCCAGCCTTATCCGTCGCCACCACTGTGATTTCATTCGTCCCGTGTTCAAGCATCATGCGCTTCGAATACTTACCTTCACTTACTGTTGCCGGTGAGCCGTTAACCATTACCGTGTCGATATTGGCATCCGAAATCAATCCTTCCACCGTCACTGTTTCCCGATTCACTTTTTCACCGTTAGTTGGTTTGTCGATGGTTAATTCCGGAGCTGCTGTATCCAACACAACCGAAACCGGTGTGGATTCTCCTGTCGCTTTCCCATTCAGCTTCGACACAACCGAAAACTCATTTGAGCCTTCAATTAGTGTGGCGTCCACAGCGAATGTTCCGTTATCACCCACGACTGTATCCGCTACTACCTCGCCATTTTGCTTTAATTCAATCGTCGTCGTAGGAGAGGCTGTGCCCGTAATCGTCGTCATAGGTTCATTTGTAATAGATCCTGTAGCCGGAGACGTTATCACCGGACCGGTTACTTCATAGCTGACACGTGCACGAATCAT
Organism: Lysinibacillus sp.; assembly: GCA_045605545.1. Classification (GTDB taxonomy): domain Bacteria; phylum Bacillota; class Bacilli; order Bacillales_A; family Planococcaceae; genus Lysinibacillus_B. Next base: position 2,884 of record JAZUQF010000472.1, read on the forward strand.
GTAGTTCCCTTCACTCACAGGGGACGATGACCAAGCCCCTGATACGTGTTGATAGCTCCTGCCTGCATTTGTTCCGTCTTCATCCGTAGCAAGCCCCGGGCTGTTCGGATTGGCAACCGTTTGGCGGTATACCATATAGAAGTCGCCATTTACGATAATATTATGTTCCGCCAAGTCTACAACTGTCCATTCTCCATTCCGTAAAGCGTTGGCATCAATAGGTCCTGCCAGCTTCTTGCCTGGCGTACCGTCTGCTCCCGTTGCATCCCACACTTCCACTGCAAATGCAGTTCCGCCCGGTGAAGGCCATTCAGTTGTCCAGAAGCGGAAGACGCCATCTGTAACAATTCCATTTTCCTTGCCTTCAGGAAGGGACATCTTCACTGCCCATGCATTGCCTGCAGCATTGAATGCACGCGCATTTTCAGCTGTGCCATCATCATAGCCGATTTCGCCTCCCGGGTACGTGTAGAATGGTTCAAGGGAAATGTTTTGCGTTACCGGCTGTCCGGCAATCGACACTGGCACTTCCTGTCCATGATAGCCACGGGCAATCACTTTCAACGTGTAGTCGCCCTCATAAGCAGTTACAGCAAAGTTGCCGTTCGCGTCTGTGACAACTGGGGAGATATTGGCATCCTCCACAAGGATGACCGTTGCCCCTTCAATTCCTTCCCCTGTCGACTGATCTGTAATTGTTCCTTGTACCGTGTTCTGCGCGACTTCATCCAACGTGAAATTCGCTGTGGCGCTGCCATCCGCTTCAATCGTCACCGACTGTTCTTCAGATGTGAAGCCGTAAGCTTCCGCCTTTACTGTAAATGTCCCTGCCCCATGAGTAAGCGTATAAGAACCGTCCGCTGGATTTGTGTAGACGGAGCGTCCCGATTCCAGCACGCTCACCTGGGCACCCAATGGCAATAATGTTGGATTATTGACCTTCTCAACTACTGGCGCCCCCTCTTTCGGACGTGCCTCCGGTTTGATGGTCTTTGGATCAACCGCTTCTTTTAAGGCTTGTTTATCTTTATCCTTGGCATTTTCGCTATTGCCTTTTCCACCATGAATGCCAGTGTTGGCCTTGTTTCCATTGTTGTTCTTGCCTTTTGACACTTTGCCCGTTTGGGAGACATCCGTTAATGCAACATCGTCAATATACCAGCCGTCACGCTGTACACTTGAATCCGAGTATGCATTAAAGCCGATATAAATGCGCTGGCCTGCATAATCCGATAAATCGACCTCTGCATCTACCCAGGCATTCGATTGCCCCTGGACTGTGGCTAATTGTGTCCAGTTTTCCTGGTCTGTTGAAACAAATACATGTCCGTAATCCCATGCACGACCGGAAGTGGATTGCTCGAAGTCATGCCAATGCTTGAACTGAAGATAGGCATTTCCTTCCGGCAGATCAATCGGTGGTGCAACTAGTGTGGCATTCATGCTGTTTGCATAGGTACCTGCCAGATTTGTGGCGTATACCTTTTCACCGGATGCTGCATTGCCCGGTCCGGATGTCGGTACACCCCATTCCCAGCTGTCCTGGCTACCGAATGAATACCAGCCGGCCGGTTGTCCCTCGAAATCTTCTGAATAGCCAACCGTAATGCCAGGCTTCACATCCACCACATACTCTTCACTGCTGACTTCATTGTTACCGAAATCATTTACCGTCCATTTATACGTAAACGAATCGCCGGCAATCATCTCACCAGGAACAACGACAGCGAATTCACCCGATTTATAATCACCCGACTTGCGGCCGGCTTCGATTGATTGCCATGCATCATTGGCATCCTTGTAGCGAAGTACGACCGAGGAAACACTGATGTTATCACGCACAGTAATGGATAGATTCAGCGCCATGCCGGCATATGTTTCTGCCGGTGCAGTATGCTCGAATGTAGGCGCTTCGTCATCCATGCCCTGCTGTGTCACTTGACCTTCCAATGTTCCCAGCCCCGTCATGATGGAGGAAACGGCTTCATATGCATCGACCAACCCGTACCCATAGCCATGGTTAGGAGACGATGTATATTCACTGTCCGTCAATGGATTCGCAGTATCCAATAGAATTTCTTCCATTTCATCCACCGTCAGATTGGCATCCACTTGACGAAGAAGTGCCGCTACACCCGATACGGCAGGACCCGCCATGGAGGTACCGTTCCATCCGGCTTCATAGCCTCCACCTGGTACAGCGGAACGGATATTTACTCCCGGTGCCGAAACATCCGGTTTGATTTCTGCGTATGGAGATGGTCCACGCAGGGAGAAGCTCGCCACTTTATTGTTGATGTCGGTTGCACCCGTTGCAAATGATTCAGGGTAATTGACAGGTGAAGCAACTGAACCGGCTCCCCCCGGGTTGCCGGCTGTCGTGTTGCCGGCCGAGAACTCAGGGAAGATTTCTGCGGCCCGCCAGTTGTTGACGACATCCCGATACCACTCATCCAGGCCAGGTCCGCCTCCCCAAGAGTTATTCACGATATCCGGAGCCATATCCACACGTGCATTGCCGTCAGCATCAGTCGGGGCTAAAATCCACTCCGCCGCTTCCAGCAGGTCGGCATCCGTTCCACCGTTAGCGGTGAATGCCTTTACGGCAATATATTTTGCGCCGGGTGCCACACCAATCTGATTCGAGCCATTCGGTTCACTGCCGACCATCGTCCCTGTCACGTGTGTTCCGTGATCCTGGTCATCATACGGCGCAGCTCGTCCGGCCGATGTAGCATCGTACCAGCTATAATCATGTGATACTTGTCCTGTTGCGGCATTATAGCCGCGATACTTTTCTTTTAGCGCCGGGTGGTCCCATTGAACACCCGTATCGATGCTTGCTACAACGGTTCCCGCACCATCAATCCCCATGTCCCACACTTCCGGTGCCTTGACACGCTCGATGTTCCATTCCACATTCGTTGTTTCTGCACTCGGCGCTACCGCATTTTTAGTTTTTGTCGTGAAAAGCTGGCGGGTTTCATTTGGCAGCACTTTCTCCACCTCTGCAAACGTAGCCACCTTTTCAGCTACCTCTTTCGTCGCGGTTACAGCGATGGCATTGACGATATAGAAGGACGAAATGTCAGCAGCATTCCCCGCCGCCGCCTCTTGTTCTAGGAATTGGAGCACTGATTGTTGGGAGGAAATAGAGGTCGCCTTTAGTTCCGAAACAACCGCAGAACGCTGCACCAGCTTCGTGTTATGTGCAGATAAGTTGGCCTTCTCTGCTTTTGCCCGAGCCTCTGTTGCTACTTGGGCTGAATTCGCCTTGTCTTTAAATTTCACTAAAAACGTCACCTGATCATCATTTTTAAAGCTTTCAAGCAGGCGGTTGCTCACCTTATCTCTTATAGAGGTGACCGGGCTGCCAGAATCTCTAAAAGACTCATAAAGACGATTAGCCGTTATTTCTGCGCTAGACAATCCAGGTGTCAGTAAAGAAAATGTCATAAATGCAGAAGCCGCTATACGAATTGCTTTACCAGAAGAACTTTTCCCCTTCATTTTCTTGCCCCCTTTGTTTTTTCTCCTTTTACCTCCCATCGCGTTATAAATCTTTCGAAAAAACGAAAAAAGCCCTCTACCTCCTTTCCAACGCTTACTCTAGGTAAAAAGAACTCTTCTTATCTTTATGGATTCTCTAGTTGTAAGTACTATAATATAGAGTACTGCAATATTTTTCTGTCATAATATGTCGTGTTGGAAGGGGGTTTTGCTTTTCAGGAGCTCTATCCTATTCACCGATAGGTAAATAGTAAATGTATTATCCATTCAAAAATGATAAATTGTTGTTTTTGAGGGGGGTTGTATTTACTAGTACAGGTACTTTCCACTTTTCTAGTAGACAAAAGGAATATTTTAGACTACTAGAAAATACACACAGAAAGGGAAAAGAAGAAAAAAGCCATTGATAGGTCTTTTGCGAGGGGCACCGTTTATTCATCCAAAATACAATAACAACTATGTTTTTAATTAGAACAACGTTTTCTTCATAAAGAATGCTTAATCAAAAAGACTCATCCTCTAGTGGACTGATAGTACGGTTTCATGGGATGGCTCGGCAACAGGACGAAG
>JAZUQF010000473.1:0-20378 GCA_045605545.1 Lysinibacillus sp.
CCTCCATCGGCAATACTTGTGCATAGCCCCCGCCCGTTGCGCCACCTTTTATCCCCATGACTGGGCCAAGGGAAGGTTCGCGAAGCGCGACCATCACACGTTTATCCATTTGTTTCAGGGCGTCGGCCAAACCAACTGTGACCGTTGATTTCCCTTCCCCGGCCGGCGTCGGACTGATTGCCGTCACAAGGATGACTTTCCCTTTTGGAGAGCCCTGGATTTTTGAAACATCCAATTTTGCCTTGTATGTGCCATACTGTTCCACAGCTTCTTGTGGTATTCCCGCATTTTCGGCGATTGCCACAATCGGCTGCATTTTTGCCCGGCTGGCTATTTCCAGGTCCGTTAATGGTTTCGTTGCTGTCATCGTACTCCCTACTTTCAAATGATATACCATTTATTATATACAAAACCAATCACCTGCAACCATTTTCCATGGACGATTTATGGCCAATTTGTTGACAGTGTTTATCTGTTCCTGTATATTTCTAAGCATAATTGTCTTAATTTTTCAATAAAGGCACTTATAACTGCAAGTATGGGAGGAGAACGCTCATGCACCAAGGTAAAGTAAAATGGTTTAATAACGAAAAGGGTTATGGGTTTATTGAATGTAATAATGGTGAGGACGTTTTCGTGCATTTCACTGGCATTCAGGGTGAAGGTTTCCGTACACTTGAGGAAGGACAGGCAGTGACATTTGAAATTATAGAGGGGAATCGGGGGCCTCAAGCCTCGAATGTATTTATAGAATAAGGTTACGCCGGCTTCTCGCTGGTGTTTTTTTATGGATTAGGGAATGCATCCCGCCGCAACATGCATGACATGGGGCAGGACATCTTTCACTTCCATTCATTCAGTCAGAGAATTCCGCTGGCACGGAAGTTCAATGCTAAAGCGATGGCCCTTCTTGCTCGGGACGCACTGTAAATAGATAGCTGGCATTCTCGTAATGCAATACATGCTCCTCTGACGCCCCTTCTAGAACAAGGGTATGAATCCCCGCCCCCTCCTCCATCAGCACATCCCATATCTCCCCTTCATCGTACGGACAATAGAATGCCAGATTTCCCGTAGGCGTATGGACCGTCAACACTTCAGCCTTCAATTTCTCATCCATCTCCACTGTGCTCTCCAGCTTGCAAAGCTGCAGCAGTTCTCTCACCGCTTCGAATTTCGGCACTATGTAAGAGACCTCGGCGATTTGCAAAGGGCCCGCCTCGTGCTCCTGGATGATGCCTGCGGTCTGCATCTCCTCGAATCGTTCCTCCTCCGGCTGGTCCCATTGGATAAAGAACGGCAGCTCCACCGGGCCGTCCTTACTTCCTACATGAAGCAGTTGCCAGCCAACAACCGAACCGTCCGGCCGCGTTCGTGAAAAATGGTCAGGACCCACCACTTCAAAGCCCGCTTCCTGGAATTTCCGGGCGTCCTCTTCGATCGTCGTTGTACTGATTGCTACACGAATCAGTCCATTTCGATGATTTCTCCGTGCGTAGGTTTCATGGAGTGTGTAGGGAACGCTGGCCGCTTCTCTGAACTTTTCCTCATCATCGATGCCTATAAGTTCAATGTACGCCGTGTTGAAGTAGCATAGCGCATTATAAGTGCCCCACTGCTCATGCCTGCCTCCCTGTACTACATGCAGTCCATTTTTTCGTAAATCTTTTATCGCCTCTTCGGGATTATCAACGAAATGAACGATATGGTCTATTTTATACATTTTACCCCTCCGTTTTATGAGCATATATTTCGATATGTTTGTGCAGTACCGAGATGGAAGCCGGCAGCCTCCCGATGATATCGCCGTCTACATTCAGCTCGAGCGGCTGATTGGAAGTGATGTCGATTTTATCGGTGCTGAAATAATGGACATTTTCATCGTCCTTTAGAGAACCGAACAGCATGTTTGTCGCAATTTTCAGTGTTTTGAAGGTAGAGCTGCTCTCAATTGCGAAGCAATGGATCCGGCCGTCCGTAACGTCCGCTTCATCTGAAATCGTAGTGAAGCCCCCGACAGAATCCGTCAGCACAACGAGGAACAGCACAGCCTCTTTCTCAAAGGCCTGGCCATTATAGGAAAGGTTGACGGTAAACGGCTCATGGTCGAAAATGGCCTTCATTCCTTCCAGCAAATATGCGGCCGGACCAAGCTTCGTTTTCTGCTCGATGGATACCTCCCCTACCGCCTTTGGGATGGCACCGATCGCCACAACATTTGTAAAATATTCGTCGTTTACTTTTCCTATATCAGCATATGTCGTTGGGCCGCCCAACAGTTTGATGGCCTCATCAGCATCCAGCGGAATATTCAATGCACGCGCAAAATCGTTGACGGTACCAAGCGGGACAATGCCCACTTTCGGACGGAAGGGCTTTTCCGCAATCCCATTAATCCCTTCATTGACGGTGCCGTCCCCACCTACGAGGACGATGGTATCCACGCCTTCCCTGCAGGCTTTTTCTGTCAACCGACGGGCATCCCCCTCACAGGTAGTCTTCACCACCTCTATTTCGTGCGTCTCACAAATCTGGTCGCAAATCTTCTTTTCGTAATGCAGACTCTCTTCCCTGCCGGAAGTTGGATTTAGAACTACCAATGCTTTTTGCATCCCTTTTCCTCCTTTTCATACGTGATATTGATTAATACCCGTTTTTCGGAGAATTAAGGTTGCATTTTCTCTTTCATTATAGCTCTATATTCTTTAAAAACATATATTTCCAGAATTATTTTTACATATTATGTAATTCCACTTCATTTTCACAAAGCCATTTTTTTAGAATTTCGATAAATTTTTCTGCAGCAGGCGAAATATTGTACGAGGTGGATAAACCTATTGTACGAAACGTCTCCTGTTTGAACGGGACCGCTCTTACATTGTCCGGCAGGTCGCCGAGCACCAGCTTGGGAAGGATGGAAATACCGAGTGCATGCTCCACCATCGTAATGATGCCCCTGTCATCGAACAGCTCAAAGCGGACATTTGGCTTGATGTTGTACTTTTCAAAAATGGCAGAAACATCATTTGTCCCCTTATAGGATGCCATGATGATCGGCTGCCCCTCAACCTCCTTTATATCAATCTCTTCCCTTCCATACAGTGGATTTTCTGAAGATACGACACACATCAGCGGATCTTTGACCAGAGGGGTATACTGAAACTGCTTGGAGCTCGGCCTGTTGAGAAAGCCGCATTCGATTTCCCCTCCAATCAGCCACTGCTCTATTTGATAATAGTCCCCCTCCCGCAGCTCGATGCGGATGCCTGGGTAATCCTGCTCCATCAGGCGGATGATGCTCGGCATCCAATTCGTAGAAATACTTGAAATCAGCCCGACCCGAATCGTTCCTTTTGTCAGTCCATTGATGCGGGAGGCCTCTTGCCGAAGCTGCTCTTCCGCCTGCAGCACCTTCCGCATGGCAATGAGCATCGTCTGGCCATCGGATGTCAGGCTGACACTGGAACGGCTACGATGAATCAATGGAAAGCCAAATTCCTTTTCCAGGTTGGAGATGGCATGGCTCACCGCCGATTGCGTCAGCCCCAGCTCCCTTGCCGCCTTGGTAAAGCTCTTGACCTCCGCAACCTTTTGTAGAACTTCATATTTCACCAGACTCACAATTCCCACGCCTTCCTTTTTTTGCATGAATATTATTAATGTTAATCATTATAAACATTCGTTTTACTAATCACAACTACCACCTTATATTTGTATTATAACAGTTGATATTGGATGTGATATGATGAGTTTACAAGGTAAAGCCAATCTATTGATGGTCCTGGTGACAATGTTTTGGGGCGTGAGCTATACTTTCATGCGGATGGGCCTGGAATCGCTTTCTACATACAACATCGTCGCCTGGCGATGCTCGATCGCTTTCATCATCGCGGGGCTCATCTTTTATAAAAGGATGAAAAATGTAGACGCGAAGATGCTGATGTATGCAGGCATTCAAGGTTTCCTGCTGTTTGCAGTGTTCTCCTTGAGCCTATTCGGTCTTCAGACGACGAGCGTCTCTAATGCGGGATTCATTTTAAGCCTGACTGTCGTCATCGTGCCCATTTTTTCAGGTGTGTTGGATCGTAGGCTGCCTTCAAGCGCGGTAGGAATCGCCATCATCTGTACAATGATCGGCATTACAGCCCTGACGCTCAAGGACACGCTATCCTTCCAACCCGGGGACATCCTGGTGGCCATTGCCGCGGTCGCATATTCCGTTTATTTAATTCTTAATGGCAGCTTCACTAAATCCGTCGATTCCATTGCCTACGGGGTATGCCAGCTGGGCTTCGCCGCCTTGTTCGGCATCATTGCCATGCTCCTTTTCGAGACACCTGCCATGCCGGCATCTTTGAACGGCTGGGTCGCCATTTTGGGGCTGGGACTTATTTGTACGGCATTTTGCTTCATCGCCCAATCTGTTGTACAACAGCATACATCTCCAACTCATACGGGACTCATCTTTTCATTGGAACCGATTTTTGCAGCACTCTTCGCCATTCTTTTCATCGATGAGATGTTTACTATTAAACTGCTTGTCGGAGGAGCATTCATCTTGGTAGGTAATCTGGTTGTACAGCTTGAACATTTCCACCAGACAAGATTCCTGCGCAAAGTAAAAACTCACGAAAAAACGGCTTAGGCATTGCCCTCAGCCGTTTTCTTCTCTCTCAAACAGAACAGATGCTCTCTATCTCTTCCTATCTACTTTTCTCTATTTTTCTTTTTGTCGTCATATAATTGCTAGAAGGTTCATAGAATATCTAATAGACGTCAAAAATCAGAACGTTTTAAATATACAATCATTTTTCAATCTAACAAACTGACGTTATTATTAGGTGTGTACTATTTTTATCGTATATTTTATCAAACAAACGAAGGAAGTGTTGTAAATGGTAGGACGTAACGACCAGTGCCCATGCGGTAGCGGTAAAAAATATAAAAAGTGCTGTGAAGGCAAGCAACAGGTAAAAGTAGAGAATCTATTCAACGAGGAAATTGAAAGCACATTACAAACATTCTATTCGGTATACCCGGAGCGTAAAGATATCCGTGAATATATTGAATTGCTTCAAAAATGGTCACCAGCCATGAATGGCAAACTCCAACGCCAGCTGATTGAAGCGGTTGTACTGGATGAGTTCTTCTTCCATGCACGCCCCGACATCTGGAGCAACTACTTAAAACGGCAGATGAAGCGTGCGGTGCGCCCGCAGACTGCCGCTCTATATGAGCAGTGGACGTCTCCGGAGATTTTCATCGGGAAAGTCGAGTCCGTTGAAGAACGCTATTTTAAGGCTGTGCATACGCTGACAGACGAGGCGATCATGATCCGACGCGAAAATAACAGACCAATCCCTGAAGGCATGCATGTCTTTGCCTTCCTTCTACCGGACGGCTCTGAGCAGGAGAATCATAGACTGGCGGTTTCTACGCTCATCTTCTTCCCTGCCGATCATGCGAAAGTGTTCGAACAGTTCAAAAAGGACTTTGCTGCATATGACGGAAGCGCATCCGCCTTCTTGAAGGATAATCATCTGGCACTATGGACGAAGCTCGTTGCCGGTGGCTATGAAGGTGAGGAATTCACTACATTCGAACAGGATGTTCTTCAACAGACGAAAGGCTTCCTGAGCGAGCAAGGGCTCGTCGCCGACCGCCTGATTGCTGTACTGGAAGACTATCTGGTCGAACAGCAGCCAAAGGCACGTAAGGCGGCTGCCATCGCAGCGGGCGCCATCCGTTTCGGTCAGGAACGTGGACTGTTTGACGGTAAGACATTCACAGTGAAGGAAATCTCCGAAAACTTCGGTGTTTCTTCTTCTTCACTCAACAAATACTATCAAGAATTGCTTGAATATCAGGCTGTGGCTGTATAAAAATCCGGCCCGGCATGTTCAAAGGGCAAAACAAAAAAGACTGGTCATGACATGGGTGCTCCCGTTTCATACCAGTCTTTTTATATTTAAGTTCATTTTATCGTCCATCAGTCACCTTCATCAGCTCTTTGCCCAGGAATTGAAGCTGCTCCCCCACTGTACATTGTTTGATGCAGAATCGGTGGGCTCTCGTCTTTCCACGTGTTTTTCGAAGTTCGCGGATGACAAGACAATCTGTACAATACACATCAGTCAATTCATCAATTTCTTTCATAACAGAAACCTTATTCATGTGTGCCCCCCTTTATTGACGTCTTATTATTCTACTACGCTGAAAATTCTTTTGTCCATTAAAATTGTTTGTTATACTGGTGATAATCTTGGAAATGAGGTTTTTAACATGCTGGAAATCTATATTGACGCTGCAAGTGCCGGCAATCCCGGACCGAGCGGCATCGGCATTTTCATAAAAGGGGAAGGCCACCATATAAGGATAAGCGAATATATCGGTGAGGCAAACAATCATGTCGCAGAGTTCAAAGCCCTCATACGCGGTCTTGAGGAAGCAGTCAAGCTTGATTCCCAGCTGGTTTCCATGCGGTCCGATTCGAAAATCGTCGTCAGTTCTGTCGAAAAGGAATATGCAAAGAACGAGGAATACAAGCCTTACTTGGAACGGGCACTGCAGCTGATTGGCCAGATTGACCTGTTCTTCATCAAATGGATTCCGGACAATCAAAATAAAGCGGCAGATGCGCTCGCACGGGAAGCAATCCAGAAAAACAAAAAATAGTTTTCCTCCTCTTTAGGCGCCTAGGACAGCGCCCATAAAAAAAGGGATACCCAAAAGTATAGCAACTTTCGGATATCCCTTTTTTGCTTTCATCGCAACTTCTTTTCTTTCGGAACATCATTACAGAAGCCACGTTTACAATACCAATCAAGCCGTTCTTTTTCCCATATAGCCGATATAGGCCAGCAAATTGACAATCAGCAATACGCCGCAAAGTAAGTAGATGGCCTGATAACCAAAAGATACGGCCACAAGCCCAAGAACATAAGAGCCTAATGCAATGCCGACATCAAACAATGTAAAATACGTAGCCGTCGCATACCCGCTCCTTGCTACGGATGTCGACTGGACAGCCTGGGACTGCATGCTTGTCGTGAGCGTACCATACCCGCTTCCTATGAAGATTGCCGCTACAAGAAACTGCCATGCACTCTCCATATAAGCCAGCATAAATAATCCAGCCGCAAAAAGGAGGAACGAAGGAACGACTACATATATCGGTCCTTTCTGATCATAAATCCTTCCAGTAAACGGTCGGATGATCAGCATAGCCGCCGCAAACACCACATAGAAGTAGCTCGCCACTTTCAGCATCCCCTGCTGCTCCGCATAAATTGAAATGAAGGACAGCACGCTGGAGTAGATCAAAGCCAGCAAGGAAGCCAGCAGTGCAATGGGCAATGCCTTTCTTTCAAACAAATCATTGAATGAAAACGCGAGCTTCGGCTTGATTTCCGGCTTTGCTATATCGCTTGTATCGATTGTCAAAGCGATTAAACAACCCAGCAGACCAATGGCCGATAAGACAATAAATAACACTTCAAACGATGCATTCTGTACAGTGAACAGACCGACAAACGGGCCGATGACAACTGCAAGATTCGCGGACATGGCGAAATAGCCGAGCCCCGCCCCTTTCCGCTTATTCGGAATACTGTCTGCAGCAAGCGATCCCGTGGCGGTTGTAGCGATACTGAACCAGATCCCCTGCAAAAAGCGCAGTACTAGCAGGATGGCAAACGGCTCAATGAATACATAGAAGATTGTACATATCATATAGAGAATCATGCTGATGATCAGCATCTTCTTCTTTCCATATACATCGAGCAATTTCGCACTGAACGGCCGCACGATAATGGCCGATATCAGGAAGGCCGTCACCAGCAGCCCTGCATCGCCATCCGTCCGGCCAAGGGTGCCCGTCACATAGAGCGGCAGTGTTGTAACGAGTCCATAAAATATTAAAAAGACCGAAATATTGGCCAAAAAAAGCGCCATAAAGCGCTTTGTAAATATTTGATTTTCCACTTTCAAAAAAATTCATCCTTTCATTTTCCTCAACAGGCGTTCGAGCTGAATAACCTCTTCCTCCGTCAAATTGGCCATCATTGCCGTCTCAAAGGCCAGCACTGAAGCTTCCACTTCCGGCATTAATGCCAGTCCTTCATCCGTCAGATGAACAATTTTCTCACGGCGATCGGCTCCTTCCTCCCTTTTGACGAGCCCCAATGTTTCCAGTCTGGCAACCGTCCTTGTTACTGTAGGTGCTTCTACATCAAGATACTTCCAGATGGCCGTCAGCGTCATGGGCCCCTGCTCCTTCAATACAAACAAAATGGTCCATTGCGAGCTGAACAGGCCATGCTCCTTCAATGCCTCGTTCAGATGGTTGATCAAAAAGCGATACTGCTGGAAAAATGTATGAAACAACGGATTCATGCTGTACCTCCATTTCTCCCTGCATCCACCGGCAGGTATGATATTTATTTACAAGTCTAGTAACTTAACTACTTAGCCTCAATGAAAAAATATCTATTTTTCAGGCTGCACATTCCACTATGGGCGGAAAGCGAGCCGGCTATAGCGGAAATCCACTTTCCACAAGATGCTACTAACAGTAAAAGATAAATCAACACGCTTAATTTATTTACTTAAGTAAATAAATACATAAATTAGTCTACTCCGATTCCGTTCCGCTGTAAATAAAAAAGCCGGCATCCAGATATTCCAGATACCGGCCCAGCAAATATGCATTGACTTTATTGCCCAGTGGCGTTCAAGAGTGCACCGATTGCCCCGGAGAATCCACAATCCTTCAGAAAAATCGGCGTATGCTTTTTCAGGACCGTATAGTGGGAGATGACTTTTTTTAGATTGTCATTATCAGTAAGCGTCGAACCGATATACACAATGTATTTTGCATCCCGTTCTTCTGCAAGCTGAATGCTGAGCGTTGTAATGACTTCACCTACAAGGCCCTGCACTGTAGCCAGCATGTCCTCGACGGGATGCTCCACAACCTGCGTAATCCCCACCTTCCCAAGATTACTCGCTGTAAGGCTGCCATCCAGCGGGGGCTCCATCCCTTGGAAAATATCTTTTACCAGCAGGTCAATCGCCGAACGGTCCCCCTTCGCAGCCAAGGAAGTGATCTCTGTAAAATTGGTGATGCCCGTCAACAGCCCTGAAAGCCCGACAAGCGTTCCTCCACCAATCCCTGTGCCGCTTATGCGGGCATGCGAATCCCCATCCATATAATGGATTGATGTACCTGTCCCGATATTCGTGATGATGCTTTTGTCGATCTGGTGCCCCTCTTTTTCAAGCAGATAGCGCACGCCTTTCAACGTTGCCTCGAATTCAACAATATACTGAACTGATTTCATCGGCTTCAACACACCGCGCAACTGTTCTGTACGTCCTCCTGTTACACCGATTTCATCAATGTGCGGATGCCTTTCGAGCCACGCCTTGACCTGCTCCATATCACTGGAAGGGAATACTTCCAACATCAATTCACCCTCTTGATTGATATAGGCAAGCTTCGTTAATGTGCCTCCTGTATCAATGCCTATCACCTTAGCCATTCACCTTGCTCCTTTTTATGCAGCGCCTCTTCCACCATATCCATCATTATTTTTTCGCTACACTTCAATTGTTTCTTTCGGAAATAAATCTCGTTTAGTGAACTCTTCTATAATAAGATGTTCGTACTTTTTCAGCAATCGGCAAATCTTGGCCTCAAATGCATGCACGGATTCCTCCTGTATGGAAAAACGCGCCACTGCTTCTTCATCCTGTAGAAGCTGCTGAAGCGTCATCACTTCCGTCTTCGGCAGGTTGCAGCCATGCAGCCTGAAAATCTTCGACAGGGGACGCAATCCCGCACGCGTGAGCAGGACTTTCCCATCGACTGTCGCACTCAGACGCGATAAGACCTTCTTCGCCTCTTCGCTTGGGTGGACTGTCGTTAATTGTACCACTTCCATCTGCCCCTCTCCATTCACGCGCTCCTCTTCTCTTACACTAAACGATAGCTTCTCGTAGAAGGTCGATATATCGCCCATCTCCATGCCATCAGGGAAAATGCGTAGGTCGATGGATGAAATAAGCAAATCGTAATGCGCATCACTAGGCTTCAAGCTCGATAAAACGACCCGGATTTCATTCGTCTTCTGTTCTTCAATGAGCCGTTCCCCATCGGTTGCTTCAAAAATCCGGCGCAGGCTGTCCGCATCGGAAAGCGCCCTATGCTGGTTTTCCAGCTCCAGCCCCAGCTGCCCCATCAACCCCGACAGGCTCGGCTGTTCCTTTAGATGATGAGCAATCATATATTTTTGCTGAAAGTCAATCATCGGAAACATAAAGTCGCTTTTCATATGGTTCCTCGCCAGTTCAGCCTCCAGCACTTTGCGGTCGAACTCCCCGAATGTCAGGAAGATGCAATCCCCCTTGCACCATCGCTTGAACTTATACATCGCCTCTTTGAATGAGGGGGCGTCCAGCAGCTGCTCCGTCCTGATGCCGGTCAGTTTTTGGATATGATTGTTCAGCTTCTTGAACTTATATGGCCGGATGAGCTGCGTGAATGTTTCCATCGTGCCGTCCACGTTCCATTTGACGGCCCCCAGCTCGATCATATATTGCTGACCACGTATGAGCGCCGCTTCTATATCGACGCAAATATATGTATGTTCTCTTGTCAATTTTTCCACCTGCTACTTTCCGGGAGGGATTGCCCCCCACATACCTTTTCATATTGTAACGCAATTCAGGGATATTGGACATGTCCGCGCAAATAATTTCAGCCATTTATCCTCCATGCAGGGCATTTTCATTGTTATATTCTCTAGTTTATTATACTTTGTGTTTTATCTTTTACAGATTTTGCGATACCATAGAGATATGCAAGAAAGACTGGAGGAACACTCAATGAACGAAAAGGCACTGCAAAAGGATGCCATGCGTGTATTAAAAGAAACAAGCCGTACATTCTACATACCCATTACTTTTTTAGGTACGAACTTGAAATATGCAGTAGGCTGTGCATATCTATGCATGCGTGCATTAGATGAAATCGAAGACCATGAAAATGTCGACAACCAAATCAAACATGATATTTTAATGAAGGTGAAGGATTTATTCCAATATCCATTTAATGAAGAAGCATATCATGCAGCACTTGGCGAAGAGAAGGACAAGATGCCGGAAGTGACGTTGCGCATGAAGGACTGGATTGAAGTATGTCCGGAAGGGGCGCGCGATATCATGTTCAAGGCCTGCGAGGAAATGGCGTACGGCATGGGCAAATGGGCGCAAAAGAACTTCGATGTGCAGACACGGGAGGATTTGGATGATTATACATACTACGTGGCAGGTCTTGTGGGCCGCATGCTATCGCAGATGTTCGAGTGGGATACGGGATTGAAAACGGACCACGACCTTGCAATCGGCTACGGCCGGGGCCTCCAGGCTGTGAACATCCTACGCAACGAGGAAGAGGATATGGAAGAACGCGGTGTCAGCTTCGTGCCGAACGGTTGGACTCGGGCCGACCTATTCGCCTATGCGGACGAACAATTGAGATATGGCGATGCCTATATCGACAGCGTCCGCAGCAAAAAGAAAGTCTACATGTTCGCCAAGCTGCCACACATGCTCGCACATAAGACACTTGCCGTCATGAAGGAAGGCCGTGAAAAAATGACGCGTGCCGAAGTTGAACAGACAGTGGAAGAAATAAAGAGCGAAAATATCGGAGAATAGACGAGATGAAGGGAGGCAGCAATTTGCGGCCTCCCCTTTTGGTTCCCTCCATCCATACAACTTGTCCTTTTTCGCTCATTTCCTCCAGGATATCCAGCCCCCTACAGGAACAGCCCAATGCCCACGGTGCACACCATACAGATGCATACATAGACGAATGAAATAATGTACTTTTTCTTCTCCCTCTGCAGCAATCGCTCAAGGATTGTACGGATTGCATAAAGCACGGCAAAGAATAAAAACAACAGCAGGTATAATCGCTTTCCGTCCACCCCCGTAACGGAGATGAAGACCAGGAAGACCACACAGGCTGCTATTTCGAAAATCATATGTCCCCTATTGATGAATTGGTCTAGAAACCTCTCGTTTTTTTCGATATTGAATTTTTTGCGCAAATATAAATCAAGTAAGCCTGCTGCAATGACTGCGCCTATTATAATGGTTATCAGCACTATGAATCTCCCTATCTCTCTGTTTGTAAGTAGGCTTGACGAATCGGTTCAGGCACCATATTCCCGCCGGTCGACCATACAAGATGTACAGCACGATCCATTTTATCCGTCAGCTGATGGCTTTTCAAATACTCCTCCCCTTCACATACAAGCTGAATAGGGCCAAATACGCCTGCATGCGCTGATGGTTCCATGAAGATATTTTCCAATTCATACATTGCCTTTAGACTTCTGCATAAAAAGCTGTCGTCGACAGTATAGCACCCGCTGATTACAGTCTCCATCATTGCCCCCGCAAATTTCGAAGGGCGTCCTACCGCAAGCCCGTCAGCTTCCGTTTCATTCGTCAACCCGATGTCCTGCACAGAAATGCCATCATGCAGCCCTGTCATCATTCCCAGTAGCATGCACGGAGACTCGATGGGTTCTCCAAAGAAAATGTGCACATGTTCGCCGAATACCTGCTGGAGGCCATATGCTACACCACCCGGGGCACCACCTACACCGCAAGGGATATAGACAAATAACGGATGATCCACATCCACCTTGATGCTTGATTGGGAAAGCTGCTCCTTTAGACGCAGCGCCGCCACCGCATAGCCGACAAATAGGTCCTTTGAATTTTCATCATCGATGAAGTGACACATGGAATCTTTTGCGGCCTCGTTCCTCCCCTGCTCAACTGCCACACTGTAATCCTGCTCATATTCAAGTACCCGCACACCAAGTGAACGAAGATGCTCCTTCTTCCACTCTTTCGCATCGGCGGACATATGCACAGTCACCTGGAAACCAAGCTTCGCGCTGATGATGCCGATGCTCAGCCCAAGGTTTCCGGTAGAACCTACTGCAATCTTATAACCACTAAAGAACTTCCGCATCTCTTCGGAATCCAATTCGGCATAGTCATCCACCTCTTTCAAAAGACCGTGCTCGATAGCCAGGGTTTCTGCATGCTTCAATACTTCATATATGCCGCCGCGCGCCTTGATGGAGCCGGAAATCGGCAATGCATAATCACACTTCAGCAATAGCCTGCCGGGAATTTCGATGGCACGCCTTCCTTCAATTAATGCCTTCATCTCAGAAATTTCCTTGATTTCTGACTCAATAATTCCGTTTAAGATTTTCGTTTCAGGAAATGCTTTCATTAAATAAGAAGAAAAGCGTTGCAGCCTGGCCTCCGCCTCCTCCACTTCCTTCATGGAAATCATGGGGATTGGATGGTCTGCATTTCTCTTTTCATTCACCCAGAACACATATTGTCCGGCCTGTAGTTGTTTGATGACTGGAAAGTCGGAGCTCAGCCTTGTCATATCGATTGAATTATTCATATGGATTCCTCCCCTTTTTTCTGCTGCATCACTCGTTCACAAAGTTGTCGAAATTTCATTTCAAAGGAAATATTATTTTTTTCCGTACGCTTTTTCGGTCCCCTCAACCTACCACCAGCACGTCTGATTTTCGCGCTTTCGTATCGGAAAGCCAGCAATTGATCGATATTGTCTGATGTCAGCTCTCTTCCATTCGAATCAATGACATGAGCACCCTTTGCTATGCACATGGCTGCAAGGCCATAATCACCTGTAATGACAATATCTCCCCTTGAAAGCGTATTCACTAGCTTAAAATCAACTGAATCCGGTCCTTTGGGGACAATAATTGTTATTGCATTTTCTCGTTCGATGCGATGTGAAGTATCGCAAAACAAGATTGGTTTTATCTCATATTGAGATGATATAAACAGCGCCAAATCAACAACAGGACAAGCATCTGCATCAATCAGCAATTGAATCATACACAATCACTCCATTTCAAATTGACGAAATAAAATTATACAAATATAATATTTTCGGAATATCAACCAACCTTACATGGTCCTAACAAAGGGATGGAAGAACAAAATTATATTGAATTGTTAGAAAAATCATAATACGATACTGCTATCATAAATTTTTGGAGGTAACATCATGACGACAATCGCAACGACAAACATTACACGTGCTCAAGAATACATTGACGGCGTGTTTACTCAATTAAAAGAAAAAAATGCACATCAACCAGAATTCCTGCAAGCTGCCGAAGAGATCCTTTTCTCACTGACACCTGTGCTTGCGCAGCATCCGGAATATATCGAGCATAACATCCTGGCTCGCATCGTAGAACCGGACCGCATCATTTCATTCCGTGTCGCTTGGCAGGATGACAACAACCAAGTACAGGTTAACCGCGGATATCGTGTACAATTCAATAATGTAATCGGGCCTTACAAAGGCGGCTTACGCTTCCACCCTACAGTCAATGAATCCATCATGAAATTCCTTGCCTTCGAGCAGATTTTCAAAAATGCTTTGACTGGCCAACCGATTGGCGGGGGTAAAGGCGGATCCGATTTCAATCCAAAAGGTAAGTCTGATGCAGAAATCATGCGCTTCTGCCAGGCGTTCATGTCTGAATTATACCGTCATATCGGTCCGGATGTCGATGTTCCGGCAGGAGATATCGGTGTAGGCGCACGTGAAGTCGGCTATATGTGGGGACAATACAAACGTCTGCGTGGCGCTTATGAAGCAGGTGTGCTGACTGGTAAAAAGCCTGGCTATGGCGGCTCATTGGCCCGTAAAGAAGCAACTGGCTACGGCCTTGTATACTTCGTTGCGGAAATGCTTCGTGAAAAAGGCGAGTCTTTTGTAGATAAGACTGTCGTCGTCTCAGGTTCAGGAAACGTAGCCATCTATGCCATCGAAAAAGCGCAGCACTACGGTGCAAAGGTTGTCGCATGCTCGGACTCTGCAGGGTATATTTATGATCCTGAAGGCATCGATCTAGCAGTAGTGAAGGAAATCAAAGAAGTAAAAGGCGACCGCATTAAAACTTACTTGAATTACCGTCCGAATGCAGAATACCATGAGGGCTGCACTAACATCTGGTCGATTCCATGCGACATCGCCCTTCCATGCGCTACGCAAAATGAAATCAACGGCGACTCAGCCCGATTGCTTCTTGCAAACGGCACGAAATTTGTGGCTGAAGGCGCCAATATGCCATCTGATTTAGAGGCAATCAACATCTATCTCGAAAATGACATCTACTTCGGTCCTGCAAAGGCAGCAAATGCCGGTGGTGTGGCAGTATCCGCCCTTGAAATGGCGCAAAACTCCAGCCGTACAGCTTGGTCTTTCCAGCAAGTAGATGAGAAGTTGCAAGGCATCATGAAATCCATCTACACTGAATCAAAGGAAGCTGCCGAGAAATATGGCTTCGCAGGCAACCTTGTTGTCGGCTCCAATATCGCAGGCTTTGTTAAAGTAGCAGACGGTATGGTAGCCGAGGGTGTATATTAAGCTTCACCATCAATCAGCTTTATTCGAAGAGATGATGACGGACGTCATCATCTCTTTCTTTGTTTACACTCGGGGATTCCTCACCAAAATCACGGATATCCAATTGCATCCAGACTGTTTCATCCGCATTAAACTGAAGAGGGGCATGTCATATCCTTAAAAACAATCGCCGCTTGATTAAACATCCCCTCGCAGGAAGCATATCCTATATCGATAGACTGAATCCGTTTTCCATATGATATGCCTGTCTTACTCATATGACTGAGCAATCCCTGTTTTTTTACAGTAGTCCCCCTTCCCCATCTGTTTCAAGCTTCTAATGAATGGGTAGAGGAACATTGCATCATCAATTGTTTTCCCTGAATCTTTGAGGAAACAGGAAAACGATTCGCTATCAAAATTCAATGGATGGAGGTGATTTAGCATGAATCCATTCTTAACCGTCTGGCTGCATCCAAAGCAGACAGCCCGCGATGTGATTGACAACAAATCATTAGGATTTGTATTTTTGCTGATTGCAGTCGGCTCGTTTGCAGCCTTTGGAAGCGGGTTTGTCAACACTGGTATAAACGATACCCTTTCCGTAGCTGTCCTTGTCCTGATATCGCTCTTCATCGGCCCTCTTTTTGGCATCATCCTAACATTCATCTACGCCGGGGTTCTTTATCTGTTCGGAAAGGTATTTGGGGGAACAGGCTCCTACTGGGATGTCTTCAAGGCCGGTTCCCTTACTTATATCCCCTCGCTTGCAACAGGAATCCTATACTACATCTGGATGTTCCTTTCACCTGACACCTATTTCGGCGTATATGAAACAAGCGCCTTTTCGTTCATCGTTCCTATATTCAGCTTTGTTTTTGGCATTTGGGGATTTGTCATCAATGTAGCGGCACTTGCAGAGGCGCATCGCTTCTCGGTCTGGCGTTCCTTTTTCACATTGCTCATTCCAATCATTCTGGTGACGATTGCCCTCATCGCCATCGCGGCCATCATTGGCGTCGCCTTCTTCAGCATTATTTATGGATAATTACAAAGCGTCCGGCATAGGCCGGGCGTTTTTGTTGTTGGTCAATTTTCAAATACTGATTGTCGGATAGTATGGCAGTGACAATGCAGGGGAATCCCTGTTCCGGCTATATGGAATCACTTTGACGACCGTAGTCCAACCTCTCTTTGTGATGAGAGCGCTATGAACAGGAGAATAGTTTTTGTTCTTATTAGAACTTTCTAAAAAGTTCCACTTATGGTACAATTCGTTTCGTAAACCGTAATATTTAAGGGGGAACCAGGTATGTCGATTTTAAAACGCCATGAAGTAAACATAGAGGAAACATGGAATCTGGAGGATCTATTCAAAACAGAGGAAGCCTTTGAAAAGGCCATCGAGGAGGCACAACAGGCATCAGCAGCAATCGAAGCCGAGTTCAAAGGTTCAATCAAGATAAGTGAATCAGCAGCAGGTGTCATCAAAGCTTACGAACGGCTATATGAAAAGCTTGTCCCAATCAGCACATATGCGAACCTTGCACTGAACGTCGACCAGGCAAACAGCGAAGCACAGATGCGCTCTGCAAAAGTCGGACAAGTATACGGAGCAATCGGCGCACGGCTCTCCTTCATCCAAAGCGAATTATTAGAGCTGGAAGAATCCATCCTGCAGGAAGTCGCTGCAGCCGAGCCGGGCTATGGACGCTATATCGACAAATTGCTTCTGCAGAAGGCGCATCAGCTGCATCCGGAGGCAGAAAAGGCCCTTGCCGCTTTCAGCACGACATTCAGCGCTCCATACGGACTGTACAATACTACTAAATTGGTAGACATGAAGTTTCCTGATTTCGAAGTGGCAGGAAACAGTTATCCATTGAGCTACAATCTATTCGAAGGCGACTGGGAGCTTGAAAGCGAAAAGGAAATCCGCCGTAAAGCGTTTGATGCCTTCTCGGCCAAGCTTCGTGAATATCAGCATACAACAGCAAAAACGTATGATATGCATGTAAAAATCGAAAAGACGGAAAGCGACCTCCGCGGCTATTCTTCCATATTCGATTTTCTGCTTGAGTCACAGGAAGTGGATCGGGAGCTTTACAACCGCCAGATCGACCTGATCATGTCCGAGCTTGCGCCACATATGCGCCGTTATGCAAAGCTTCTGCAAAAGGCTCATGGTCTGGAAGAAATGACGTTTGCAGATTTGAAAATCCCGCTCGACCCGGAATTTGAACCGAAAATCACCGTGGAGGAGTCCCGTCGCTATATGAAGGAAGGCCTGGCTGTCATGGGCGAGGACTACAGCCGGATGATCGACCGCTCATTGGACGAGCGCTGGATCGATTTTGCGCAGAATGAAGGGAAATCAACAGGAGCCTTCTGTTCAAGCCCTTACGGCTACCATCCCTATGTATTGATTTCATGGACGAGCCGCATGAACGAAGTATTCGTGCTGGCACATGAGCTTGGGCATGCCGGCCACTTCTACTTGGCAAATGCCGAACAGAACATATACAATGCGCGCCCTTCCCTGTACTTCATCGAGGCGCCGTCGACAATGAACGAAATGCTGATGGCCAACCATCTATTGAAAAATTCGGAGGATCCACGCTTTAAACGTTGGGTCATTTCGACAATCATTTCCCGAACATATTATCATAACTTTGTGACACATCTGCTTGAAGCGGCCTACCAGCGTAAAGTATACGAAATCATCGATGCCGGGGGGACAATCAACGCACCGAAGCTGAATGAGCTGAAACGCTCTGTGCTTGAGGAATTCTGGGGCGGCACAGTCGACATCATTGATGGAGCAGAGTTGACTTGGATGAGGCAGCCTCATTATTACATGGGTCTATATCCGTACACATATTCAGCCGGACTGACGATTTCGACACAAGTGGCCAATCGCATCCTCAATGAAGGGGATGCTGCTGTACAGGATTGGATTGAGGTACTGAAGATGGGCGGTACGAAGACGCCTGTGGAGCTTGCCAAGCACGCCGGAGTCGACATTACGACAGAGCAGCCGCTACGCGACACAATCGCCTACATCGGCAGCTTGATCGACGAGCTCGAGGAATTGACGGCTCAATTAAAATAATATATAGAAGAAAGGGGTGTCTGCACAGAGCAGACACCCCTTTTTCTTAACCACTTTTCCTTCATTAGATGGCGACAGAACTACCCATCGGCTGATTGAACAGTTCAGAAACGCCCGAATCGATTGCCGCGGAGCCGACCGCCTTCGCCACCACTCCGGCGACGCGCTCATCCATTGAACTTGGAACGATGAAGTCCTCGCTCAGTTCCTCATCCGTCACTAAAGACGCAATTGCCTCTACAGCCGCCAGTTTCATCGCCTCATTGATATCCGTCGCCCGCACATCCAGCGCGCCGCGGAAGATACCAGGAAACGCCAACATGTTATTGATTTGATTGGCATGGTCGGATCTGCCCGTCCCAATGATGCGGACGCCCCATGCTTTTGCATTTTCAGGCGTGATTTCCGGATTTGGATTGGCCAACGCAAATACGATTGGATCCTTCGCCATCGATTTAATATGCGCCTCCGTCAATAGATTCGCTACCGAGACGCCGATGAATACATCCGCACCGACAAGCGCATCGTCCAGCGTGCCGCGCAGATTTTCCGGATTCGTCATATGGGCGACTCCATCCTTGATTGGATTCATTCCCTCTTTACGCCCTTCATAGATGATTCCCTTCGTATCGCACATCACGATATTCTTATAGCCCATCTGCAGCAGGATGCGTAGAATCGCAATGCCGGCAGCACCCGCACCGTTGATAACGACCTTCATCCGCTCTACTTCCTTGCCGATGATTTTGTTTGCGTTGATCAACCCTGCACCCACTACGATTGCCGTTCCGTGCTGGTCGTCATGGAATACCGGGATGTTGCACTCTGCACGCAGGCGGTCTTCGATTTCAAAACATCGCGGAGCCGAGATGTCCTCCAGATTGATTCCACCGTAAGTCGGGGAAATGGCCTTTACAATGCGGACGATTTCATCCACATCCTTTGTATCCAGACACACTGGTACGGCATCCACATTGGCGAAGCGCTTCAATAGCAGGGCCTTCCCTTCCATTACCGGAAGTGCAGCCTCCGGACCGATGTCCCCTAATCCAAGAACCGCTGTACCATCCGTTACAATCGCCACTAGATTGCCTTTCATCGTATAATCATAGACGAGAGAACGGTTCTTTTCGATTTCCAAGCATGGTGCAGCCACTCCTGGAGAATATGCCAGGCTGAGATCATACGTATCTTGTACCGGCACCTTTGAACGGATCTCCATCTTCCCGCCGAAATGCTCATGCATTTCCAAAGCCTTTTTCATTAAATCCATTTTCATCCACCCTTTCGATATGTCGGAATTTTCTTTATATTCCAGTATCATATTGCTTCACTGTAGTAAAGTCAACATTAATATTAGAATTTTTAGAAAAATTTTCATCATGCCTTGATAACGCTCATTTTACTATTATGTGTTCAATATTTCACATGATTTTTCTAGGTTAAAATGGATAAAAATAATTATCTAAATATAATAAAAGTTGTTGCCGTCATTTTCAAAACCTTGTGATAGCACGATTTTTTTTGTGAAGGATTACACGTTTCATTTTTTCACGCCTTATATGAACACTTTCACAAACTTTCACTCCCTTCCATTTGTGAAAAGGAACACAAAGACACATTTTATACACAATTTTGTTGGAATATTTGTAGCCTGGTTTCATTTGTTCCATCTATCTTTCTTTTTCCATCCACATCTTGTAAAGTGGAAAAGTCAATTATCATTGAAGGAAGGTCACGGCATGTTAGTTATTTTATTCATCATCGGTT
>JAZUQF010000474.1:0-1681 GCA_045605545.1 Lysinibacillus sp.
TTTAATGCGGAACTGCTTTTCGAATGTATTGGCCAGCCGCTCGAGTGTCTCATCGATGTTCCCAGTCGCTTCCCCTGAGCGCATCATGTTCATGAACAAATCCGGGAACACTTTCGGGTGCTTAGCAACGGCCTGTGAGAAGGCAGTACCTGTCCGAACGTCTTCCTCCACCTCTTCAAGCGCCTTTTTCAACGGCTTGCTCGTCGACTGGCGTGCGAGGATATTCGTCGCCTCCACTATGGAGATGCCCGCACGAATCAGTGTCGCAAACTGGCGGCAGTAGATGACGAAGTCCTGGTTTTTAACACTGCCGCCTATATTCAAGTCCTTGTGCAGGATGCTTTTTGACTCCTCCACTTCCCGCGGGTTGATGCCCTGTTCGCGCAACTGGAGGATGGCGGCATTTTTATTCGTCGCCTGAATCGTACCTTTTTTCAAAGCACCGGTCTTAGAGCGCCCGCTATATTTAAAAACGGTCAATTGTACTCACCTACATTCAAATATGGCCGTGCCTCTTCAAGTGAAATCTCGCCTTGCGAAATGAGCCCCTGGATGCTAGTTTCAAGCGTATGCATGCCAAGCGCGCGGCTCGTCTGCATGACGCTTGGAATCTGGTGCACCTTTTCATTACGAATCAGATTCGTCACGGCTGGGACCCCGACCAACACTTCCGTCGCCGCAACCCGTCCTTTACCATTCTTTCTGACAAACAGCCGCTGTGAGATGATGCCCTGCAGGACATTGGCGAGCTGGATGCGAATCTGCCCCTGCTGGTGTGGCGGAAACACGTCAATGATGCGGTCGATTGTCGTCGGTGCACTCGATGTATGGAGCGTCGCAAATACCAGATGCCCGGTTTCAGCTGCCGTAATCGCTGTCGAAATCGTCTCCAAATCCCGCATCTCCCCGACTAAAATGATGTCTGGATCCTGGCGGAGAGAGGCCCTAAGTCCATTCGCAAAGCTTGCCGTATCCGCCCCGACCTCTCGCTGGTTGATGATGGACTTTTTGTGCTGGTGCACATACTCAATTGGATCTTCCAACGTAATGATGTGCTTTGCCTTATTTTCATTGATGTAGTTGATCATCGCTGCGAGCGTCGTCGATTTCCCCGAGCCGGTCGGACCCGTCACAAGGATGAGTCCCTGCGGCTTCTCCGCCAGCTCATAAAGCACCTTGGGCATGTTCAGTGACTCAATCGTCGGGATGCTGCTCGAAATGAGACGGGCGGCAATGGCTCCGGCATGGCGCTGGTGATAGGCGTTCACACGGAAACGGCAGTGGCCTTCCAGCGTATAATCAAAATCCGTTTCGCCCTTTTTCTCAAAGTCCTCTACCTTCGATTCAGGTAGGATTTCCCGTACCATCTTGCTTACCATATCCGGTGTAATGGGTGTATCCCCGTAATGTACGAGCTTACCATTCACACGGTACACAGGTGGTACCCCGACCGTCACATGCAGGTCGGACGCGTTCTGTTCATAGGCATGCAAGAGTAAGTTTTTAATTTGCAGGTTGTCAGTCATTGTCATTTCTTCACTTCCTATTCAGTGGTCGCAACGCGTAGCACTTCTTCAGTCGTTGTAATGGCGCCCAAAACCTTCAGAAGCCCATCCTGCAACAGCGTATGGTATCCTTTTTGCTTCATATAGTCGCGGAGGACATTGCCGCTCACCTGGGA
>JAZUQF010000475.1:0-2661 GCA_045605545.1 Lysinibacillus sp.
CGCTGCCCTGCCTTACTTCTCGACTGGTCCGCCTGGTAGAGAGGCTCAAAAAGCTTATTACATTCTTCAAAGGAAATACCCTTTCCGCTATTTTGCACTACAAGATATACACCCTCCGCCTCTGTAAAGGCCGTCTTGGCAAAATCCTTGCACCAGGCGGGGATATGAGGAAGTTCAAAGGCCGCCATGCCGATAAAGCCACCTGGTTCTGCATAAGTCCAGGCGTTCGACATGAGGTTGTCTATGACCCGCATCAACTGCTTCGGATGCACATCATATGCCCCTTCTACCTGAAGAAACGTCTCTGCTGTAAACCCCTTCTCCCTGCATACCTGCTCGCAGTCGGCCAGCAGCATCTCAAAAAACTCGGCGCCATCCACTGTCACCCGCTTCAGTTCATAGGTAGGGGACTGCAATAATGTGTACATCATTAAATCTTCCAGCATGTGCTTCATATAGTCGGCTTTCGAGGTGATGACCTGCAGGTATTCCTTCTGCTCCGTTCCGCCCATTTCACTGCTACCCAGGCTCTCTGTATATGCCTGAATGGAGGTGAGCGGTGTTTTTAAATCATGCGACAGGCTGGCAATCATGAATTCCTTTTGCCGTTGCTCCTCTGCCAGCTGGCGTTTGGCATTTTCAATCTCCATCTGCATCGTCTTAAAGCTCCAGGCAAGCTCCCCCAGTTCATCTTTTTTCTGATGCAGGCTGGATTCGACCATCTCCCCTTTGGCATATGCCCTCATTTGAGCAATCAGCTCCTTCACGGGTCTATTCAATCTCCTATTCAAGAAATATACGGCGATTCCATAGATGATCATGAGAAGGCCAAGAAGCCCGATACCCACTACATAGGAGCGGTTATTCACCTGATCCATCCATTCCGTGCGGAGGAACGTCACTTCGTAAATACCGACCATTTCATTGCGGTTATAGACCGGCTCTTTATAGACAAATGTTTGGTAATTTTCTTTGAACTCATAAAGATTTCTCAACAACCGCTCTTTCGTTTCCACTATGCCCCCTGTCAGCAAAAAGGGATTGGAAGAATAATAAATAGATCCCTTGGGTGAATATAAGGTGATTTGAACCTGCTCGGATGTAAGACCCTCCACGTTTTCAAATGGCGCATTCATCTGATACAAGGAGGAATCATCCAATATCTTTTTCATCCCGTTCAGCTCTATTCGCTTTTCAACGACTTCTCCTATATTCCTGTCCTGGTAATAGGCATTGATTGATAAATAAAGGGCATAGGCGCCCACTAGCGGCAGCAGCATAATGAATAGATAGGTAAGAAGCAGCCACGATTTGATTTTCAAAGCTCCTCACCTACAAATCGATATCCCTTCCCCCATACGGTTTGAATGAAGTTGGGGTGCTTCACCGGGTCCCTCAGCTTTTCACGCAATCCCTTAATGTGGACGGTGACCGTGTGGTTATCCTCCAGCCCTGTCTGCTGCCACACATGGGTATACAGTGATTCCTTCGTAAACAATTGGTGAGGGTTCTGCGCAAACAATTTGAGAAGGGCATATTCTTTTTGTGTCAGAATGATTTCTATATTTTCATGGAAGACCTGCTCGTTTTTATAATCGATGCGCAGACCATTCGTGAACTCTACAACATCCCTGCTCGGGTACGTTTTGTTATACCGTTGCCAACGCCGCAAGTGGGAGGCCACCCTGGCTTTCAGCTCCTCCAGGGAAAACGGTTTGGCCAAGTAGTCATCGGCCTCCTGCAGTCCCTCGACTTTGTCTGCCTCCCTACTCTTGGCACTGATCATGATGATGGGAACATCACTTTGAAGACGGATATGTTCTATCAATTCAATGCCGTCCATCTCAGGCATCATCCAATCCACCAAGACCAAATCAAAGCTCCCTGCAAGGAAATCCTCCAATCCTTCTATACCGCTTGTAGCCCAAGTGACTTTATAATTCTCCTTGATGAGGGTATCCCTCATGATGCGTGCGATTTCCCGATCATCTTCCACCAACAAAATGTTATGCGCCATATTGCCGTCCCCCTGTATCCACTATAGCAATGATCATCCCTGTTTCTTGCAAACTTTATAGTTTCTTTATTTTTTAAGCATAAAGCATATTGGAAAAGACTGAAAGGAAAGAAAAAAACAGCCTCACTAAAAAATGAGGCTGTCTGTTTTAACTAATGATTATATTATTTGAAGTAAGTAGCGAAGGTCATGGGTGTTTTCATTGTCTAAATGCACAGAGATTATTGTAGAGAGGTCATAAGTTCCAGGTATATGCTTCATTTTAAATAAAAAACCCAATCCGTTAAGATTGGGTTTAGGTGCGAAGCGATGTCCTACTCTCACAGGAGAGCCCCCAACTACCATCGGCGCTATCCTGCGCAGCACGATGTCCGGCGCATGACGGCGTCAGCTGCACTCACTCTTTCAGTCACGTACAGAGTACGCTCCTTCCTTCGCTCCCTTGCTTCCTTGTCCTTCTTGGTCCTCGCACTGCTCGGCGGTTACATACGAGATGTGATTTGCCTCTTTTAATCAAATGATTCTTTCGCTTACGCGCCGGGCTCACCTCCGGTGCTTGGCAGTTGGAGGCCGTTAAAATCAAAAAAACCCAATCCGTTAAGATTGGGTTCTAGTTGCGAAGCGATGTCCTACTCTCACAGGGG
>JAZUQF010000476.1:0-4574 GCA_045605545.1 Lysinibacillus sp.
GGAACCTCTGTACACTGAATCTCCTTCAAGGAACACCGTATATGCCGGATTTGAACGATGCCATCCTCTTTGTCGAAGACGATTATATGGTTACACCTGAACTTTTCGCACGTGATTTGTCTTCCCTCCTGCAGGCGGCCCAGTCCGTCAAAGCACTTATCATCGGCCGATTCCAGCGGGAATCCAATATGTCAGAAGAACAGCTACACTATATCCTGGACAAACACCCTATTCTGAAAACGATTCCTGTCCTTTATAATGTGGACTTCGGGCATACGCAGCCCATCCTCACCTTCCCAATCGGGGGTAAAGGGATGGTCGATACCAGTATAAAAACGATAAATATTACTTGCTAATATGTGAAATGTAATTGTAACAATCCTTTTTAAAGCTGATGATAGCGGGATTTGTCCTACCTCAAACTGACATGGCGGCGGAAAAATTCATGTGTGCGATGTTTAGGCCAAACATGCCTGGGAATATAACTTGTAAGCTTAACACAATAAGCTAATACATCTTTAGGAGGAATTACAAATGGCTAACAAACGCAATAACAACAACGAAAACATGTCGGTTCAAGAAGCAGGTCGTAAAGGCGGAGAAGCTACCTCCAATAATCATGGTCGCGAGTTTTATGAAGAGATTGGCCGCAAAGGCGGAGAAGCTACTTCACAAAACCACGACAAGGACTTTTATCAAGAAATCGGCCGTAAAGGCGGAGAAGCTACTCAAGGCAACAACAACAGTGGTGGCAACAACGGCGGTAAAATGAGCCGTGAAGAAGCAGGTCGTAAAGGCGGAGAAGCAAGCAGCCGCAGCCGTTCTAACAACAATAACAACTAATAAAATATCAAAACACTAAAAACCATCCGTGACACCCCATAAGTAATCTAGCAAAAAGATTCTAGTTATCCCACTATAATCTGAACTAGCAAATTAAAAAAACACGTCAATACGAAAGAGGCGTTTGTAGTTGCCATACAACTACAAACGCCCTTTTTTGTATGCTGCTATACCCTTCTCCTTTTCGCTCAAAACCTAAATAGTTGAAAACCCTCAAATAATGGTATATATTTAATCAGCTTTCATATATTATTTATCAGTATAATAGTTCAATCACATATAGAGGGAGAAATGAGAGACTAGATGCAGGACAGCTTTAGAGAAAATGACCTTCGCCAGCTGATTCTTTCAACAATCGATGCTGTAGAGATGCAGACTGAGCTGAAGGAGGATGTGTGCGGCATAAATATGAGCTATAACTTTATCGGTGACTATGTAGGATTTGATGGAAGACGTCTTGTAGAAGCCTGGAAGGAAATGCAGGCCCCTATCCCGTTTGGGCACTATGTCAAAACACTGACAATGCACGAGCTCGGCCATGCAATGGACCGTGCAGCATTGCAGGCGTCACTGGCTCGGACGCTTGAAATACTTGATATGAAAAACAGCCTTTCTGCAAGAGAGCTCTATACAAATAAGGACCATTTATCCGTCTTGCTTGAAGAGCATGAAATGGACATTGCGTTCGAAGAAACTGCCTGGCGCAATGCGAAGCTTTTGAATGATGCAGCCAGCCTCGTGGATGACTTCACGTTCGAACTCATCAAAAAACATAGCCTGGCTACATATCTGGACTTATATAAAGAAGATCTGGCCTTATACAACAAGCTGACAGAGGCACACGCCCTGCAGCCGGTATAATGAATGCCAAAGAAATGAAATAGATACAGCTCAAATGGAAACCCTTTAGTTAATTAATAGTAACGAGGGCACCCGTTTGAGCTTTTTTTTAAGATTTTTCTACTGGGATAGTTGAAAAAGATGTTTAGTAGCTACTGTGAATTAAAAAACAAATTTTTAAGCTGCAGTTGCCATTCTTCCGCTTGAATGCTCCCTATAAGATATAGGATTCATCCTTTAATAAATCCAGCCTATCTTACTTTTATAAATATATTAATGTACAATTACTTTTTCAACTTCTTCTACTATTTCTACTACCTCTACTTCTTCATCAGTTACCTTTAAGTTTCGACGTATTAGAGTCACCATAAATACTAACAATGCTACTAAAACAAGTCCTAGACAAGAATATAGTAAGCCAGCAAATCCTGCACTTAAATTTTCGTAACGCAAAAATAATCCTAGTACTGATGTTGCAATTAATGCCGATAGAGTTAAGAACAATTGCATTACACCTATTGCAGTAGCGATATCTTTGTTAGGTAAATTTAATTGAACACCTGTATAAAAAATGGAAGTATAGATACCCGCAGCTACACCCCAAATTAAGCAAATTATTGTCAACACCGTTGCCGTTGCTGACGATGTAAAGAACGTAAAGGCAAAAATGCTAACACTAAAAATAATCATTGATCCTATAGCTACGATTCGGAAATCCTTTAATTTCACAACAATAAATCCACTCGCAGCTGCCATAATGAAGGATGAAACACCTCGTAAAGTTAAAAACACCCCTGATTCTACTGGTGAAAAACCGTGTAGATTTTGGAAGAAGAAGGGCATGAAGTAAACTAGTCCTGTCGCTGCAAGCGTGACCGTGAAGATACAGAATAAACAAACAATAAATACTCGATATTTAAATAAATGTAATGGCATAATTGGATTCGAATGCTTTTTCTGACTGAATATAAATGAGATTAAACCAACAATCAATATAGCGAATAACGCTAACATCGGTACCGACGTCCAAGAAATATACGTACCCCCTAGAGTCGTTATACCTACCACAACTAAAATGGAAACACTTAAAAGGAATACACCTAAATAATCAAACCTAGAATTTGCGGCACATGGAACGTTCGGCATATATTTAAAGACCAACAAAAAACCAATCACTCCAATTGGTATAATTGAATAGAATATCCAATGCCATGACATATACTCTACTACCATCCCCCCTACAGTTGGCGCAACCATGGCTGTGATAGCATTTAATGAACCATAAAACCCTAAGAATTTAGCACGGTTATCTAGGTCAAAAATGTCACTAATAACAATTAGACCAACTACAACTACAGTTGATCCACCAAAACCTTGAATACCACGGAAAATCATTAAGTGAACGATATTTGATACCAACATCGGTGTAAGAAGTTCAGAAATTAAGATAATTAAAATACCAATGATCAATATTTGACGTCGACCATACATATCACTTAATCTACCAGCAATCGGCGTAATAATAGCCCCAATTGCTATGTTCACAGTAAATACAAGTGCATAAAATTGTGCACCACCTATATCTTCAATAATTTTAGGTAGGGCTACTGAGAATTCTGAAGAAACCATAATCCCTAATTCTATACATAAAAATATCCCAACCATTAGCAATACTTTTTGCTTATATGATAATTGCTCGACAGTTCTAGATGTTTTTAAAATCATTACATCCACATCCTTTTTATTAATTCGTTCGTTACTTTACAAAAGAAGAGAGTATGAAAAATTTCAATAGAAAAAGGAAGACCCTTTCCTGGTAGAATTAAGTCACCACAACCAATCCTAGAAAAAAGGACTCCCCTATGAATCAGTTTTCAACAGCAATCGTTGATGCACTAGTGAAAAACGTCTTTATTAGCCGCCTCTGTAAAGAAGGTCCTACGTCTTAAAACCTCTTCCTTTAAACGTAATAACTCCTTTACTCGCTGTTCCACTATAGAATTACTTGCTTCCCATTGGTATCTTGTCTGCTTAACAAAAATCTCTTATACCTTTACATCTATTACTGAAATCATATTATTTCCTCCTTTTTTAATAGTAAATAAATTTTTTCGGACCTATAATTATGGAAATAGACGATATATTTTTGAATATATCGATTTCATCCTCTATAGATTCATAATATAGATATGAAATTATTTTTCAGAATATTCTAAAATAAATTGAAATTGAAGTGTTTTATTCATGGGTGTTGAAAAGTTTGAAGCATTTTTCGAATATGTGATGCCTCGAAATCTTTTGAAAAGAAAGAATCACCCACTAAAAAACGTGGGCGAAAAACAGAAGAAAAACTCGCTATTTAGCTAGCTAAGCAAGCGGAGATTGAAGCGTATCAAACAATTTACGAAAAGAAAATGAAACACCAATTAGATGCACCTATTGTCCGACAATGGGACATTAAGAAAAATAGTAAGGGTAAAAATACGTTCTGGTATGGATTTAAAGAACGCTTGGCTGCTTCAACCAAAAGTCAATATTTTGTGGGTCGCCTGACATCGGGTAATTTACATGATGGTAAAACAACGAATCCTTTATTTAAAAAATCAAAATCCTAAAGCCAAAGCACATAATTACAGCTCTATTTGATGCAGGCTATGATTATGTGTCAATTTATCAACAGGCTATCACGCAAAAAAGGGTGTGTTGTCATTCCATACAATGTTCGTTGTGAAGGCGAAGCCACCGCCTTTGATGAATATTTTCGTCCCACTTGTGTACGGGAACATACCTATCGTTATGACAGTTTTAACGAACAATGTCGCACATTAAAATTTACACGTCTAAAGAATGTGCAACGTGCCCTTTCCCCGAAGAAACCTTGTGGCAAAACG
>JAZUQF010000477.1:0-2636 GCA_045605545.1 Lysinibacillus sp.
ATATAGAGGTTCGTCGGATGTGTCGCACTGCGTCCCTGTAAATAGATATTGCCACTCTTTGCAACAACTACTTTTTCCACAATGCTGGTAGGTGCCGTTAGCTTGTTCAGCTCACCACTCTCCAGTACGTATTCATAGAGGCGATCTTCCACCCCGTAGGAGCCCACAATGTACAGTACCTGATTCTTCTTCGAGAAATGAAGCGCCCCAAAGTCCTCCTTCTCGAGCTGCAGCACTTTAGTAAATTCCTTTGCCTGTAGGTCGAATTTGGCGAGATACGTCAGATCCGCATCATGGTTTGTCAGGAAATATATCTCCGTTTCAGACGTATAGACAACATCCGAAATGGTATGCTGCTCCTCTGTCTCAGGCGTCATCAATACCGCTTCTCCGTTGATATGGGCATAGGCGAGGGAATGGGTATTACCGAACTGCTTCATTGTGATAAAAGAAGCTTCAGCCGGGCTGACTGCAGTGATGGCGGTAGGTGCCTCACTTCCTTCAAGCAACAGCTTTTCCTCTCCCGTTTCTACATCGTAGACGAAGTTGTTGAAGTACGTCGGATTTCCATTCGTCCCGTAGTAGTAGAGGCGTTTGCCGTCCTCACTTAGATAAGCAAAGAAATGGCGCTCTTTTTCGTTCTTACGGAGCGGTACCCATTTGCCGCCCTGAGGAGGAAGGGCATAGAGCTGGATATTTTCATCCCCGTCGTTATCAAAGCCGATTACGATGAATTCACCTGTTTTGGCATAGGAAAGAAATGATATGCTTTGGTTCGGGAAAGCGAGAGGGTAGGGGAACTGATTCGGCAGATCCATTGCCCATAGATTGAATTGACCATTCAGGTTCGTGCTGAATACCAGCTGCTTTTCATCCGGGCTGCCTGTAAAGTTTCCTACTGTCAGTGTCTGAAAAAATTGTTCAACATCAGGTTTTTCAAAATGCATGACGACAACTCTCCAATTCTAGTAAGATATTTCCACTTTACCATAATATTTCATATTTTCAGAAATATTTTATCCTTAGATGCACTTTTCATCTCTCGATAGGGAAATCATATGTGTCTTATGATAAATGCGGCTTGACTTCCTCTATCTGCAGGCGGTGGCGTTCTTCATGATGGCCGACAAATGTTATCCATTGCCGGATGGAAAGCG
Organism: Lysinibacillus sp.; assembly: GCA_045605545.1. Classification (GTDB taxonomy): domain Bacteria; phylum Bacillota; class Bacilli; order Bacillales_A; family Planococcaceae; genus Lysinibacillus_B. The sequence goes on from JAZUQF010000477.1 coordinate 1,158, forward strand.
TGCCGAAGACAGGGTGCTTGAATGATTTTTCATCCATTTCCTGCTCGGTCAGGCTCATTATTATTTGAAGGAGAATCTCCCTTGACTGCGCAAGCTTGCCTTTCAGTTCATCAAGTGTCTGAAAGTCAGTCGATGGCTCCAAATAGGGAGGAGCAGGTACCTTTGTCGCACGGTCCACCGTCAAATGAATCGGCTTTTCCTTGACTGGCTTTACCTCACCGTGGGACTGTGCGTGCCTGATTCCTTTGGCAACCGACATCTCCAGCAGGTAAAGATGCTCCAGATTCTGTGCAATCGACCAGACGCCTTCTTCCACCACTTCGTTTAATTGATGATTTGTCAGTGTCTCGATGTGTCTTAGCAGATTTCTTCTCACTGTTTCCAGATACTCCATCATTTCAGTTCTCCCTCCACATTGTCATTTCTCCCATCACCCATTCCAAAAAATGCCCCTTTAACATAGTACGGCAGTGCTGCTTACTTGTATTCATCCAATCCAAAAGGGAAGGTTGATAGTTGAACTAACTCTTACATAGTCTAATATGTAATAACAAGATATATTAGGATTAAAATAACTTTTATTTGATATCGCAATGTGTTTTTGAATCAACACACACAGCCATAAAACGAACTTTCAAAGAAAATTAACATCTAACGTTCGTCTATTTTTAACTAAAATGCCAATCTTCCATCGGCCGGAGACAAACCTATATTCCATGAATCCGAACATTTAAGGATTTGAACCTGCAACCTTATTTTTTGTAAATTTTTCTTTCTATTATTGTTAAATTTGTAAAAACAGGAAGGTTCTTATCGCTTTTTGTAGAAGTCTTTAAGGGGAAACAAAATATCCAAATAGCATTCTACTAAAGTAGGAGGGGTGAGTAATGAAGCAAATTTCCTTTGGTGTAAAAAAAGTGCCGGCACTTGGCATGGGGACATGGTATATGGGCGAGGATCCGGACAGCCGCTCACAGGAAATCAAGGCGCTGCGGGCAGGTATGGAGCGTGGCCTGACATTGATTGATACGGCTGAGATGTACGGCGACGGCCTTGCGGAAAAGTTGGTGGGAGAGGCGATAGCACCGACTCCTCGTGAAGAATTGACCATTGTCACGAAGGTGTATCCATGGAATGCGTCACGCGAAAAAATGCGCACCAGTCTGGAAAACAGTTTGAAGCGGCTTCAGACGGATTATGTGGACATGTACCTGCTGCATTGGCGCGGCGATATTCCACTCGAAGAGACGATTGAGGCGTTTGAACAATTGAAGATGGAAGGAAAGCTGCGTGCATGGGGCGTTTCCAATTTCGATGTGGCGGACATGGAGGAGCTGGAGGCAATTACAACGAATTGCGCAACCAATCAGGTTCTCTATAATATGGACAGCCGTGGCACGGAATTCGATTTGCAGCCATGGATGCGTGAACGGGATATGCCGATGATGGCCTATACACCGCTTGGCCATGAGCATGCGG